>SYOC01000041.1 GCA_005804965.1 Pseudomonadota bacterium
GAAAGAAGCGAAAGAACGTATCCGAATCAAAGCGCGTGAGCATGCCGAAGACCGCGTGCTCGATTTGCTGCTGCCTCCGGTTCCAGCGCATGCCGGATTTGGCGGTGAGAGTGAACCTCCGTCTCCATCCGCGACAAACACGCGAGAGAAGATGCGACGCATGCTCCACGAGGGCAAACTTGATGACCGGGAAGTCGAGCTCGAAGTGACAAAGGCAGCGCTGCCGTTCATCGAAGTGATGGCCCCGCAGGGCATGGAGGACATGGAAAATCAACTCAAAGAGATGTTCTCCAACCTCATGCCGAAAAAAACCAAGAAGCGACGCCTCAAAGTGCTCGAAGCTCTGGACCTCCTCGAACAAGAAGAAGCCGACAAGCTAGTAGACATGGAAAACGTCGTGCGCGAAGCCGTGCAGCGTGCCGAGCAAAGCGGCATCATTTTCATCGACGAGATCGACAAGATCGCCAGTCGCGACGGTGCCCACGGCCCCGATGTGTCTCGCCAAGGCGTACAACGCGACCTCTTGCCGTTGGTAGAAGGTTGCACCGTCAACACCAAGTACGGGATGGTGCGCACGGATCATGTGCTGTTCGTTGCGTCCGGTGCGTTTCATATGGCCAAGCCCTCGGACTTGATCCCTGAGTTCCAAGGCCGCTTTCCTATCCGCGTCGAACTGGAGTCGCTCTCGCGTGAAGATTTCGTGCGTATTCTCACCGAGCCACGGAACGCCTTGCTGATGCAGTATGTGGCGTTGCTGGCGACGGAGAACCTGAAACTGGTGTTTCAGCCTGACGCTGCCGAAGAGTTGGCACGGATCGCGGCGACGGTGAACGAGCGCACCGAAAACATCGGCGCACGACGCCTGCATACCGTGGTTGAACGCTTGCTCGAAGATTTGTCTTTCGACGGACCTGAACTCAGCGGTAAAGAAATCGTGATCGACGCGCACTATGTGAAAGACAAGCTTGACGCCATCGTCAAGGATGAAGATCTGGCCCGCTACATTTTATAGGGCACGCCGTCTTTGCTTGCCTTGCTGAGAGTTTGCGTCTAGCGTGGGCAGCAGGAACTTTCTCGCATGACACTCGCCGAAATTTTCGCCAGTTTTCCCCCTGAGCTGCAACCTGCGGTGTCGCAACTCGTGGAGGTATTACGCGAAGAATTCGGGGTGCGCCGAAGCGACTTCGACGACTTGAAAGCGATTGTCCGAGATCTCGCCGAAGCTCAGAAGCGCACGGAGCAACGCGTCGAAGAGCTGGCTCAAGCGCAAAAAGAGCTGGCCACAGCGCAGCAACATATGGCGGAAGGTCTGGAGCTGTTTCGCAAAACGGTTACTGCGGAAATTGAAGGGCTGAAGAAAAGCCTCAATGCGCAGATCGGTGGCTTGGGCGCACGCTGGGGGCTACAAACTGAGGGGGCGTTCCGAGAAGGCTTGCGGGCAATTCTCCAAGAGGTCGGGTTCGTGACCGAGCGCTTTCTCGACATCGATACGACTGGAGAAGTCTTTGGTGCGCCGGATCAAGTGGAACTCGACGTGGTAGTGAAGACCGGGAAGGTTATTGTTGTCGAGATTAAATCTTCCACCAATCAAGCCGATGTGTACTACTTCACCCGCAAAGCCGATTTCTACGCACGGAAAACCGGGCGGCAGATCGACCGCCGCTTGGTGGTAACTCCCTACATCGACCCTCGCGCCCACGATGCCGCCACACGGCTTGGGGTTGAGGTCTGCACTGATCCGGCAAGTTTGCAGTCTGACTGAGGGTGGCGTGATTCTGACCGATACTGCACAGCGCAAAGCTGAAAGTTCACAGCTTTGCGCCGACAGCTTTTCACTTCTGAAACGGTTCGATCAATTCCAGAAATGTCCCGTCGGGGTCTTTGAAGCAGAAGAATTTCGCTCCGGCTTTGTTAGGGAATTGGATGACGACCGGCTCGGAGACGCATTCTACGCCCAACGCTTTGAGCCGCTGGTATTCCTCGTCGAGATCTTTGGTGAACAATGCAATCCTGGCTGCGCCGGCGTGGTAGAGATGCGGATAGCCAGCACCCTCGGTTTTGGGCTGTTTCCATTCGATTAGGTCGATGCGTGTGGCGCGGGGGTCGTCGCCCAGCGCTAACAGCGCCGCACGTGCGACACTGTTGGGAATGCCTAACCCAACGTCGTTCGCCGGATTCGGACCTTCGCCAATGTTGAGCACTACCTTGAAGCCGAGGTTTTTGTAGAACGCCAACGAGCGCTCGAAGTTGGTCACGTTAATGTTGATGTGGAAGATCGATTTAATCATAGTGAGTGTCCTTCTCTGGTGAGGTTGGCATGCATCACTCTGCCCTACTGATTACTGCGCCATGTAGCCACCATCGACGGGCATGGGCAGTCCGGTCATGTATGAGGCACGGTCCGAGCACAGCCACGCCACGGCTTCCCCGACTTCCTCGGGTTGACCGATGCGCTTCATTGGCTCCGAGCGAGCGTAGCGTTCTTCGATATCAGGCCGCTTCTCAAACGCACCCATGAGCATCGGCGTGTAAATTGGCGCTGGGCACACCGCGTTGATGCGGATGCCATGCCGTGCGTATTCCAGCGCTGCCGCCTTGGTAATGCCGGCCACACCGTGTTTGGCCGCTGTATACGCCGGGACGCGAATGGCGCCGGTCAGTCCCATAATCGAAGAAGTGTTGACAATGGCTCCGCTGCCTTGCTTGAGCATCTGGATGATCTCCGCTTTCATGCACAGCCACACGCCAGTAAGGTTCACGGCGAGTACGCGGTTCCACTCCTCTTCGGTGTACTCATGCGTGCGCACGCCTCTGCCACCGATCCCCGCATTATTGAAGGCGCAATCGAGCCGTCCATAGACTTCCACAGCTTTGGCAACGACGGCATCCACGTCCGCTGCTTTGGACACGTCGGTCTTCATGAACAAAGCGTCTGCTCCCAAGGCTTGCACAGCTGCTAACGTTTCCTGCCCGCCAGCTTCGGCCACGTCGGCGAGCACTAATTTCGCGCCTTCACGGGCGAAAATCTTGGCCGTGGCGCGACCGATACCGGAACTGGCTCCAGTAATCAAGGCAATTTTTCCTTCGAGAATGCCGCTCATCTGTTTGCCCTCCTGTCTAACGCCCGACGAAATTCCCAGAGCGGCGCTCGGCTACGGCGCGAACACCTTCCTTATGGTCTTCCGTCTGTTGCAGCCAGTGCTGTTCTCTGAACTCTCGGTCCGTGGCAGCTTTGACGGCCTCGGCAATCCCGGCACGCATCGTGGCGCGGGTGGACTGCACGGCTAATGGTGCGTTCTCGGCAATCTCCTTGGCCAGCTCCACGGCAGCGGTACGTATGTTCTCCACCGAGGTGAAGACTTCCCCCAGCCCCCAGGCAAAAGCTTCCTCACCGTTGATCCTCCGCCCGGTGTAGAAAATGATATTCGCCCGCTGCCAACCAATCAGGCGTGGCAAGGTGTAGGTCAGGCCAAATCCAGGATGAAAGCCCAACTTCACGAAATTGGCAGCAAAGCGAGTTTCCGGACACAGCACACGAAAATCCGGCACCAGCGATAAACCAAAGCCGCCGCCGATTGCTGCGCCTTGAATAGCGCCGACGACAGGCTTTTTGCAGGCGAACAAACGTACCGCTTCGGCATACAGCGGGTTGCCGGTTTCTGTACTGCGTAGATCGCGTGCTGCTGCACCGGAATGAAAATTGGCCCCGGCGCAGAAGTTCTTGCCTTCTGCGGCCAGGACGATAGCGCGACAAGTAGCTTCCTTATCGAGATCCTCGAAAGCGTCGGCAATCGAACGAATAAGTTCGGTATCGAAGAAATTGTTGGGTCCGCGTTGAATCTCAACCGTGGCAATGTGATCGGCCAGGGTGACGGCAACGTCTCCGTAACGTGGTTGCATGGCGAGTCTCCTTTCTCTTCTAGTCTTCCTCTTGTGCCTGATCGTGAGGAATTGTCTAGGTCGGACACAGACAGAGATAGAGACAGGGATGACGACAGAGGCAGAGAGAGAGCAGTAAGAGGGGACGTGGAAGGTGGGTGGCGATTCACCTTCCAGAATGCACCACGGCACCCTCTCCAGCTCCTACTGAATACAAGCTGGGTCCTTGGTGACGTAGATATTCTTTTTCCATACGTTTGAGCCGCAATCCGGGGTGCTGTCGGACAGGTCCACGTTACCGTTATTGGCAGCAGTATTGCCCAGGAGTTTATGGACGGCGTTGCTCTCGACCGCGATGCCAGAACCGACATTCCACTGAGCGTCGTTCTTCGACAGTGTGGTTTGAATGGCACTTGACCAGATGTAGAAACCGCTGCCTACATTCGAAGAAGAGACGTTCGAGATGAGCTTATTTTTGAGACCATGGATGAAGAAGCCCGAGGCCAGCGCACTGCCGAAGACATGATTTCTGATCAGCGAGTTCCTCGCGCCGGCGACCGTTATTCCCCAGCCGAAGTTGTTGTCTGCGGTATTAGCGACCAAGCGGTTTTTGTCACTGCTCACGAAGAGGCCATACTCGTTATTCTGGGCCGCGATCTGAATGACCTGATGCTTTCCCGCCCCTTCGACGGACACGCCGGTTTTGCACCCGGTGACCGTCCCGTTGGTCACTTTGGCCTGCGTGCCGACGATGGCGATGCCATCAGTATCGCTCCCGTTTGCGCAGGAAATCGTGTGCCCATTCAGATTGACCGAGACTGGCCCGACGATGGTGAGCCCGGCAGACGAATTACAACCTACCAAGTCGTTGGTGAGCAGGTGGCTGCCGCCAGGGCCGAGGGTATCGCCACAGAAAATAGCCTGGGCGGTGCTGTGGCTGAGGGTGAGAGCAGCAGTGCTGAGCAGTGTGGTGAGAGTGGTTGTGAGAAATTGTTTCGCGTTCATGCTCGTTGCTCCTTTGCTATTGCGGTGAGAGGTGAATATTTGGGCATGCCTTCTGTGCATAAGGCGTAAAAAAAGGGCTGACAATTGTAAGTGGTCAGCGAACCGAGAGCAGACGACGGGAAGTGGGAAACGGAAGGAGTGGCAGGTGGAAGGAGTGAGGTAAGCAAACGACAGAGAGAACGGTAGGGACGGAGAGGAGAGACAGAAGTCAGCAAGGAACGGTGAGCCGATTCCGGCAGAGCGCTTATCGCTCTCGTCCTGACAAGATCGCTTCGCCCCACAATTCTTCTAGGAATTGCCGCCAGGGGTAGATCTCGATCCCATCTGTCGTGATCCGCTTATGCGCTTCTCGGCTGACCACGATCCGACGGGCCTGCGGGTATTCTTCGCCAAATGCACGAAGCCCTTTGAGATGACGGTCTGCGAGCGCTTCGCCTGACTTAATCTCTATTGCGACATCGGCCTGACCCAGTACGAAATCGACTTCAAACTGAGACGAAGTACGCCAGTAGCTGAGCAGAAATCGCCGGCCTGAATACTGCGCGTACGCCCGCAGCTCTTGCCAGAAAAAATGTTCGAACGCCCGTCCAAAGGCGTCCGACTGCGGACGGAGCACCCCACGCCCCGCTAAGGCACCACACACGCCGACATCAAAAAGATAAAACTTCGGAGCTTGCACCACCCGTCGTTTCGGACGGAGACGAAAAGCTGGGACGAAATCGCCAAGCAACGTATCGACCAGGATGGCGTAGTAATCCTTCACCGCCGCCGCGCTTACGCCCACCTCTTGGGCGATGGTGGCATAGTTGACGATCTCGCCATTCGTGAGTGCGGTCACTTCCAGAAACCGGGCAAAAGCGGGCAAATTGCGCACCAGCGCTTCGGCGTGTATCTCCTCTTTCAGGTAGTCGGCTACATAGGCGTCGAGCAATTCCAGCGCATCGACATTGGCATAGAGATGAGGTAACAGTCCGCACGCGAGCGCGTGATCGAGGTCAAAGTCGGGAATCTCCGTCGACACCAAGGGAAAGAGTTCACGGCGCACCGCGCGCCCGCCCAAGAGATTCTGTCCAGTGCGCCGCAGTTTCCGCGCCGATGAACCTGAGAGCACGAAACGCACTCCCAGATTGTCAATAATCCATTGCACCTCATCGAGCAGTTCCGGGATCTTCTGTACCTCGTCGATGACGACCGGCCCGGTGGCGGGATTCCACGCGCGGCAGCGCTCCCGTAACGCTTCCGGGCGCGACTTCAACAGGCGGAACTCAGATGCGTTTAACAAATCGACGCGCAGCGCTGCGGGAAACATCAGCCGCAGCAACGTACTTTTACCGGTTTGCCGTGGCCCCCAGAGGAAGAGAGACTGCCGCTCGGCAATATCCAGCTTCATAAGTCGCTTATACATGTATAAGCGACTTAGCACTTCATTTCAAAGGGCGCAATTCGTGGGTATGTACAAGCTACATCTGCCACGCCACTGGGACGCGGGGGTCGGGAGTGTAGGCACAGTAGGTGCCGGTCTTAATGGTGCATATGAGGTGGTGGTTCAATGGTGGGTGATAGTGGGCAATTTTATTCATCACCACTTTGAGGGCCATGGCAACGCTCACCCGGGCGCGCTCAGCCGCCGACCCTACCCGGAACTGCCGTCCGCCGCCAACGACGTGTGTCAGTTCGCGCACGAGTTGCTCGATAGCCTCTTCTAGTTTCTCTACGCGCCCGAGATCGTTGAATTCTCGGGCTTCGTCCAGCTCTTCACGCAATTCTTGGAGGTGCTGTTTGTATGCGACGCGGGCTTGTGGTGTGAGGGGCACTTCCGTGCAGCCAGCCTTATTCCCTGTCGTGTCTTCGTGTTCTGGGGTACGACAGGCGACCAAATCGAGGGCATGAAATTCCTGATGCGGATGCGCCAAGAGCTGGGCGAGGTAGCTCAATCCACGGGTGTGTTTGAGCTGACATCGTACCCCTTGGAACGACAGTAGCCACGCGTCGCCATCACGTTGGAAGACCGATGCGTCCTGCAGCCCGAGCGCCGGGTCGGGTACATTGGAGCTGGTCGCTGCGTTGGTGGGCTGCGCTGGAGGCGCGAGGGAAGCTGCATGTTCTTCGGCAATCGCCTGCAACGCTGTTGCTACAATGCCCGCACTCTGTGGGCGCTCGTCGGGAGTTTTGGCCAACATCTGTAACACGAGTGCATCCAAGGCCGGGGGGATCTCCGCTCCATGACAGGACGGTGCGACCGGAGTGCTGTTGAGATGTTGCGCGATCAGACTCACAAAATTGTCGCCGACAAACGGTGGACGGCCAGACAGCATTTCGTAGAGCAGTGCGCCTAAGGAATAGAGATCGCCGCGCGCATCAAGTTTCTGGCCTTGTAAATGCTCCGGTGGCAGATAAGCGGCAGTACCAATCAGCATGCCTTCGACAGAGACGCGCGACTGATCCAACGACGCAGCCAGCCCGAAATCACCCAGCTGGACTTGTCCATCGGTGGTCAACCACACGTTACTGGGTTTCACATCACGATGAATGATGCCGCAGGTATGAGCAGCCTCCAGTGCTTGGCAGAGCTGAAGCGCGAGGGTGAGGGCACGCGCGAGAGGCAACCGCTGCCCGGGGCTGTGGCTCAGAAGCTCAGCGAGCGAGCCCCCGGCAATGTACTGGCTCACGAGGTAAGGTTGGCCAGCATCTTCACCGGCATCGTAGAGCGTTACAATATGAGCATGCTGTCCTAACTGGCCCAGCGCACGAGCTTCGCGCTGGATACGCTTGCGCCCAGTGGAGGTGAGACACTCGGCCTTGAACAACGCCAAGGCAACCTCGCGGTTCAAGAGCGTATCGTGCGCCAAATACACCCGCTTACTCGTGCCTTCGCCCAGCAGGCGCTGGAGCCGGTAGCGCCCTGCTGCCAAGAAACGCGGGAAAGCCGGACGTTCGTTACTTTCGGCATTCGTACCCAAGGTCTCAATCGTCACGCGGGAGCCGCAGGCGCAACAGAAGCGCAGCCCTGGAGCGATGGTGCGCTGACAGGCGGGGCAAGCCGTCATCATCTGTAGTCCATGGCCGCACTCGCCGCAGAAGGCGGAACCGGGAGGATTCGGCTGCGAGCAAGAGCGGCAGAGCAGCTCTTCTGGTTGCGCTACCGAGACCGGAGCAGTCTTTTCTTGGTGGGTCTTCGACAGTTGCATATGCATGGGAACTTGAGATGTTTTCTCGATGGATGGAAACTCAACGCTGAAAGTCGCCAGTGTAGCGGTGTGCAGCATTTCCCTTCTCTCCTTCAATCGACGTATCGTGTCGTGGTTGACGCTTCAGACTGAGCCAGAACTTCCGTCAGGAAGGCGAGCAGTTCGGCTTGGTCATTGAACCGTTGGGCGCGACCAGAGGTCAGATGTTCCACACGCCCGGCGAAATAGGTGGCTGGTTGTCCTTCCCGAATGCGGAACTGCACGACGAAGCCCCACTCGGGTGAAAGCGGGGGAGTGCTGAGTGAAGGCAATGTTGACTCAGCGTGCTGATCCTCGGCATAGGCCAAGGGTTGAGCCTTGGCCGGCATTGTGGCTTCCTTCACTGCGGCGGCTCGCGTTCGCCGAAGTCGGGAAGGATCGGAGAGCGATGTCGATGGTGAGGCTTGCTTGATCTTCATGGTCACCGGTATAACTCGGAACGTCGAGCCAAGTCGTCCGTGTTGCGTCTTTGTTCGGTCTATTTTCGGTCTATGCGTGGTCTATCTAGCGAGGAGCGAGGGAAATATGCGTGGGAAACGGCAGGTAGAAAAGGCAGAGAACGCACCGGTTGCCCTCGACCTGGAAAGCGAGCAGCTGCGGCGGGACGGTGTGATCCAACCCTTGCGACCCAAGACGTTTGCCCTGTTGCGTTACTTAGCCACCCATCCCGGGCGGGTGGTGACCAAAGAGGAGATTCTGGAGGCCGTGTGGCCCGACAGCGTGGTGACTGAATCGCAGATCAAAGATCGGGTGTTAGAGATCCGCAAAGCCCTGGGTGATGATCCCAAACAGCCCCGCTACATTGAGACCGTGCCCCGGCGCGGCTATCGGCTCAAAACCCCTTTCCCCCGCGCCACGCCGCGCCAGGAACTTGAGGCGCGGGCCTGGGGCCTAGGTTCTCCTGCTCCTCCTCCTGCTCCTCCTGCTCACGCCTCCAGTTCCGCTGCTCAGCACTTAGTCCTGGTGGGGCGGGAGGTGGAACTGGCCCGTCTCGAGCAGGCTTATGCCCGGGCGGTGCAGGGGCAGCGGCAACTCGTGTTTGTGACTGGCGAGCCGGGGATTGGTAAGACGACGGTGGTGGACGCCTTTGTGCGGGGGGTTGCGCACGTGGTGGTGAGCCGGGGGCAATGCGTGGAGCAGTATGGCGCAGGCGAAGCGTATCTGCCGGTGCTGGAGGTGATGAGTCGGTTATGTCGTGGTCCCGCGGGAGCGCAGGTGATCGGCCTGTTACGGCAGTATGCGCCGACGTGGCTGGTACAGTTGCCGGCCTTAGTGAGTGAAGCGGACTTCGAGGGGTTGCAGCGCAAGGTCGCCGGCGCGACGAAGGAGCGGATGTTACGGGAGGCGGCGGATGTGGTGGAAATCTTGACTGCCGAGGTGCCGCTGATCGTGGTGCTGGAAGACTTGCACTGGAGTGACACGGCCACGATTGAACTGTTGACGATGCTGGCGCGGCGGCGGGAGGTGGCGCGGGTGTTAGTGATTGGGACGTATCGGCCCACGGATGTGGTGATGAGCAGTCATCCGTTGAAGGCAGCCAAGCAGGAGTTACAGACGCATGGGCAGTGTGAGGAGATCGCGGTGTCGTTTCTCACGGAAGGGACCATTGGTCAATACTTGGCCACGCGGTTTCCTGGCCACACGTTCCCGTCCACCTTCGCCCAAGCGTTACGTGGCCAGACCGAAGGCAACCCACTGTTTCTGGTGAACACGGTGAATCATTTGGAGCACCAGGGGGTGCTGCGGGAAGAGGGCGGGAGGTGGCGGGTGACGGGTGAGGTGGCGGCCACGACGACGGCGACCCCCGAGAACTTACGTCAACTGATTGAGCGGCAACTGGAGCGGTTGGGCGAGGACGAGCGCCGAGTCGTAGAGGTGGCGAGTGTGGCGGGGGCGGAGTTTTCGGCGGCGGTGTTCGCCGTCGAGGGCCTCGATCGGCAGCGGAGTGAAGAGCGGTGCGAACAGCTCGCGCGGCGAGGGCAGTTGCTGCAAGCACGCGGGGAAGTCGTGTGGCCGGATGGCACGGTGGCGGGGCGGTATGGGTTTCTGCACGCGCTGTATCAGAATGTGTTGTACGAGCAACTCTCGCCGGGGCGGCGGGTACGATTGCACCAGCAGATCGGCACCCTGTTAGAGACGGCTTACGGGACACAGACACAAGAGATCGCGGCGGCGTTGGCGGTGCATTTTGAAGCGGGGCGCGATACGAAAAGAACGGTACAGTATCGCGGGCAAGCGGCGCAGGTAGCCTTGCAACGCAGTGCGTTGACTGAGACGTTAGCCCATCTCGAGAAAGGCTTAACGCTTCTTGCCACGCTGCCCGACTCGTCGGAGCGTGCCCAGCAGGAACTGACCATGCAATTAAATTTAGGGTCAGCCGCACTGGCGGCCAAAGGGCTGGGCGCTCCAGAAGTGGGACACGCCTTCTCTCGGGCGCGGGGCCTCGCGCAGCGGATGGACGACTCGCCGCTGAAGTTCTTTGCGTTCATGGGGGTGACCATCTTTTACTTGGCCAGAGCGGAATTACGGACAGGTTTACCTTTGGCGGAGCAATGTTTGCGTCTGGCCGAAGAGGCGCACGATACGGGAATGCTTCTCGCCATCCATCAATGTCTTGGGTCCTATCGTCAACGGTTGGGCGACTTCGCCATTGCCAATACACACTACGAGCACGCCTTGGCCTTGTACGATCCACGACGGCATCATGGCTTGGCTCTTCAGTGCGGGTTCGATCCCGGGGTTATGGCTAGTGGTATGAGCGCCTGGGCACTGTGGTTGAGTGGCTACCCGGATCGTGCGCTCCAGTCTGCTCAGCACGCGTGTGGACTCGCCACTGAACTCGGGCATGCCAACACACAAGTGCTTGTTTGGGCTACGCTCACCTTCTGTCTCATGTTGCGTGGCGAGTTCACGGCGGCGCACGTAAGAGCGGAAGAGACTGTGGCGCTGTCGATTGAACATGGGGTGCCAAACTTTGCCGCGCTCGGGAAGACTTGCTCGGGATGGCTCAGTGTCCGGCAAGGCGAGGAGCAAGACCTCGCGCAAATGCGCAACGCAGTTGCAGAGTACGAGGCGACTGGTTCTCGCAGTGGCACGGCATGGTATCTGAGTTTATTAGTTGATGCGTGTTGGCGTACGAGACACATCGACGAAGGACTGACTGTCTTGGGAGACGCCTTTGCTTTTGTCGAGCATACGGACGAGCGGGAGGATGAATCTGAGCTGTGGCGGTTGAAGGGGGAGCTGTTACTGGCGCAGGCCAGCCAAGGGGGCAAAGGGGAAAAGCCGAAAGGGCGAAGGCGGAAGGAATGAGGGTGTGACGACCGGTGTTCGGGGTCATCTGTGCGTGGTCGCACAGAAGCTACACACAGCGATGATGAGACACAGGGGAACAAACACCCGCGTGTCCCAGACGGCGAAGCGTGTGCCTCGTACCCGCTTGAAGATCCCGACGTAGCGAAAATCTCCGATGACACGTAGCAAGAAGACGAGAGCCAAGCCGCGCGTGCCCCAGAGAAACCAAGTGGCAGGAACAGCGTCACCCCAGAACTTCAATTGTCCTGCCACTGTCAAAGCCGCTAACAACAGCAGAGCCGCGACGAGGAGTGTCACCCCCGTTCCCGGGTGAAACGTGGGCTTGCCCTCAGCCTCGGGGATGGCAGGGACAAATCCGGTGCGTCTGCCACACGCCCAATACACATGCATGGCGCTCAGAAATGTGAGAAGCACGATGGCGAGAATCCCTGGAAGCACGCTCTCTCCTTTGACAGTCATGCCAGTGTCGCAGGTTGTGACCTTACAACCGACAGAAACAGGAAGATAGCGCGGTATACATGTGACGCGATTGCTGGCGTGCGCTTCGTTGGCACGGTATGCTGTTGCCACTTTGTCTGTCTCTTCTCTGGGAATCTCTCGTGGATACATGGAACCGTCACACGCTTGATCGCGTCGCGCGGGCGGTGGTCTCAGGCCAGCGCGGCTATGGGGAACAGCTTGATCATCTCGCGGATCGGGTCGCCGAATTGCTCCACAGTCGCTTAGAGGCAGTTGGGGTGCCAGGGGCCAAAGCCGTGCGCTGTTCTTCAGACGATTCCCGGCCTGAGCCACAACTTCTCACCGCGCTGCTCGCGCGAGTCGAGAAACATCTCGCTTGGCAGGCACTTACAGCAGGAACCCATGGTTGCGCTCAGCCACGCTGACCTGACACGTTTTTTTGGGGCATTGGACCGTCATTTACCATGCCCGAGCAAAATTATCCTGACCGGAGGCAGCGAAGCCTTGCTGCTTGGCGGGCAGCGACCAACTGGTGATATCGACTTTGGTCTCGTGGTGGCGGATCGTTACACGCGGTTCTGGTCCGACATTGAGACTGCCATTGCCGCAGCTTCTGTCGCTGCAATGGTTGTGGTTCAGTACTCGACCGATATTGATCGGTGGTCGTCAGTGGCGATTCCGCCTCACCGTTTTAAGACGCGGCGTTATCAACGGTTGTCGCGCTTAACTGTACACCTGCTCGATCCGCTGTGTTGGGCCGTGTACAAACTGGCCCGCTATCTGGAGACGGATATTACGGATTTGCATGCTGTTCTCATGTGCCAGCAGGTGTCGAGTTTCCGACTTGCCCGCCTCTGTGGTGAATGTCTACGTACGAGTCCGCGCTCGACGCAATTGTTTCTCTTTCGCCAGCAAGTGGAGCACTTCTTTCGTACACATGGCGTTCATGTCTGGGGGGCACAGTTCGAGAGCGCCCCTGTTATTGCTGTGTTTCGGCGGGCAGCTGGTATTCCTCCGGGGGCGAGTCTGTAATTCGAGTGTCAGATCTCGTACTACGGATGCGTTGCATAGCGGCTCCCCATAAATGCGAGGTGCTTCAGTACGGCGTGCCGTCTTTGTGGGCGAACTGCCATTTGCCGTTGGCACCAAAGACCGCCTGAATGTCATCCACCGGATAGCTGCCAACATCGCCAGTGCTGCGGTCACCTATCTCCAAAACCACCACGTCGCTCTCGGTGCGGTTCTCTAAGTGATGACCGTGCCCAGTGCCGGCTTTGAAACCCGAGCACATCCCTGGCTGTAGCTCCATCTCTTCTGTACCGAAGATCAACGTTGGGCGACCTTCGAGAATGTAGATGAACTCATCTTGGCGAGTGTGGGCATGATGCAGAGCGGAGACTGCTCCTGGCGGTAAGCGCGTGAGGTTGACGCCGAAGTTGGTGAGAGCGAAGAGGTCACCGAGTGGACGTTTCACACGTCCGGCCATACGAGAGAAAAAGGGTTCCGGGTAGTTTGAGGGCTTGGTACGTGCCGGTGCGTCGGCAGCGAGGATGGCAAGCGGTGGTGCAGCTGTTGTGGCCATGAGGTTCCTCCAGAAAAATGTCCTGACAGGCCAGAACGTACTGGAGCTGCGCAGCTGTTGCCAGCCCGATTGGGTTTTCCTTTTCTGTCGCTTGTTTGTCTAGGGATAGGACAGGAGATTGAGTTTCGCAATGAACTTGTAATCACGCTGGTTCTTGGAAAGAAACGCCATGTTCGACGTCAATGCCGTTGCCGCAATCAGGCTGTCTGCAATGAGCAACCCATGACTCAGCCGGTAGACACGCAGTAACTCCACCGCCTTGTCAGCAATCGCCTCATTAAGCTTGATAATCTGAAACTGATTGAGGAATTTGTCTAACTTCTGCAGCTCCGCCTTGTTGCGGCACCCTACCATCAACTCCATTTGCGTGATGACGCTTATGGTCAATGTCGAAGTAGCTTTGATGCCTTTCAGGTAAGCAACGGCTTCTGGGACATCTCGCCCAGCGTCAATGAGAATATCGGTGTCAACAAGGGTCACGCGTCGTCGCCCCATTCCACTTTGCGGGTGTTACGAACCCACGTGGTGCTGTCCTCTAAATCTTGGCGGTTGCACCACATCCCAATGAACGGTTCCTTCTCTAAATCGGCAGGACGCGTCTGCCGCTTTGATGGGGCGGCAGTATAGCGCTGCCGCAGAAAAGCAACGAAATCCGCAACTTGGCGTTTTGCTTCCTCAGGTAATGAAGTATATTCATCTATGAACTGTCGCTGTGTCATTTCATCTTTTCTCCCTGCCTTGAAGCATGACACACCCATCGTGACATGCAACGCCGCATGCAAGCGACAGAACGTCCCTGCGCACCGCGATCTGCACAAACGCGGCCTTTCGGTTTCATTCCTTCACACCACAGGGCCGCGATGCGGTGGCACGAATGGTTAGGCATCCCCAGCAGTGCTTACGGCCAAACATGCGTATAAGATCTTCGATCTCTGACTTCCAGTATTCAACCATTCCTCCCGTCGCTTTGCCATTTTGGCAACTGCGGGAAAGCGCATAAACAAATCAGCTTCATTAACCATAGAACTCAACGGAAGAAGTACACGGGGGGAAGGCAATGCCCAGTGCGTTCGTTTCGGCTGAGGCCTATCTTTAAGAGCAATTTCAAGAACGCCACGCGCCTCTGCTCCGGCGGCAATGACGTGAGACGGCTTTAGAAGCGCAAGTAAATCTTTCCAAACGAGGGAGGATGCCTTCCCCAATTCGCGAGAGGGCCGCTCATTAGCCAACTCTGATTTTCTGAGTGACCACAAGATGGCGTTTGAGACCGCAGTTTCCGAAGCGGCAATCCGAAATGCCGCTTCGACAGCAAATTTTAGCGTGCCATCATCCCATGGCTGGATACCGACCCGATCGCCATCAAGATATAAGCGCTCATATCGCTGCTGCGCGGTCAGTGATTCAAGACGTTTAAGATATTTAACGTTGGCTCCCGCGTGATTTTGAGCTTCCGCGAGCACAAGTACGCCGTTCCAGTTTTTCGGAATGTATGGGATGTAGGGCTCACGCAGAGTCGCAGGCGTGCCTAGCTCCAGTACATGGAGTATGCAAGCTTCGACCATCTTTTCAATCATTATCGTTCGCTGATCCATGAAAGACGATCTTACCGAAACGGCCCGTCACGCAGCTCAAGAAAGGCCCGTAAGCCGTTTTCCATCAGTGCACTCATAAGTTTACGCTTCTCTTCGATCTGTGAGGCGTCAATGACGAGGGCGTCGTTGGCACGGTGTAGCTCCATTGTGTTCTTGAACCCCATCATTTCATACGCGGCTTTGATGCTGCGCTTGGTGATTTGCACCGGGTAGGCGGGGACTTTGGCGATGCGCTGGGCGATACGCCGCGCTTCAGGGAGTAACTGCTCGGGCGGGACGACTTTGCTAACCAACCCAAGTTTGAGCGCCTCTTCTGCGCCAATCGTGTCGCCACTGTAATAGAGGTAGTGCATGGCCTTGCTGTTGTTGGAGAGATAGGGCAGGAGCAGGAGCGGCGAGAGGGCAAAGTGGCGAATTTCCGGCTCGCCGAAACTGGCGGTGTCAGCGGCAATGGTGATGTCGCAAATCAACGCCAAGTTTGAGCCGGCGGCGATGGCTGGACCATTGACTGCTGCGATCACCGGCTGGCGCAGGTTCCAAACCCGCATCAGCGTGTCGAAGTTGAGCTTGATGAGGCGGTTCCAGTCGGCTTCGTCTTTTGGTGCATCCGACGCCAATTCATTGGGGCTGAGGTCGAATCCGCCGGAAAACGCCCGCCCGGCACCGGTGATGAGCACCACGCGAACGCTCGGGTCACGGTCAATGGCATCAAGCGCGTCACGCAGTTCGGCCATCAGTCCTTGCGACAGCGCATTTTGCTTCTCCGGTCGGTTCAGCGTCAGCGTGGCAACGCCTTCGTCGTGCTCCAGCACGAGATATTCGTAGGCCATTTCTCCCTCCTTGTTCAGTCCTGACATGCTGGGGCGATGCCGTGCAGGCTCTCACGCAGTGCCCGTATGCCGGCGGCTGGTCCGCCCTCGGCGCGAAACACGGCTGACCCGGCCACCAGCATGGTAGCACCGGCAGCGACGACCCGTGGAGCGGTGACTGGATCAATCCCCCCGTCAATTTCGAGGATCGCATGGCCTTGGCGTTCGTTGAGCATGTGGCGCAACCGACACATTTTCGTGGTGCTGGCTTCAATAAATTTCTGCCCGCCAAACCCAGGGTTTACACTCATCAGTAGAATGAGATCGACCTCGCCGAGCACTTCTTCCAACGTATGGAGTGGCGTGCCAGGGTTGAGGACGATTCCGGCTTGTTTCCCGAGATCTTTAATCAATTGGATGGTGCGATGCAGATGCGGACAAGCTTCCTGATGAACGGAGATGATATCGGCACCGGCTTTGGCGAAGTCGCCGATATACTTCTCCGGTTCGACGATCATCAGGTGAACGTCCAGCGGCAGTGTAGTCGTTTGGCGTACGGCTTCGACGACAAAAGGGCCAATCGTAATGTTCGGCACGAAGCGTCCGTCCATCACGTCGAGGTGGATGCCGTCGGCACCAGCCGCTTCCACAGTTTTGATGTCATGCTCCAGGCGACAAAAATTTGCCGAGAGCACCGAAGGCATGATTTTTACGGTAGAGATGGGTGTAGTCTGTGTCATAATGCTGAACAGCTCGAAAAAAGAATGGCCTCACCCTACCACACGGAGGAAACCGTGACCACCAATCGAGATGTGGCCGCAGCTTGGTCGTATCATGACGGCACCAAACATTCGCTGGACAGCCTGCGTCGCGATCCTCACTCACTGGATTGGGGAAACCAGCCGCTGGCGTTCAAGGTGTACACCGAGGTCGAGCAGGTGCCATTGCCGCAGGAATGGCCCTCGGCAGACATGGCGACCTTGCAAGCCATTGCCGCCTATCCATCGTCAGTAGCTGAGCCGTGCGTACCAGATTTGCCGACGTTGGCGGCACTGTTGTATCTGTCAGCGGGCATCACCAAACGCCGTTCCTATCCTGGCGGTGAGATCTATTTCCGGGCGGCGGCCTGTACGGGTGCGCTCTATCACATTGATCTCTATCTGGTGTGCAGCGATCTGCCCGGCCTTGCTGCTGGTGTGTATCATTTCGGTCCGCACGACTTTGCTTTGCATCGTCTGCGCGAAGGCGATTATCGCGGGGCGCTTGTGCGTGCCAGTGCTCAGGACTCTGGAGTCGGTCACGCTCCAGCGACGCTCGTCTGCACGAGTACCTACTGGCGCAACGCTTGGAAGTATCAAGCCCGCACCTATCGGCACTGCTTTTGGGACGTGGGGACACTGCTCGCGAATTTTCTTGCTGCAGCGGCGGCGTTGTTCCCGGCGGCACGCATTGTTACCGGTTTCGTCGATGCTGAAGTCAATCGTTTGCTCGATCTTGATAGCGAGCGCGAGGTTGCGCTCGCGCTGGTGCCGTTGGGAAGGGATCTTGTGCCGGTACCGGCAGACGCGCCACCTGTTGCACCTCTGGGCTTGCCCACGGTGCCGTTATCGAAAACTGCCGTGGATTATCCTGCGATCCGTGCCATGCATGCGGCTTCGTCTTTGCAGACGCCAGCCGAGGTCCAGGCGTGGCGCACGAGTGTTACGCCTATGCACCACGCTGCGCCTTCTGGCGAGTTGTTTCTGCTTGCGCCCGTTTCCGAAGGCGCATTGCCGCCGACTCCCTTGGCTACGGTCATTCAGCATCGTGGCTCAGCACGCAATTTCGCCCGCGAGCCGATCTCTTTCGCGCAGCTTTCAATGCTGCTCACGCAAACGACGCGCGGCATCCCGGCGGATTTTCTCCCCGCCGCTGATAGATCGTTGACCGACCTATACTTGATCGTCCATGCCGTAGACGGACTTCCCTCTGGAGCCTATGTGTTTCACCGAGACCGCCTCGCCCTGGAGCTGTTGTGCGCGGGAATTTTTCGCAAAGAGGCCGGTTACTTGGGTTTGGGGCAACAGCTTCCGGCTGATGCCAGTGTCGCTCTCTTCTGCCTAACGGATCTTTCTGCTGTTTTGCAACAATTGGGGAATCGTGGGTATCGGGCGGCGCAGTGCGAGGCTGCCATTATCGGCGGCAAATGCTATCTGGCGGCCTATGGGCAAGGATTGGGAGCGACGGGTTTGACCTTTTTCGATGACGATGTCATAGAGTTCTTCTCGCCGCATGCGGCGGGGAAGAGCGTGATGTTTCTGACTGCCATTGGCAAACCAGCAAAACAGCAAAGACTTGTCTGAGGCAGAAGAGTCTGAGTGCAAAGTCTGAAGCTGTGTCCGCCGATTTTCTGAGCGAGAGTCCCTGAGCATTGTGACACATTCACTATTTCCTCATCCATCTGGTCGCCCCGGTCGTCCGACTATCTCGGTGATCGTTGCTGTGCACAACGGCGGGGTCCCTTTCCGTCGGTGTCTCGAAAGCTTGGCTGCTGCTGTGCCACCTCCGCATGAAATTATCGTGGTCGCTGACGGAGATACCGATGGGTCGTGGCTGGCTGCCTCGGAAATGGGATTGCCAGTGTTTCGTCTCCCGACACCGAGTGGGTTTGCTGCGGCGCGGAATTATGGGGCACGCGAGGCGAAAGGCGGGGTGCTGTTGTTCGTGGATCCGGACGTGACTGTGCCAACTCATGTCATTGCGCAAGTGACGGAAGTGCTAGAACACGAGCCTGAAGTTGCCGCCGTATTCGGCTCTTATGACGACGCCTCTGCCGCTGGCGATTTTCTTTCTCAGTACAACAACTTGCTACACCATTACGCGCATCAACGTGCTTCGACCAAGGCCGCGACCTTCTGGAGCGCATGTGGTGCGGTGCGGCGTTCGGTGTTCTTCAACGTGGGGGGATTTGACGAGCGGCGCGGTGATGCTGCTGTTGAAGACAGCGAATTGGGCGAGCAATTACACAAAGCTGGCTATGCCACGCGGCTGTGCAAAGCTCTTCAGGTCAAACGGCTCTCTCCATCGCGCTCCGAAGGATACTTTACTCGTGAAGCAGGGTTTCGTTTATTGCCTTGGGTCGCCTTCTTATTGCGGCGGAGTCACGCGTTTCACAGCTTCGGGTTGCATACTGCTGGGAGAGCTAGTGTCCCGCTCACTCACGGCATGCTCGGGGCGATGATTGGTGCTGGTCATCAGGAAGAATTGCTACTGGTTGCCGGAGGTGCGCTGCTTCTACTGTTGGCGATGAACGCGTCGCTCTATCGTTTCTTTCGTGGCAAGCGCGGCGCGCGTTTCGCTAACCTCGCGCTCTGCCGACAAGGATTGCTCTACTTCTATTGTGGGCCAGCATTTCTTCTGAGCCTAGCGTTGTTCTGGCGGCGAAAACTCAAGCCGACCCCGAGAAGCCTTTTCTTGGCTCCCGGAGGTCGGCCTATCTCGTTGCAACGTCCAGAGTGGCGGTGAGCTTTCCCCTCTACGCCGCTTGCAGCGTCAACACGCTCCCTTCTCCATCGGCTGCGATGTAGATCGTGCCATCACCAGCGACGGCGAGGCCGCCAGAAAAATCCATGGGTCCGCGCGAACATCCGTCTGGATCGCCGACCGGTAGATGTGAGGCTAAGGTCTGAGCGCTGCCAGTGCCGAGGTTCACGGCACGCAGATCTTTTGTTCCACGATCCAGCACCAGCAGAGCATCTCCGCGCACCGCCAACCCCATCGGCTTCTTGAGCCCATCGAGGACTGTGGTGGTAGCACCATTCTCAATCTTCACGACACGTCCGGCTCCGAGTTCACTCACGAAAATCGCCCCATTCTTGGCCACGACTTCACACGGTTTTGCCAGCCCTTCCGCAAGGGTGGAAGCCGTGCCTGCTGCGTCGATGCGCAACAACTTGCCAGTGCCAGCTTCAGCGACGGCGACTGTACCGTCAGGCAAACGTACGATGCCGTAGGGATTCTTCAGCTTCCGTGCGAGCAAATGGAACGGTCGGCCATCAGGGAAATACTGCGCCACATCGCCAGCCATCGTTGTGAGCCACAATTCCCCTGGCGCACCTGCTGTCAGACTACGAACGAACCCTGGGAAGCTGCTATCCAGCAAGCCACCGAGGCGGCCGACTTGCCGCGTCGGCGACAGTACCCCCAAGCTCAACCCATCGTTGAGGTACAGATTACCGTCACTGCCGCAGGCCAAGCCCCACGGGCCGACCAGTCCTTTGGGGACGAGAACGCGCTCGACATTACTGCCGTCAGTGGCGACTTCGGCGACGCCGCCATCGACGAAGTGGGAAACGAACATGCGGCCATCCGGAGCAAAGGCGAAGTTGTCGATCCCTGGCCTCACCTTGGCAATAACAGTCTTCGCGCCACTCTGAATATCAATACGCACGATTTCACCGTTGCCAGCTTGCGGGACAATGAGCTCGCCACGCGGGTTAAACTTCACCGCTGGCGGCGATTTGAGTCCGTCTACCACTTTCTCTTTCACGCCAGTGTCGATATCCACACGCCACACCTCGCCGTTCGGCACCAGGGGAAAATAGAGCTTGCCATCGGGACCGACCATGAGTGCGTTTGGACCACGCAGGCCATCAGCGATGAGTCGCGGTTCACGCCCGTCGTGCGGATACAACTCAAAAATCCGCCCGCCGCCGCGAAACTCGTCGATGAAGACGCGGTCCTGATGAACAGTGAGGCCATTGGCGCTCGGCAAATTATCGGCCACGATGCGCGTCTTGCCGTCCGGAGTGCGGGCGCAGACGCGAGCACTCATAACTTCGGTGACGTACATGATGCCATGCGAGTCGAAGCCGACGTCATCCGGTGCAACAATTGGCCCGCCTAATGGCGAGATAATTTCCATCGCGCCATCGCGCACATCGACCGCTGTGACTTGGCTACCGAAGGCTTGTGTGACATAGAGCCGGCCGTCGGGGCCGACGCTCATGCCGTTGGCACCGTACAGTCCACTGGCCGGTAGCAACCGTGCGATATTCCAGCCCGAGGCCGCCTGCGGCTCCCTGGCATCTGCTCCTAGCAACATCTGATAGCGATTCATGTTCCCTCCTTATTTTTCTGTACAGGTGTGTCGATAATGGTCCGCCAGCACCCGGGCTACGCTGCACGTCAGGCGCATGCCAGTGCGGACATCGAGAAACTCGTTGGGCCCGTGGGCGTTGGAGCGCGGTCCCAGCACGCCGGTAATCATGAACTGCGCCCGAGGAAATTTTTCTCCCAGCATGGCCATGAACGGAATCGTACCGCCTTCGCCCATGTAGCAGGCTTCTTTCCCGAAAAACTCCAGCGACGCATTCTTCAATGATGTCTCCAGCCATGGCTCCAACGGCGGCGCGTTCCAGCCGAAGGCGCATTGCTCTGACGCGAAGGAGACGTTGGCACCGTAGGGAGGATCGTGCTCAAACAACTGCTTGAGTGCGGCAGTCGCAGCTTGGGAATCGGCGGTTGGCGGCAAGCGCAGGGACACTTTGACTGCCGTGCTCGGACGCAACACATTGCCTGAACGGTCCAACGCCGGTAGTCCGCCGGCACCGGTAATGGCCAGTTGCGGTCGCCACGTGCGGTTGAGCAGCGCCTCACGCGCATCTTGGGTGACCGGAGTTGTCCCCGCCTGAAACGGGAACTCGCTATAGACGCTGGCACCCAAGGTCTGCGCAGTCGCAGTGACTTGGCGCAAGCGTTCGTCGGGGATGGTGACGTAGAAACCTTCCGGCACGATGGCCCCGGTCTTCTCGTCTTCCAAGCGGCTTAACAGTTGACGGAGAATCCTGAACGTCGAGGGCACGATCCCACTGGCTGCGCCAGAATGGACGCCTTCCGTCAGGGTGGACACACTCAAGGTGCCATTCGCCAAGCCGCGCAGCGAAGTCGTGACCCACAGTTGGTCATAATTGCCACAGCCGGAATCCAGACAGATGACCAGACTCGGCGAGCCGATGCGCTCTTTCAGGGCGTCGATGTAATAGGGTAGATCGCCGCTGCCGCTCTCCTCGTCGGCTTCGATGACAATCACGCAACGCGCATGGGGCACACCTTGTAGCTTCAGAGCTTTGATGGCGGTGATGGAAGCAAAGGACGAGTAGCCATCATCCGCGCCACCACGACCATAGAGCCGGCCGTCGCGCATGACCGGTTTCCACGGTCCTAAGCCTTCGTTCCAGCCGTCCATCGGCGGCTGTTTATCGAGATGCCCGTAGAGCAGCACGGTCTCAGGCGAATCGCCAGGAATCTCGACAAAGAGGAGCGGCGTGCGGCCGTCCAGGTGCACGATGTCGAGCATCAGCCCTGGGATTTGCTGTGCGCGAATCCAGTTGGCGATCAACTCTGTTGCCTGATCCATATAGCCGTTAGTGGCCCACGCTGGGTCATAGGCCGGGGATTGGTTGGGAATGGTGAGATACTCTTTGAGGTGGGGGATGATACTCTCCGCCCAAACATGTTCGACGAAACGACTGGTTGTAGTGGTGTCCATGCGGAAACCTTTCTTGCTTTCTTGGAGGAATCGCGACAAGCGATCTTACGCGCAAGCGGTTTTCGATGCCAACGGGGGGAGGTGGCGAAGCAGCGAGCACGGTTGGTAATGAAGCCGAAAGAACCTATTGGAGCCGCTTGCGCCGCAATTTGATGGTAGCCGACTACTCGCCTTTCCTGGAAGGAAATGATCTGATGCTGCACCGATGGACTTGGAAATCATTGGGGAGATTCGCAACATTGAGCTTATTGCGAGAGGAATTGGCGTCCGTGATCGTACCCGTTTACGGAAACACTATGGCCGGGGGCGGTGGAGAAAACTGAAAGGTGTTGCCTCTGTCCGATTGACAGACGGCACGATCCATACGGCGGAACTACATTGGTATGAAGCTCACGGAATTGGGCGAAAAGAATTTAAGATCAAATTTCCTTTGTTGGATTAGCCATGAAACGGAAAACGACACACGCACCCCACTTCGTGGTCTGCATCAACAATGAAGGGTACAAAGCCTCATTGGAGGTCGGAAAATTGTACCGAATGATTCCTGATGCAGCGGCGGCCTCTCATGGGTATGTCCGTGTTGTGGACGAAAGCGGGGAGGATTACGGCTACGCGGCAGAGCGATTTTTCCCTCTTGATGTGCCCCAAGCTTTGGCGGACGCATTACTGATAACTGGGTAGAGTCGTAGGCTGAGATGAGGTAGCGCCGCCTCCCGGGAATGGGAAAAGAAGCCTTACACAATCCTCATGCTCTTTCTGAATTCTCGATTTCTTCCGACTGCGGACTCAGTCTAGCCACTACCCTGTAAGCAAGTTCTTCATGACGACAGTTACGCATTTTCTTGGAGCATGCGTGCAATCTGCGTCGACAGACGACGTGGAGTGAGCCGCGTACCTTGAACACCCATCTTGTTCATCAGCCCAGGCACTACCACGCGCTTGCCGTTCAGTAAGCCGCGATAGCCGATCTGTGCTACGGCTTCTGCACTCATAAGCCCCATCAGTTTGCTTTTGACGAGGCGCGTCTCTTGAATGTTAGCGCGTGCCTGAAAGTCGGAGGCGGTGGGGCCAGGGCACAGGGCGGTGACGGTGACCCCTGTGCCGGAGAGTTCGTTGCTGATGGCTTCGCTGAAAGACAAGACGAATGCCTTGGTGGCATAATAGACGGCCATGAACGGACCCGGCTGAAACGCTGCGGTCGAGGCAACGTTCATGATACGACCCGACTTTCGTTCAATCATCGTTGGTAAGAAGAGCTTGGTCAGGTAGACCAGCGAGGCGATGTTGACCTGTATCATTTCCAGTTCCGCCGCCAGTGCCGTTTCGGTGAAGGACCCACCTAACCCGAACCCAGCATTGTTGACGAGGAAATCCACGGTGAGGACGTTGGCCTGCACTGCGTCCGCCAATTTGCGTGGCGCGTCGGGCTGGGCCAAATCTGCGACGATGACATGTGCGGACACGCCAAACGTGCCACGCAGCTCTTCGGCGACGGCATGCAGCTTCTGTTCCTGACGCGCGACGAGAATTAGGTCGTGATGGTCAGCTGCGAAACAACGGCTGAGTGCGTAACCGATACCAGTCGAAGCGCCGGTGATAAGAGCAGTGGGCATGTTGTCCTCGGGTAATGAAGTATGAACGATGAAGGATGAAATCCTGAGCGCAAAGTGGAAAGCTTGCGTCTTTTCCACTCGGCACTCAGCACTCAGCACTTCTTAAAAGGCCACAGGCAGCGACTGCAACCCGCGCAGGGTGAAGGCGTCGCGCCACTGGAGCGTCTCGGTTTGGAGTCGTAACTCAGGCTGGCGCTTGACCAGGGTGCCGATCGCGCATTGTCCTTCCAGCCGAGCCAGTGCTGCACCTAAGCAAAAATGGATGCCGTGACCAAACGCCAGATGGGTGAGATGCTTGTTGTTCGTTCGGGTAATGTCGAAACGATCCGGGTCAGTAAACGTTGCCGGATCACGGTTCGCTGCACCGACCAGTGTGAACAACCGCTCGCCGACTTGGATACGTTTGCCGCCGATCTCACAATCTTCTTTTGGTTCTCGCCCGGTCATTTGCACTGGACTGTCATAGCGCAAGCATTCCTCTATCGCGCTTTCCAGCAGCTCGGGCTGTTTCTGCAACTTGGCCAATTGCTCGGGGTGTTGGAGCAGCGCCAGCGTACCATTGCCGATGAGGTTCACCGTGGTCTCATGCCCAGCAGCGAAGAGGAGAATGCAGTTCGCCAGCAATTCTTCTTCGCTCAAACGCTCGCCAGCCTCCTCTGCTGCAATCATAGCATCGAGCAAATTTTCTTGTGGGTGTTTGCGTAGGTGAGCGATCAAGTCGTGAAAATACTCGGACATGGCGGCCATGACTTGGTGCCCATGCTCAGCCGCGCCCGGCATCAGAATCGGATCGAGGATACGGGCGATATCGCCGGACCAACTCTTGAAGATGTCGCGATCTTTAGCCGGGACGCCCAGCATTTCGCAAATCACTAGCACTGGCAGTGGGTAGGCGAACGACGCCATCATGTCCATGCCGCCATCGGCATGCGCAGCATCAAGCAACTCATTCACGATCTCCAGTACGCGCGGGCGCAGATTCTCGATGGTACGTGGGGTAAAGGCTTTGGTGACGAGCGTGCGCAAGCGCGTGTGATCGGGTGGGTCGCGAAACAACATCCACTTTGAGATGACCGGTAACGCCGGTCCTTCGCCGAGCCGTTCACCCCAAAAACGCTCAGCATCCGCACGACCGAACCGCGCATCGCGGAGGACCATCATGACATCTGCGTACCGCGATAACACCCACGTGCCAGGAATCATGCTCTGATGCACTGGGTCTTCCTCTTGCAAACGGCGATACGTTGGGTAGGGGTTCAAGCGAAACTCGGGCAATAAAGGATTGAATTCCACTGGGGGTGCGGTTGGAACGGCAGCAGCTGACATGAGATATTCTCCTCTCGATACAGCGAGCAACAGTTACTTGAAATATGGTGCGGTTGCTCTGTCGATTTATGTACTGTACACTCTGACCAAATTTAGTCAATGAGTCATTTAGTCAGAGGGAAAAAATAATGTCGTCGCGAGAAGGTCCGCTTCCGAAGGACAAACACGAAATCATCCTGGCTGCGGCGAAGCAACTCTTTGGGCAGTATGGCTACCGCCGTACGTCGATTGACGACATCGCGCAGAAAGCGCGTATCGCTAAGGGGACGGTGTATCTGTATTTCAAGAGCAAGGAGGATATTTTTCGTGCACTGTGCCAGCAATTGCTCGATACTGTACTAACGGCGACAGAAGAGGCGTGTCGGACCTCACTTCCCATCGAGCAGCGACTGCGGCGCATCGTGGCTGCCAAGTTCGATTACCTCTTTGCGTTGGTGTACGACTCGGCGCATGTGCGCGAGCTGATTGATGCTAAGAATCAGCTCAGCGCAGATATTTTTTCGCAAGCTGATCGCCGTTACCTACGACTGCTGAGCGACGTGATTGCCAGCGCCGTTGATCAAGGTGAACTGAACCTCGATCGGGTAGGGATGGAGCCTGACGCGGTCGCCGAATTGCTTGTGCGCAGTGCTGCTGGCAACGAACTCTACGGCTCAACACTGCCTACGCCCACGGTGATGCGCAAGCGACTGGATGCCCTCGTGCGGGTTTTTGTCGCTGCGCTCGATGGCACGATAGTGCATTAAGCCCTTGCTCCGCTTATACTCACGGCATTCTTGCTTGCCAGGATGAGAGGCGCGTATGCCCGTTGCCCAGACCAGTCAGATATCAGACAGCCCGTCGCTCCAGGTGTTGCCGACCGGCGGTGCGCTCGGTGCCGAGATTTGCGGCGTTGATCTCGCGCGGCCATTATCGCCTGACACGATCCAGCAGATTCACCGTGCGCTACTGAATCACTACGTGCTGTTCTTTCGCCGGCAACATATCAGTGAAGAAGAGCAAGTGCGCTTTACTGCGTACTTCGGCACACCGGTCGAGCACGTGCGCGAGCAGCCGGACCGCGCCATCAAAGAAATCTTCCTCATTTCCAATATTGTGGCCAATGGCAAACCGATTGGCGCACTCGGCAACGACGAGCTGACTTTTCACTCCGATCTGTCGTATTTGCCGCAGCCGGGGCGCATTTCCATGCTCTATGCTGTCGAGCTGCCACGGGTGGGGGGAGAGACGCAGTGGTGTAACTGCCACGCTGCTTATGAAGCGTTGGACGAGGCGATGAAAGCGCGACTGCGCGGGTTACGCGCGATCCATCGTCACCCCATCGCTCGGCAGAATCACCCGGTGACTGTGACGCAGCCACTCATTCGCACGCATCCCGAGACCGGGCAAAAAGCGTTGTTTATCAGCCCGCAATTCACCCGAGCTATTGTTGGATTGGACCTGGACGAGAGCGACGAGTTGCTGATGTTTCTCTTTGCCCACATGACGCAGCCACAGTTCGTGTGGACGCACGACTGGCAGCTTGGTGACTTGGTGATGTGGGACAATCGCCCGACCATGCACCGCCGCGCAACGTTTCCTGCCACCGAGCGACGTCTCTTGAAACGCACGCAGATCTTCAACGACGAAACGCCGTACGAGTAAAACGAAAGAGGAGGACAATCATGTCTCGACATACCAACCCGGAGCCGTTTACCATCCATGTTCCCGATTCTACCCTGACTGACCTGCATGAGCGCTTGGACCGCGTGCGCTGGCCAGGTGAGGCTCCCGGCGACGCTTGGGAGTATGGCGCGCATTTGGACTACATCAAAGATCTCGTCACCTATTGGCGCACCCAGTACGACTGGCGTGCGCAAGAGCGCGGACTGAATCGTTGGCAACATTTCCGCACGACGATTGATGGACAAAACATTCACTTCATCCACGAACGCGGGAAAGGACAGAAACCGTTTCCGCTCATTATTACTCACGGCTGGCCGGGGTCGGTCTATGAATTTATGGAGGTGATTGGTCCACTCACGGACCCAGCCGCGCACGGCGGCGATCCTGCCGATGCGTTCGACGTGATTGCGCCGTCGTTACCTGGCTACGGTTTTTCTGGCCCCACGAAAGAACGTAAGGTTAACATCAGCCGCATTGCCGAGTGGTTCACGGTACTGATGACTGAGGCGTTGGGCTACTCGCGCTACGGTGCCCAAGGTGGCGACTGGGGAGCGATGGTCACTTCCCGTCTAGGTTTTGCTGATGCCGGTCATGTGGCGGGGATTCACCTCAACATGGTGGGCGTCGCTCCGCATCCAGCCAACCGACAAAACCTCTCTGCTGCCGAGCAAGCCTGGATGAAAGAGATGGACCAATGGCGCAGTGAAGAGACCGGTTATCAAAGCATCCAAGGTACGAAGCCGCAGACCTTGGGATACGGTTTGAACGACTCGCCAGCAGGACTGTGCGCCTGGATCGTGGAAAAGTTCCGTACCTGGAGCGACTGTGGCGGCGACCTCGCGCGGTCGTACAGCAAAGACCAATTGCTGAGCAACGTGATGATTTACTGGATCACCCAGACGATCAACTCATCCACTCGGCTGTATTACGAAGAACGTCATCACCCGTGGCGGTTGGGGAGAGACGAAAAGATCAACGTGCCGACCGGCGTAGCGGCATTTCCTGGGGAACTGGCCCGTCCGCCTCGCGAGTGGGCCGAACGTGCGTACAACGTGACGCACTGGACGAAGATGCCCTCGGGCGGACACTTTGCGGCGATGGAGAAGCCGCAATTGCTGGTGGAAGATATTCGGAAATTTTTCCGCACGGTGCGGTAGAGTGCCCGGACTTAGATCTGGGAAGGGTTGGTCTAAGGAAACCCATTGTGGAGCAGGTCCGTCTCGATTGACTGCCAGACGGCCCTGGCTTGTTGCATAGCAATGCGAGCGTCGTTGTCCGTTGCCTCAGGCCAATCTCCTGGATAGCGTGCTTCGACAGACCATTCTGTCAATTCCGCTAAGTCGGGTTGCTGTTCTTTGATGCTCCAACTAGCGGGCAGCAGATTCCGCAAGACATCAAGATCGTGACGGTGAGGGAAATCGATCTGCAAGAAGATCAGCGCTGCCTTGATCGCTTTTTCCGCTGATTGCTGAGCCAGCCAACAAATATGGCGAGGAATAGCCGTTCGCTGACTGAGAAGTGCTTCTCCAGCCTCCAAGTCTTCAAGCGCGTAACGGAGCCATCGCCGCGCTTCGGCGCTTTCTTCATTCTCGCTCATACAGCACTTTCCCTTCCCGAAGGGCAGGGCGCAGGACGGTGCCGATGAGATGGCCTCGGCGTGTTATCTCTTCCGGCGTTGTCACGATAATATCTTTACAGACTGGGAGATCCACGAGCATGCGACGGATTTCTACTGCGGCTTGGCGTTTGTCCAATACTTCTGCCAGGACGACAAGGAGATCGATATCGCTCTCCGGCCTTGCGTCTCCTCGGGCGTGAGAACCGAAAAGAATCAGCTTTACAGGATGACAGTTGCGAACGATACGACTTGTCATTTCCTGAATAGATTCCCATGACGACATTGGTGCAGCTTCTTCCTTTCTTACCCTGACTGCGGTTCGTCACTCACCCCTTCTTCAACATTCCCGTCTTCTTCGTATTGTAACCGTCGAGGGCAGTAACCGCAGCTTTGAAGGCGTGGGAGCGAATGACTTCGACCAGCTTTTGTCCCATCGCGCTGTGGAAGAAATCTTTAAGGAACACGAGGTCGTAATCTTCACGTTCGATAGGGACAAAATCCAAGCCCAAAGCTTTGGCTGCTGACTTCACGCCTAAGCCGGTGTCGGCCAAGCTGCTGGCGACGGCGACGGCCACCGCCATATGGGTGACTTCTTCGCGCTCGTAGCCGCGGACCCGCTCTGGGGCGATCTTGTGCTTTTCCAACTGATAATCGAGGAGAAGCCGAGTGCCAGCACCGGGTTGGCGATTGATGAAAGTCACGTCTTTGCGAGCGAGATCTTTGATGCCTTTGATCTTTTTGGGGTTGCCGGTGGGGATGATAAGCCCTTGCTCGCGAATCACCAAGTTCATGGTGACAACCTGGGAAAGCAATTTCTGTCTCTTGAGGTCAGGCAGGTTGTACTGGCCGGTGGCAGGATCAAGCAGATGAGTGCCGATCATATGAGCCTCGCGTCGCTTCAAGGCGAGCAAGCCGCCCAGTGAGCCGATGTTGCTGGCGGAGATGCGTAGCTCGGGGTAACGCGCCCGCAACTGGTCATCCAGCACCCCAATGGTCAAGTCATTACTGCCAGTAAAGAGAATAGTGTTGGCGACCTCTTCCGCTGGGCGCAACAGTTCGACCTCGACTTCTTGACCAGCATTCAGTCCTTCATCCAGTGGAGGGATGCGCAGCACGCCGTCAGCCTTGACCATGGTGGTAATGACCCCAGCGCCGCGATTGAGTGGGTTGACGATGACACGGTCTCCAACTCGCCCTAAACTCACGCGAACAAACTCTTCCAGCCCGAGGCGAGAAGGAATTTTGCGCGGCAACACGGCTGTGATCTTGGGCGGCTCTTCAGCGGGGCGACCGAGAAAATGCGCAATCAGCGGACGCAAAATCTGCTGACAGATGACGACGGCGGACACTGGATATCCCGGCAAGCCAATCACCGGCTTGCCGTCGATGACAGCGAGAATTGCCGGTTTGCCGGGCATGACGTCGATGCCATGCACGAGCACCTCGCCGAGAGATTCGAGCGCGTGCACGGTGAAATCATGCTCGCCAGCCGACGAGCCGGCAATAATGACGACAATATCGTTTGTCTGCACGGCCTTCTTGAGTGCGGCGACGATCTTCGCCAAATCATCGACCACACGCGGCAGTCGGCGTGGTGCACCGCCCCATTCGACGACGAAGGCGGCTGTGACTCGCGAGTTGAATTCGATAATCCGTCCTGGTTGCGGCGGGTCGCCAGGTTCAATTAACTCTGAGCCGGTGGGAATAATGCCGACCGTTGGCTTAGCGACGACAGGAATGCGCACGTGCCCAGCGGCCAAGAGCGCCCCGAGGTCGTATGGGCGCAGCTTATGACCGCGCGGCAGAAGCGGCTCGGTAGCGACGATATCTTCGCCCACGAGACGGACGTGCTGCCACGGTGTGGCGGCGTCGCGGATCTCGACTTCTCGTTCATTCTTTCTAAAGACCCGTTCGATCATGACTACTGCGTTGGCCCAAGTGGGGAGCGGGTTGCCGGTATCGACGTATTGAAAGCTCCCTCTGCCGTTGGCCGACGTAGCACCCGTCTGAGGCGTGGTGGCGGTCAGGGTCACAGCAGAAAACTCGCTCGCCCCAAAGGTATCCTCTGCACGTACCGCTATGCCGTCCATAGCCGAGCCGTGATAATGCGGGGCCGACAAGACTGCGAAGATGGGCTGTGCCGTAGTGGCGTGCAATGCGTCTTCCACAGCCACCGTTTCTACGCGGCGTGGCGGAGCGAGAGCGTGTAAGAACATCGACAACGCTTCGGGCAAGGGCTTCTTTTTGAGATAACGCTTGCGCTCGGGATGATCGGCTTTGTGTGGGGCAGCGTGGAGATCATGCATAAAAGGGCTAGTCTTGTCTTGATATAGGTTGCACAACGATCGACACTTAGAACTCACGACTAAAAACTAAGAACTTAAAACTCACAGCTAACAGCTAAAAAAGAATCACCTCCACCTCTTCCCCAGTCTCTTTGCCTTCTTCGTTGTGGGGAATGCAGACCATACCGTCGGCTTGCACGAGGCTGAAGATGGCGCCGGATTTCCCTGGCAGCGGGACAGCGACAGCCGCACCCTGGCGCTGCTCTAGCGTCACCCGCACGTAGTCTTCTCGCCCAGGGGCAGAGGCAATGTTCTGCGCAAGACGTGCTCTGGTGGTGCGCAGGGGTGCGAAGGCCGCTTCTGGCGATTCCCCGCCCATCATACGAATGAACGGCGCACCAAAGAGGGAGAAGACCACCAGCGCGGACACTGGGTGGCCAGGTAAACCCATGATTGGTTTCCCGGCAGCTTTCGCAAAAATTGTTGGCTTCCCTGGGGCAATGGAAATGCCGTGAAAAAATACTTCCGACTTGGGAAAAGAACAAACCACATCGACCGTCATGTCTTTGACGCCGACGGAGCTGCCGCCGGAGATCATGACCACATCGGCGTGCTTGAGTGCTGTTGCTATAGCTTTCTCGAACGCTGGGCGGTCATCTTTGACCACGCCGAGATCGAGGGTCATGCCGCCAGCTTCGGTAATCATGGCGTGCAGCGAGTATTGGTTGACGTTGCGCACTTGGCCAGGTTTTGGCGTTTGTTCTGGGGCGACGATCTCATCGCCGGTGGAAATCAAGGCGACGACCGGCTTGGCATAGACTGGCACTTTCGTGAGGCCGACTCCGGTGAGTGCGCCGAGGTCCCGCGCACGCAGCCGCCGTCCCGGCGCAAAAATCGCCGCTCCCTTTTTGATATCTTCACCGATGCGCAGGATATTTTCCCATGGCGAGGTGCTGCGTTGAATTTCCACCGTGCCATCGCCCATTTCCTCGGTGTATTCCACCATAACCATGGAGTCGGCCCCTGGTGGCAGCATCCCGCCGGTCGCGATGCGCATGGTCTCGCCTTTTTTAAGGGAACGGGCCGCGGTCTTGCCCATTTCGACAGCCCCGACCAGCTTGAGATACATGGGCAAACTCGCTGAAGCCCCGAAGGTATCAGCGGCACGCACAGCGTAACCGTCCATGTTAGTGCGATGAAAATGCGGCAAATCAACCGGCGCGGTCAGCCTCTTCGCCAGCACGCGCCCACAGGCATTGAGGATAGCGAGGGGTTCCGCTTTCGTGACCGGAGCAAAAGCGCTGAGTTGCGCACGTGCCTCCGCCGAGGTGACGACGCGAAAAAAGGCTTTGACCGGAGCGACGGCTACAGCCGCCGATGCACGAGACACGGTAATTCTCTCCTTACTTTCTCAAGATAATCGCGGTCGATTTCCGCTGTTATGAAGCATTCTTTATCTGCCGCCCGCGCCAGCACTTTGCCCCAGGGATCGATGATCATCGAATTGCCATAATCAGCAAAGCCGTGGGCATTTTTCCCGATTTGATTGGGCGCGATGACGTAGGCTTGGTTTTCGATCGCCCGTGCGCGTAGGAGCGTCTCCCAATGCGCAGCTCCGGTAGGAAACGTAAAGGCTGAAGGCACGAAGAGGACTTCCGCGCCTTTGGCCGCGAGTTGGCGATACAGTTCAGGAAAGCGCAAGTCGTAACACACGGACAGGCCGAACACGCCGAGGGCAGTTTCGCTGGTAACGACATCGTCCCCCGGCTTTTTGGTGTCGGACTCTTTGACCCGAACTTGGCCAGGGATATCGACATCGAACAGGTGAATCTTACGGTAATGCGCCAGGATGTCTCCTGCAGGGCTGAACAAGAGGCTGGTGTTAAAGGCCCGCGCTTCATTGCTCTTTTCCAAAAATGAACCGGCCAGCAGATGAATATCGTAGCGGTGCGCTAAAGCCCCGAGGCGCTCCGAGGTAGGACCTGGAATGGATTCGACCTGTGGCGGTTCCTCAGCACGTGGCCCACGCCAGGCAAACACTTCGGGGAGCACGATGACCGACGCCCCACGTTCAGCCGCCAAGCGTACGAAGGTCTCAGCTTTGGCCAGATTTTCTTCTTTCGAGGATGACGCAGTCATTTGCACAGCAGCCGCGAGATAGGAACGCATCGGGAATCCTCCTGTGGGGAACCTAGCGAAGCACTAGGAGTGGGTCAAGGCTAAGGAAGGGACGCACGAGTGCCCTGATAAGAGAAGACCCATGTTGGACAATAAAATGAAACCTTTTGAGCGAACTTTGAGTTGACTCGTAGTTGAGAGTGTGGAAAGATACATGACTCTTCGGGAGAACAACGGCCAGGGCAAGGGTGTTCTCTCAAGCGGTAGGATGGTCTCCGGTTCTGGAGAAGGGGCGGGATGTATGACCTTCTCTCAGGAATCGTGTCGCTCACCGATGCAGATCAAAATCATTCAGGAGGTGACATTATGCGCAGTCAGATCTCTCTTTTCGGTATGGGAGCATGGTTACTCGCAGCAGCCGGAACGGTGCAAGGGGCGACTATTGTCGTGCCGAATGATGTTCCTACCATTCAAGGCGCTGTCAATGTTGCCCTTGGCGGGGATACGGTCAAAGTCCTTCCTGGTATCTATTTCGAAAACGTCGTCGTCCCTCCCGGGAAAGATGGGCTGCGGATCGTGGGGCCGACCGCGAAAAGCGTAACGGTTGACGCCTCGCCACTCGCGCCCGCTGGCAGCGGCCCTGGATTTCACGTGCAAGCTGACTTTGTGACCATCGCTGGCATGACCATACGGAACGCGCGACCTAACGGCCCAGTGGAGGGAGATGGAGTCTTATGTGAGGCAACGGGCTGCACCTTGCAAGGCTTGGTGCTGGCCGGCAACGATGAAGATGGCGCAGATGTTACCGGGGCCAATGCCCTGATTACCCAGTGCATCTTCAGCGGGAACGAAGACAGTGGCCTGGAGCTGGACGGCAACAACGCGGAGATTACCCGAAACATTTCCGATCATGCTGGCGAGGTCGGCTACCGTCTGCATGGCGACAACCTCCTGGTCGAGAACAACAAATCTAAAGTGATCGATGACGGTGCTGGCTTTGAGGTTCATGGTGCCAATAACCGCATTTTGGGTAACCGCGCCGAGATTGGCACTGGCGACGGTTTCTTGATTACCTGTGCGGGAAGCTGTTCTGGACTCCGCATCCAGAAGAACCTAGCCTTCGCGGTCAGCGATGATGACGAAGGCTTTGATATTTTTGTCGCTCCCGGCTCGGGGAGCAACTGGATCGTGGAAAAGAACGTGGCGAGAGACAATGTGTCGCATGGTTTTCTGATTCACGGTTCGGATGGCGTCATTTTCGGCAATAAAGCGACAAACAACGGCACCGAGAGCGAACACGGCTTCTTGATCATCGGTGATGGGAACGAAGTCTCAGCGAACCAAGCCTTTAGCAACGACGCTGACGGCTTTAACCTCGCTGGCAATAGCAATATCGTCGCGAATAACAAAGCGAACGAAAATAGAGGGAATGGGATTCATCTCGACTCTGGCGCGGGCAATACCATTTTTCGCAATTTTGTGAGCAAAAGCCTCGCCGATGGCATTCGTAACGACGGGACGAACACCACACTCACGAGTAATACGGTGGGGAAAAACCGTAAGGATTGTGTGAGTGACTTGGTTGGTGGAGCTTCGGTGCTGGCGGAAAGCGGCAATAAATGCGCCGATAATTCTCTCTTCAGCCTCACGTTGCCTTCTTTCCCCTAAGTCGTTCTCGGACAGTCCAATTTCTTGCACGGTCAGGAGGAGAGTGTGCGTACTCGTTTGGCCTTTTTCTTTCGCTGGAGCATTATCGTCTTGTCGATGGTCGCCTCGCCTGTGCTGGCGGCGTCGCTTGCCTCGCTCAAAGCGGCGAGTTGCGAACTCTCTGCCTTGAGCCGCGCGGATATCGAGGCGTGCGCGGCAAACCCGACGTGTTTGGCCAATGAAGAAATTGGGGCGTATCTCCGCAACGGCGGCGCGACCTCCAAGCTGGCCAAAATGTGCGACTTTCGGGTGGACAACTGGATCGCCGCTTGCACGGCGGACAAGGCGAAGGCGGCGCGGTTTGTCGCCTTGGGCGCGCGAAGTGCTATGGAAAACTGGATCGACCAGTCCGTCCAGTATTGTCAACGCGGGCAAATGAGTTGCGCGCATGTGATTGCGCGTTTCGGTGCGGCCTGGATCTCCGAGGCGGACTTCGCCGGCACGCGGGCTGCTGCCAGAAACCATATCTGGGCGCTTGCCGAGGGATTGCCGCAGCAAGCCAGTGTCGAGCCGGTGGCCCTGTCGATTCTCGCGGAGTTGTACAATCGCCTGGATGCACCGACGGCGTGTGCCGCCGATTGACGGAGATCTCGTGTACTACGACGTGCGTCCCTTTTTTCTGATCAGGGCGAATTCTTCCTTGGTCAGCGGCAGGACCGATAACCGTCCCTGGCGAATTAAAGCGATATTGGCGAGTGCGGGTTCTCGTTTCATCGCGTCGAGCGTGACCGGAGTGTGCAGTGTCTCGACCGGCTCGATATCGACGGCGACCCAGCGTTCATCTTCTGTAGTTGGGTCCTGGTAGGATTCTTTCACTACCCGCGCGACGCCGACCACGGCCAGCCCCTCGTTACTATGGTAGAACAACACGAGGTCGCCGCTGTGCATGGCCCGCAAGTTGTTCCGCGCCTGATAGTTTCTGACCCCATCCCAAAACGTCTGCCCGTCCTGCACGAACCGCTCCCACGAGTATTTGAACGGTTCGGATTTAACCAACCAATAGTTCATCGCTCCACTTCCTTGTCTCATTTGCCTTTCACGGTCGAGGACTCTATAAACTTGAGTGTTGAGTCCTGAGACTAACTTTGTTTTTCACTCAGCACTCAGCACTTTCCACTCAAGGCTCAAATAAGGAGGGAGGCATTATGCCACAAGGAAGTCGCTCGGAATATCGCATTAAGGTCGAGAAAAATGTGCCCGCGCGGATGCGCGACGGCGTGACATTGTATGCCGATGTCTATCGTCCCGATACAGAAGGACGCTTCCCCGTTATCTTGCTGCGTCTCCCTTATGGCAAAGAGATGGCGGGTGATTTTGGCGATCACGAATACTTTCCCGCTCGTGGCTACGTGGTCATCATCCAAGACGGACGTGGCCGTTTCGCATCTGAAGGCGAATATTATCCGCTGATTACTGAAGGGTTCGACGGCTACGACACTGTCGAGTGGGCGGCGTCGTTGCCGTACTCAAACGGCATGGTCGGCACACAAGGACAATCTTATCTTGGCGCGACGCAATATCAGCTCGCACCCACGCGGCCACCGCATCTGCGCTGTGCATTTCCAGTCTCGGCTGCCGCCGACTACCACGATAGTTGGGTGTATCAAGGTGGGGCGTTCTCGTTAGGCTGGCAGATTCCCTACGCGATCTTCATGGTGCGCAACACGCTGGAGCGCATGGGATTGAAAGATGAGCTATGGCCAAAAATTCGCCCGGATTTGCTGCGCTCGATCAACTTCGGCAATCCCATGACACCCGAGGGCTATGCCCGACTGCCGTTGATGTACTGGGCGGATTTGTTGAAAGACACCTCTCCATACATTCGTGACTATCTTACCCATCCCGAAGATGGGCCGTACTGGTGGCCGGTCAACATCGAACGCCAGCATCGCAATATCAACATCCCCATGCACCACGTCAGCTCGTGGTATGACATCTTTCTGAAAGACGCGATTGTGCATTTCAACGGCTTACGCTCTCAGGCGATGACGCCGGAAGCACGGGGCGGCCAAAAACTCCTCCTCGGCCCCTGGGCGCATCTCTTCCCCTACACGACGCCGACGACAGGCGGAACTGGAGACATCGATTTCGGCCCCAATGCGTGGATGGACCTGCACGAAACTCAGATCCGTTGGTTTGATTATTGGCTGAAAGGTCTCGACACCGGCCTGTATGAAGAGCCGCCGATTCGCCTGTTTGTCATGGGGAAAAACGAATGGCGTGGCGAAAACGAATGGCCGCTGGCCCGCACGCGGTTCACGCCCTACTACCTACACAGCCAAGGTGCGGCCAACACCTTGCATGGCAACGGCTTGCTCAGTCCCGAAGCCCCGCAGGATGAACCGGCAGACCGCTATACCTACGACCCAGCCGACCCGGTGCCGACCGCTGGTGGCAACACCTTGATTATTCCCGTCGGCGTCAAAGACCAGCGCGAAGTGGAAGCGCGGCGCGACGTGCTGGTATACACCGGTGCCCCGCTTGAGCAAACCTTGGAAGTCACGGGGCCGCTGCAAGTCGTGCTGTATGCTTCTTCTTCCGTGCCGGACACGGATTTCACCGCAAAATTGGTCGACGTGCGTCCCGACGGCTACGCGCAGAACATTGCCGATGGCATCCTGCGTGCTCGCTACCGCGAATCGCAAAGTACCCCCAAACTCATGCAGAAGGACGAGGTTTATGAGTTCACCATCGACCTGTGGGCGACCAGCCACGCCTTCTTGCCCGGGCACCGCGTGCGTGTGGAAATCTCCTCCAGCAACTTTCCGCGCTTTGACCGCAATTTGAACACCGGTGGCGATCAAGCCACGGGAACGACTTGGCAATCTGCCGAGCAGACCGTTTTTCACAACAGCCGCTATCGCTCGCATATTTTACTGCCGGTCATTCCGTAGGATGCCAACTGTTTACTGACTCGATGAAAAGGAAAGAGCTATGCCAGGACCACTTGCAGGTATTACCGTTCTCGATCTGACGCGTCTCGCGCCGGGTCCGTTTTGCACCATGATTTTGGGCGACATGGGGGCCGACGTCATCCGCATCCAAGAGCCGGGAAGTCCGACGGGACGCCGGGCGGAACAAGCTGGCTCGGCAGGTACGCAAATGCCGGGAGCCGGCGGGACCTCGGTCTACAATGCCTTGCATCGCAACAAGAAAAGCGTGGGTGTCAATCTGAAAGATCCCGAAGCACGCGAGGTGTTTTACCAGTTGGTGCAGAAGGCGGATGTCTTGGTCGAGGAGCTGCGGCCCGGCGTCGCCAAGCGACTGGGCATCGACTACGACACGCTCAAAGCCAAAAACCCTCGCTTAGTGTATTGCGCGGTGACTGGCTACGGACAGACCGGCCCGTATGCTCCTCTGGCTGGGCACGACCTGAATTACATCTCCCAAGCCGGAGCCATGTCGCTGATCGGTTCGATTGGCGAAGGCAAACCAGCGATCCCGCAGAATTTTCTTGCCGACTATGCTGGGGGAGGCATGAACGGTGCGCTTGGCGTACTGGCGGCGTTGTATGCCCGCGAGCACACCGGACGCGGGCAATTCGTCGACGCGGCCATGATGGATGGCGTCATGTATTTAACCGTGCAGTTCCTCTCCGGATTTTTTGCCAATGGCGATATTCCCCCGCCGGGAAAAAGCATGGTGAACGGCGGCCTGCCGCACTATAACGTGTATGAGACCAAAGATGGCAAGCGGCTCTCGATTGGCTCATTAGAGCCGTGGTTTTATGCCAACCTCTGTCGCGCGGTTGGCCGTGAAGACCTCATCCCCCACGAGTTCGACGCGGCGAAGCATCCCGACCTGTCCTCGCATCTGCAACAGATCTTCCTGACCAAGACCCGTGACGAATGGTTCCAAATCCTCAACGAAACTGACCAATGTGTCGGTAAGGTACTGACCTTGGATGAACTTGAGGATGACCCCCAAGTGCAAGCTCGGCAGATGATCCTCGAAGTGGACGATCCGCAGCATGGCAAAGTGAAGCAGGTCGGGTTCTCACCTAAACTGTCAGAAACGCCGCAGTCCGTGCGTCGTTTATCTCCGAAGTTAGGCGAACATACCGATGAGATTCTCGGTAGTCTTGGGATTGCGACAGCGGAGATTGGCCGTTTGCGCGAGAAAGGGGCGATCCGCTAGCTGTGGGGGGATACGAGAGACACTCGGAGCGTGTTTGCATACTCACGGGAGCATGTCATTGCCAGCCCTTCGCTTCCGCTCATTCTGAGCCCTTCGACAAGCTCAGGGTAAACGAAGTCGAAGGACGCTCAGGATAAACTCCGCGAAGCAATCTGTGTTTTTGCTGGAGAGTGCTTCGTCGCTGTTGGTTCCTCGCAATGACAGCGTCGCCCTACTTTGCAAACATCCTCTAGAAAAACGTCGGACGGATGAGGATGGTTTCCTCCCGCCCTGCACCGACGGAGATCATCTTGACCGGGACATTCACCAACTCCTCAATACGCTCGACATAGCGGCGAGCATTGGCTGGTAGGGCGTCGAGGCTACGTAAATCGGTGAGGCGTTCCGACCACCCCGGCATCTCTTCA
>SYOC01000004.1 GCA_005804965.1 Pseudomonadota bacterium
CAACCCGGACCACGCCTCACCACCGCATGTGGTGGAAAAGTTGATTGAAGCGTCGGGGAAATCACCCAATCACCGCTATTCCACCTCGCGTGGCATCTACAAGCTGCGGTTGGCGATCTGCGACTGGTACAAGCGCCGCTTCGATGTCGATCTCGATCCCGACACGGAATCGGTCGTCACCATCGGCTCGAAGGAAGGGCTGGCTCATTTAGCGCTGGCGATGCTCGGCCCGGGCGATGTCGCCATTTGTCCCAGCCCCAGCTATCCGATCCACCATTATTCCATTGTCATCGCCAACGCCGATTTGCGCGTCGTACCGCTGCGTCCGGATCAAGATTTCTTCACGTCCCTCGAAGAAACTGTACGCCAGTGCTGGCCGCGTCCCAAAATGTTGCTCTTGAGTTTTCCGCATAACCCGACCACGGAAGTTGTCGATCTCGATTTCTTTCGCCGCATCGTGGACTTCGCCAAAGAGAACAACATCTTCGTCGTACACGACTTCGCCTACGCCGATCTGTATTTCGATGATTATCGCCCACCCAGCTTCCTCCAGGTGCCGGGAGCCAAAGACATCGGCGTCGAATTCTTCACCCTCTCAAAGTCTTACGATATGCCGGGCTGGCGAGTCGGGTTCGTCAACGGCAACGCCGAAGTGTTGGGAGCCTTGGCCCGGCTCAAGAGTTATTTCGATTACGGCATCTTCCAACCGGTGCAGATTGCTGCGATTCACGCCCTCAACGGCCCGCAAGACTACGTCGAAACCGTGCGCCAACGCTACAAGAAGCGGCGCGATGTGCTGATTAACGGACTGGCACGAGTCGGCTGGCATATCCCCAAACCCAAAGGCACGATGTTCGTCTGGGCGGCAATTCCTGAACCGTTCCGGCAGATGGGTTCGATGAAATTCGCCGAGTTTCTGCTCAGTGAAGCCAAAGTCGCGGTTTCCCCCGGCGTAGGATTCGGCCCGTACGGCGAAGGCTTTGTCCGTTTCGCCCTCATCGAAAACGAACACCGCACCCGTCAGGCGATCCGTGGCATCCGCAAAGCTTTTGGTGAACTGGCGGTCCCACGCACCCAAGAGGCGAGTTAGGGCAGGCGGTATGGCTTCAGAAGGTGTGAAGCTGGGCCTGATCGGCCTGGGTACTGTCGGAACCGGTGTCGTACAACTTCTCACGCAGAACGGCGACACAATCGCGCGGAAGCTTGGTCGTCCTTTAGCACTGACGCGAGTGGCCAGCCGGAGTGTACACGCTAAACCTCATCCGCCGTTGGAGAACGCCCAACTGTCGAGCGACCCGTGGAGCGTGGTACACGACCCGGACATCGACCTCGTCGTCGAACTGATCGGCGGCATCGAACCAGCGCGGTCGCTGACCTTGGAAGCGCTGCGGCGCGGGAAAGATGTGGTCACGGCCAACAAAGCGTTGTTGGCTCAACACGGCGCGGAAATCTTCGCGGCGGCGGAAGCTCACGGGGCGCACATCGGCTTCGAGGCCAGTGTCGCCGGCGGCATTCCTATTATTCGGACGCTTAGAGAGGGCTTAGCTGGAGACCGCAACCGTGCGCTGTTCGGCATCGTGAACGGCACCTGCAACTACATTCTCACGACCATGAGTGAACACGCCGAAGAATTCGCCACCGTGCTTGCGCGCGCACAAGCGCAAGGGCTGGCGGAAGCCGACCCGAGTTTCGATATCGACGGCATTGATGCCGCGCATAAGCTGACCCTGCTGGCGATGCTCGCCTTTGGTGTGCGCGTGTCGTTTGAGTCGGTGTATGTGGAAGGCATTCGTCACGTGAGCCAAACCGACATCCTCTTCGCCCGCGAGTTCGGCTATGGCATCAAATTGCTCGCCATCGCCAAAGAAGAAGACGATACCCTTGAGGTGCGCGTACACCCCACCATGATTCCGCGCAGTAGTTTGCTGGCTGGCGTCGGCGATGCCTACAACGCGATTTTCGTGCAAGGCGAGGCACTCGGGTCGTCGTTGTATTTCGGTCGCGGTGCTGGCAGTCTTCCCACGGCCACAGCGGTTGTCGCCGATATGATCGACACCGCACGGCAGCGTGGGACGATACGTGGCAGTGGGGTACCGCCGCTTGGCATGCCGTGGCACGAGCTGCGAGCGATCCGGCTCCGTCCTATCGACGAGATCACCAGCGAGTATTATCTGCGTTTCATGGCGTTGGATCGCCCAGGGGTATTGGCGCGGATTGCTGGCATCTTAGGCGACCACGACATCAGCATCGCCTCGGTCATCCAGCGCGGACGCAGCGAAGGCGACGAGACCGTACCACTGGTATTGCGTACGCACGCGGCCAAGGAACGCAACCTCAAAGCTGCGCTGTGCTTAGTGGACGAATTGCCCATCGTGCAAGGTAAGTCAGTCTCCATCCGCATAGAAGAAAACCTCGGGTAAGACGAATAAGAGAACAGGCAAGATCATGGCGAACGGTGCGGTATCTCAATCTTTCGAGCTGACCTCTGCAGAGCCTCAGTTTCGTGCGTGGTTTGCATGCGCCGCCGGGTGTAGCGGGGAACTGCCGCTCAATCAGGTCGCGTACTATTGCCCCAAGTGCGGCAGTCTCCTTGATGTCCACCACGACATAGACGTGCTGCATACGCGCTCGGCACACGCTTGGAAGCAGATCTTTGAAGACCGCTATCGTCGCACCTCCTATCCCTATGGCAGTGGCGTGTGGGGCAAGAAAGAAATGGTGTGCCCGGCGGTGGACGACGCCAATGTCGTCTCCATGTACGAGGGAGGCACCAATCTGTTCTGGGCGGAACGCCTCGGCAAGCAAATCGGCCTAGAGGAGTTGTGGGTCAAGCAGTGCGGCAACTCCCACACCGGCTCATTCAAAGACCTGGGGATGACGGTGCTAGTATCGATGGTGAAGCAGATGATCGCCGAAGGGACCAAGATCCCGGCAGTCGCGTGCGCCTCGACCGGCGACACCTCGGCTGCCTTGGCTGCCTACTGCGCAGCGGCGGCAATCCCGGCCATCGTCATTTTGCCGCGCAATAAAGTGTCGACCGCGCAACTGATCCAGCCGATGGCCAATGGCGCGTTGACGCTGTCGCTCGACACCGATTTCGACGGCTGCATGAAGATCGTGCGCGAACTCTGCACGAAAGAAAACATCTACCTCGCCAACTCGATGAACAGCCTACGCTTGGAAGGGCAGAAAACCATCTCGCTAGAGATCGTGCAGCAGTTCGACTGGGAAGTGCCGGATGTGGTGATCGTGCCGGGCGGCAATCTCGGCAACATCTCCGCCATCGGTCGCGGCTTCTTGTTGATGCGCGAGCTAGGCATGATCGACCGCCTCCCCCGCCTCGTCTGCGCTCAAGCGCAGCGTGCCAATCCGCTCTACCGCAGCTTTCAACACAATTTCGCCGAATACAAACCTGTCCGTGCTAAGAAAACTCTGGCGTCAGCGATTCAGATTGGCGACCCGGTCAGCATCAATCGTGCGATCCGCGCCCTGCAATCGTTCGACAGCGTGGTGGAGCAGGCAACAGAAGAAGAGCTGGCGGATGCGTCGGCGCTGGCGGATCGCACCGGCTTGTTCAATTGCCCGCATACTGGCGTGGCTTTGGCGGTGTTGTTCAAACTCTTGGAACGCGGACAGATCAAGTCGCACGAACGGGTCGTGGTCATTTCCACCGCGCACGGATTGAAGTTCACGGATTTCAAGCGGCGGTATCACGAAGGCAAACTACGCGGTGTGGCGTCACGTCACGCCAACCGCCCAGTCGAACTACCCGCAGATTACACCAAAGCGCGAGACGCGATCTTTCGGGCATTGGAGAACACTTAAGAGTTGTTAGTTATTAGTTAGCAGTTATTAGTGATGAACTAAAAACTACGAACTAAAAACTGAAAGCTAAAAACGGAGCCCCCATGAAATACGTCATTTTACAAGGCGACGGTATGGCCGATTGGCCAGTGGCAGAGCTTGGTAACAAGACTCCGCTCGAATACGCCCGCACCCCTAATATGGATCGCATTGCCGCTCAGGGCCGGCTCGGCCTCACGCACACGATTCCAGACGGGTTTCCCTCGGGCAGCGACGTGGGCACCATGAGTCTGCTCGGCTACGATCCCCGTCGCTATCACACTGGCCGCTCGCCGATTGAGGCCGCCAGCATGGGCGTAGAACTCGGACCAGACGACATTGCCTTTCGCTGCAACCTCGTCACGCTGGGACAAGAAAACGACGGACAGGAAATCATGGTGGATTTCGCCGCCGACCACATCACCAGCGAAGAAGCCTCCCAACTCATTCATACGATCAATGCCGAACTCGGCGGTGGAGAAGTCGAGTTTCATCCTGGTGTCAGCTACCGCCATCTCATGGTATGGCATGGCGGCAAAGAGAAAATGCTCACCACGCCGCCACATGATATTACCGGGCAGCCTACGGCCGGCCATTTCCCCGACGGAGATGGTGCCGAGCGGCTACGTGCGCTGATGGAGCGGTCGCGCGAAATTCTCGCCGCTCACCCGGTGAATAAGCAGCGGCAAGCACACGGCCACAAACCGGCCTCCTCCATTTGGCTGTGGGGACAAGGCCGCCGCCCTGCCGTGCCGACGATTAAGCAGCAGTTCGGCCTCGAAGGCTCAGTGATCTCGGCAGTAGACTTGGTGCGCGGGATTGGCGTGCTGGCTGGACTTGAGGTCATCAACGTGCCCGGTGCCACGGGCTTTCTCGATACCAACTACTTGGGTAAAGGCCAATATGGCGTGGAGTCGTTACGACACAAAGATTTTCTCTTCTTACACGTCGAAGCCACTGACGAAGCCGGGCACATGGGCTCGGCAGTCGAGAAAGTCAGGGCCTTGGAAAACTTTGACGAGAAAGTCGTGGGCACCATCCTCACCGGACTGGCCGAGTTTCCTGAGTGGCGAGTGCTCTTGATGCCCGACCATGCTACCCCGGTGGCGATCAAAACCCACTCGTCAGACCCGGTGCCGTTTGCCATTTTATCGTCAGATGACGTGAAGCAAGGCAACAGCGCCCCGGTGTACTACAACGAAAGCAGTGCGAAGACCACTGGGCTAGTCGTCGCCGAAGCCTGGACTATCATGGGCCGGTTCATTCGCGGCACGGCGCTGACGCAGTAGGGAGACCGGCAGCATGGATAAAAACCTTGCTCTTGAAGTCGTGCGTATCACTGAGGCCGCCGCACTGGCTGCGGCGCAGTGGCTCGGCAAAGGCGATGAGTCCGCTGCTGACTTCGCTGCCGCCAAAGCCATGAGCAAACTCTTTAAGGACGTAGATTTGCGCGGAGAGATCGTCATTGGCGAAGGAGAGCAAGACGCTATCGACCTCCTCTATCACGGCGAAATCGTCGGTAGAGAAAACGGCCCAGAATTCGAGATTGCGCTGGATGCGTTGGAAGGCCCCATTGCTTGTGCATCCGGCGCACCGAACGCGATCTCGGTAATTGCTATCGCCGAACACGGCGGTTTTCTGCGCTGCCCGCCACAAGTGTATATGGAGAAGCTTGCTGTCGGCCCCACCGGGAAAGGCCTTCTGTCACTCGATAAGCCGCTGGAAGAGAACCTCAATGCGCTGGCCGCAGCCAAAAATGTCAAAAGAGAACGGCTCACGGTGGTGGTGTTGGATCGCCCACGCCACGAGGGCTTGGTAAACGAGCTGCGCCGCCTCGGTGCTCGCGTCAAGCTGATTAGCGATGGCGATTTATCCGCTGCATTGACCACCACACGTGAAGATTCCGGCATCGACCTCTTACTCGGCACCGGCGGGGCCGCGCAAGGGATCATTGCTGCGGCAGCCCTGCGTTGCCTAGGAGGCGACATTCAAGGACGCCTCACCCCACGTAACGAAGAAGAACATCGACTGCTGCGCCGAGCTGGCATCACCGATCCAAGCAAAATCTACACTGCGGAAGAGATGGCCAGAGGCACAGTCATCTTTGCCGCCACTGGCGTCACGACCGGCGAATACCTACGCGGCGTACGCCTCCAGCACGGAGGAGCCCTCACCAATTCGGTGGTCATGCGCTCAAAAACGCGCACGATCCGCTTCATGGACACCCATCATCATTTTGAAGATTACCCGGAGTACGATTGATATGGCTTACGAAAACATCCTGTTTGAACGAGACGGCGCAGTCGCTATCCTCAAGGTCAACCGTCCCAAAAGCTTGAACGCCCTGAACCCAGCCACGGTAAAAGAAATTTCCATGTGCATCGACGAAGTCCGGCAAGACTCGTCGATTCGTTGCCTGATTGTCACTGGCGAGGGAGACCGCGCTTTTGTGGCCGGTGCCGATATCTCGGCGATGGTCAATATGACTGCACCAGAAGGCCACGCCTTCTCCGAACACGGCCTCGGTGTGTTTCGCAAGCTCGAAACGCTACCGATTCCAGTGATTGCTGCCGTTAACGGCTTCGCCCTCGGCGGCGGCACCGAATTAGCGCTCGCATGCGACCTGATTATCGCTGCCGACAAGGCTAAGTTTGGCCAGCCGGAAATCAATCTCGGCATTATCCCCGGGTTTGGCGGAACGCAGCGCTTAGCTCGCCGTATCGGACTGCCTCGCGCACGTGAGCTGATCTACAGCGGCGACACTATTGATGCAGAAACTGCGGCACGTTATGGCATTGCCAACAAGGTCGTTCCGCTCGCCGACCTTATGAACGAAGCGAAAGCTCTCGCGCAAAAGCTCGCAACCAAACCGCCGATTGCTCTTCAGCAAGCGAAAGCTGCGATCAATGCTGGCATTGATATGGACCTGGATAATGGCAGTCGCTTCGAGAATCAAGCATTCGCCCTCACCTTCGCCACGGAAGATAAGAAGGAAGGGATGACGGCATTTTTAGAGAAGCGTCCGGCCCAATTCACAGGCCGCTAAAGCGTCCATCATATTGAAAAAGCTCAGGAAGACTTGTAAATCGTTAGGCTCAGTGGAGGCACTCATGACCAAACAGGAATGGCTGGCGAAGTATCCCAAACAAGAAGAACGCATGACCCGATTCTCGACCCTCTCCGACATGGAGGTCGAGCCCCTCTATGCTCAGGATGATCTCGGCGCGAATCACGCCGCACGAGAAGTCGGCGTTCCCGGCGAGTACCCGTTTACTCGCGGCGTCTACCCCAGCATGTATCGCAGCAAACTGTGGACAATGCGGCAATTCGCCGGCTTCGGCACGCCAGAGGATACCAACCAGCGCTTCAAGTTCCTGTTGGCCGAAGGGCAAACCGGCTTGTCCACGGCCTTCGACATGCCCGTGCTCATGGGCTACGACGCCGACAGCGACCGCTCGTTAGGAGAAGTCGGACGCGAAGGCGTCTCGGTCTCCTCGCTCAACGACATGGAGCGCCTTTTTGCCGATATTCCGCTTGATAAGGTGACAACCTCAATGACGGTGAATTGCACGGCGAGCATCATTCTTGCCATGTACTTCGCGATGGCCCAGAAGCGCGGCATTCCTCTGAGCAAAGTCGGAGGGACGATTCAGAATGACATGCTTAAAGAGTTCATCGCGCAGAAAGAGTGGATCTGCCCACCGGAGCCAGCCGTGCGCATCGTCACCGATATGATCGAATTCTGCGCAAAAGAGGCACCACGTTGGCATGCCGTGTCGATCTCCGGCTACCACATCCGGGAAGCCGGAGCCACCGCCGTGCAAGAGCTTGCCTTTACCTTGGCCGACGGCATCGGCTACGTGCAGGCCGCCGTGGACCGTGGACTCAATGTTGATGACTTCGCGCCGCGATTGTCGTTCTTCTTTGACCTGCATAGCGACTTCTTCGAAGAAATTGCCAAGCTGCGTGCAGCCCGGCGCATGTGGGCCAAGATCATGAAGGAACGCTTTGGCGCGAAGAACGAACGCTCGCTGTTGCTCCGCACGCATTGCCAGACGGCAGGGGTCAGCTTGACCGCCCAGCAGCCGTTCAACAACGTCGTGCGCGTGGCCATTCAAGCGCTCGCCGGCGTCTTAGGTGGCACGCAATCCCTCCACACCAATTCGATGGACGAGACCCTCGCGCTCCCAACCGAGCAAGCCGTGATGGTGGCACTCCGTACGCAGCAGATCATTGCTGAAGAGAGCGGTGTCACCAACATGATCGACCCGCTTGGCGGCAGTTGGGCAGTAGAAGCGCTGACCGACAAGATGGAAAAAGACGCATTCGCGTACATCAACCGCATTGATGAACTCGGCGGCATTATCCGCGCGATTGACATTGGCTATCCACAAAAGGAGCTGGCCGACTCGGCGTATCGCTACCAGCAACAGCTAGATGCGCGAGAAAAAGTGATCGTCGGGGTGAACAAATACGCGATTCCCGAAGAACGCCCGATTGATACACTCAAGATCCATCATCATGTCGAAGAAGGGCAGATTGACCGCGTCCGCCGGATCAAGCGCGAACGCGATGCTGGCCAAGTACGCGAGCATCTGGGCCGAGTACACGCCGCCTGTCGCAACGGCCAGAACCTAATGCCGGTGCTCATCGACGCAGTGAAGGTCGATTGCACCCTCGGCGAAATTTCTGATGTCTACCGCGAGGTCTTCGGTGTGTACCGCGACCCGGCGTGGCTGTAGCAGTAAGAACCGGAGAAACGGAGACAGGGAGAAACGGAGAATGAGTTTCCCTCCCCGATGCTCCGCCTCCCCGATTCCCCGCTTCCTGTTTTGATTGGAGGACCCCTGTGTCAGACGAGAAAGTATTACGAATTTTAGTCGCAAAAGCTGGGTTGGACGGGCATGACCGTGGGGCGAAGATCATCGCTCGTGCGCTGCGTGATGCCGGCTTTGAAGTGATTTACACCGGCTTACATCAAACCCCGGAGATGATCGCTGAAGCTGCGGTACAGGAAGACGTGGACGCCGTGGGCTTGAGTATTCTCTCCGGCGCCCACCTCACCCTCTTCCCTGCTGTCATGAAAGCCCTACGAGCGCGCGGTGCCGACGATGTCGCCGTGTTCGGCGGCGGGATTGTCCCGCAAGATGACATTACGACGCTGAAGCAAGCTGGCGTCCGAGAGATTTTCACCCCGGGTGCCAGCACCCAAGATATCACCACGTGGATACGGGAAAACGTGCAGCCGCGCTAACAACAAGGGCAGGTGGCAAACCTGCCCTTCCCTCCTTTTTCATCTCTGCAGCTTCCGCGTAACGGCAGAGGTTCACCAAGAGAACGAGTCACCCCACGCTGTTTCGCAACACTTCAGGATGCGCTTCGGCTCCTGAGATCGACTTGGCTGTGTCAAGGCTTCAGACGGCGGTGGTGTTGTCGTGAGGGTTTTGCATGGAGTTGAAGGACACTCATTAAGACGGGCGTATGGTGATGGCCGGAGATGGCGTGGGAAAGGGTGCCAGTGACGATGACAAGATGAGGCAAAAGCCCCTGATATTGTCGGTACTGTTGGGAGTCCCATATTAACTGCACGCGACGTACCCCATTTTCTGTATAATTGACGAGACTATCGTCAGTGGCCACCACGTTGATTGGTCGCTCTAATTGAAGAATCCAACACACCTCCCTCTTGTCAGTTACCAGGGATTCGTAATTGGGGGGCCCAGGAAAAACATGGCGTGTCACTTTCCCTGTCAATTCGACGATTGCAGGTTCATAAGGCAAAGAGTCGGCTGCGTTGGTAATGGCAACCACTCCGGCGAGTAAAAAGATCGTGAAGATTGCACGTCTCATAACGGACTTTAATCAGCTAAGGATTGGAAGTTGTCCGCGCCGCTTGAATCGGGATAGTTCCGCAGGTATACAGCTCCGTTATTTGTGCGGACAATGACAGCTTCAATATCGTCGTTTTTTGCCATCTGGATTGCCGTTGCCAATGCCACAAATGTTGCACTTCCCTCAATCAAGAATTCAGCGATCCTGCGCATCTTGGTCCGCTTTGTCCGAATGACTTTCTTTACGGGCTTCTGTTCGCCAACAACCCATCCCTCAATCCTTTGTATTGCACCCAACAATATCTCAAATTCTCCGCCATCCAAACTATGTAGCTTCCTGTCGATGTCTAATCCCGTAAATTGTGCTAGCAGGAGCCGATATTGGGCAGTGTCGTTCTGAAAAGAGGGGGCATAAGCTTCGACTGCCTTGAAGATGGTTCGGTCTGCGTACGTAGGCCCCGAAGTAAAGCAGACAAGGCAGCGCGGCCCGTGTTGTAGTCAGGAAACACTGCAAATCCGCCTGCTTTGCCAATCGCTCCGTGCCTTTTGGCAAAAGGGGTGTACCGTATGTTCCCAGGGTTATTGTTTCGCCAAGCGCGAGAACCGCTATACCAAACCGTCAAGCTACCATCGCTCGAAATGTAGATGACGTTAGCCGAATTGTTTGCACTCGGTCTTGCTTTAATGTAGGGCATTATCGGATTTCCTTTACTGGGCTGGAAACCAATGCATGTAAGTCGTTCCAGAATGCCCAAGGAGTCGGAAAGTTCCTGCTGACTAATCTTAGCGCGGCCATTTCTCTCAAGATGTTCGTTGACAAGCGCTAGGAGGTCTCTGTGGGCAATTGTTTGCCGCTTGTCGGAGTTTAACCACATGCTCCGTATGATGGTAGCTTCACGTTCGGAAATCGGGACTTGAAGACCTGAATAGATCGAGTCCCATACGACCAGTGCTCCCAGGACGAGAGTCCAAGAGGCTTCGAGGGCACCAGCTATGGTCAAGGCACCACCCGCAAGAGTCGTCACCAGCTTACGAAGGTTGAGGATGATATTACCGGGTTTGGTAGTGGTACCGCCGCCCATTCCACCCTTACCTATCGTTATGAGGTGGAATCGAATCTCTTCTTTCTCGGGCGATGTAACGCGGGCGAATACCGAGATGAGATCGGTAGCGGCAGCGAACTTCACTGAGTCATCCAGACAAGTTAAGCGACTCGCCACGATATCGCTCAGCTCTTTGATTTTCTCATCGCGACGCTGTGTATCGTACGACATAAAAAGAAACTCCCCCTTGCTCGCCAAATAGGCATTGCTTCTTTTTGCTTAAAGATCTCTCTGGAACTCTTTACCGCCTTCATATCATTCTTCAGGCCATCCAAGGAGTCAAAGCTTTTTCTCTACGCAGTACCCTCCCAACACCGCACCTTCTTCCTCCCACGCCTACCAATTGCATCCTGCTGCGAGGTTCGGTATAGCTCGGGGCGGGAAAGGAGGCGCTTATGGGTCTACACGACCTTCGTGACCAGATTTGTATTGCCGGTGTGGGCGACACTCAGCAGGGAGCCGTCCCGACGAAAAGCGGCGATGAACTCGCTATCGACGCTGCACGTGCGGCGATACAAGACTGCGGCCTCAAGAAAGACGATATCGACGGGTTCTTTGCGCAGCCCAGCTATGGCCGTCAGGGCGACTACCTCAAGCTCGGCTTGATGTTAGGTCTCAACCCACGCGCAGGTGGCGCAGTCGAAGCCTCGGGCGCGACCGGCTGCTATATGATTCAGCATGCGGCGTTGTTGTTGCACTCCGGCATGGCCAATTATGTATTGCTCGTGTACGGCACGAATCAAAAGACCAACCGTAATCGGTTCGGCGGCGCACTGCTCGAAGAACATGCGCCGTATGGCGGATTCAATCCTTCGTTGCCGTTCGCCTTCGCATTTCGCCGCCACATGCACTTGTATGGCACCACCGAGGAGCAACTCGCCACTATTGCTATCAATCAAAGGCGAAATGCCATCCTCAATCCCAAAGCCGCACAGAAAACACCGATCACGCTCGACGACTATATGAGCGCTCGCTATATCGTCGAGCCGTTGCGCATGTTCGATTACTGCTACATCACCGATGGCGGACATGCGTTCGTGCTGACCACGGCAGAACGCGCCAAAGATCTGCGCAAACCGCCGGTGTACATTCGCGGCATGGGTCGCCAAGAAGCGTTTCGTGCCTATGAAACCCCGGATCTAGTCATGCAAAGCTTCCAACAAGAGCGCGTCGCCAAGATGGTGTTTCCTATGGCCGACATGACATCAAAGGATATCCAAGCCTTGTACGTGCAGGATGCGTACAGTCCAGCCATCATCGCCGCTTTGGAAAACTATGGCTTCTGCCCCAAAGGGGAAGCCGGGCGCTGGATTCAGGGCGGGAGAATCGCGCTCGAAGGTGAACTACCGATCAACGCCAATGGCGGCCAGTTGTCGGAAACCTACATGGTCGGCTGGCAAAACACCTGTGATGCCGTGCGACAACTGCGCGGCGAGTGCGGACCACGGCAAATCAAAGATGTCGAGCGCATCATGTGTACCTACACCGGCGGGCTGCGCGAACACGCCGGTGCGTTGATTCTGCGGAGGTAATGCTATGGCGGACTATACGAAACCATTGCCGGTGATCGAACCCTGGAACGAGCCGTATTGGCGAGCTGCTCAACGCCATGAATTCGTCGCGCAAAAGTGCCGCGCCTGTGGCTACATCCATCTCCCGCCAGGGCCAGCATGCACGAATTGTCTATCTGACGACCAAGATTGGGTAGCTTTGAGCGGGAAAGGGACGATCAATTCGTATGGAGTGTATCACCAGCTCTGGCACCCCGGCTTTAAGGACGATCTTCCCTATAACGTTGCGCTCATCGAACTAGCAGAAGGTCCACAAATTATCAGCCAAGTGACCGGCTGCACCAATGAAGAACTGACGTGTGGTGCCGCCGTCGAGGTCTCGTTCGAGGATGTTACGCCAGAAGTCACGCTGCCGAAATTTCGGCTGGTTCGACCATGACGGCAACATGGCGTGAAGGGAGTAACAATGGCGCAGCATGCCCCGTATGGTTCTTGGAAATCACCGATCACTTCTGACCTGATCGTCGCCGCGACAGTAGGGCTTGGTCAGATCGTCCTTGATGATGAGGATGTTTATTGGAGCGAAGCGCGTCCGACCGAAGGCGGACGTAATGTGCTCGTGCGCTGGACACCGGACGGTCGCACGACCGATGTCACCCCCGTCCCCTTCAATGTGCGGACGCGTGTCCATGAGTACGGCGGCGGCTCTTTTACCGTGCATCACGAGGAGGTGTATTTTTCGCACTTTCCCGACCAACGGCTCTATCGTCAGCAACCGGGAGAAGAACCGCAGCCACTGACAGCCGCAGGGACACTGCGTTATGCGGATGCCGTCGTCGATCATCGCCGCCAGCGCCTCATCTGTGTCTGTGAAGATCATACAACGCAAGGCAAAGAGCCAACCAACAGCCTCGTCAGCGTGGACCTGAAGACTGGAGCGCTCCAGACACTGGTCTCTGGCCATGACTTCTATTCTTCGCCTCGGTTGAGTCCCGACGGCTCACGACTGGCATGGCTGGCGTGGAATCATCCCAATATGCCGTGGGATGGCACGGAATTGTGGGTCAGCGAGTTGAGCGCCGACGGGCAACTCGGGCAAAAAACGCACGTGACTGACGGCCCGACGGAGTCGGTGTTTCAGCCGCAATGGTCGCCTGACGGAGTCTTGCATTTTGTCTCGGATCGTACCGGCTGGTGGAACCTCTATCACTGGCGCGACGGACAAACCGAAGCTCTCTGCCCGATGGCAGCCGAGTTCGGACGACCACAGTGGGTCTTTGGCATGTCTACGTATGCTTTTACTGGTCCGCATTCGATCATCTGCACGTATACATCCCAAGGAACATGGCGACTGGCACAGATCGATACAGAAATGCGGCAACTCACGCCGATTGAGACTCCCTACACCGAGCTATGGGACATCAAGGCAACATCAACCCATGTGGTCTTCGGTGCCGGCGCAGCTACAGAGCCAGCGTCACTAGTTCGCTACGATCTCGCCACGCGACAGCTCCACGTGCTGCGCCGCGCGACAACGCTCGCGCTCGATTCCGGCTATCTGTCGGCTTCACAAGCCATCGAGTTTCCCACAGAAAACGGTGAGACTGCGTATGCCCTGTTCTACCCACCGCAGAACCGCGACTACAAAGCGCCCGACGGTACACGTCCGCCCTTGCTGGTGAAAAGTCACGGCGGACCCACTGCCGCCGCACAGACGACGCTGAACTTAGGCATCCAATACTGGACAAGCCGTGGCGTTGCTGTGCTCGATGTGAACTACGGTGGCAGTAGCGGCTACGGACGCGCGTATCGCAACCGCCTCAGAGGCCAATGGGGCGTTGTCGATGTCGATGACTGTATCAACGGTGCACGGTTTCTCGTGCAGACAGGCTTGGTGGATGGCAACCGGCTCGCCATCACCGGCGGCAGCGCTGGAGGCTACACCACGCTCTGCGCACTGACGTTTCGCAACTTCTTCAAAGCCGGAGCAAGCCACTATGGTATCTGCGACCTCGAAGCCTTAGCGCACGACACCCATAAATTCGAGGCGCGTTATGAAGACAGCCTCGTCGGCCCCTACCCTGCTCAACGCGATCTGTATCGAGCACGCTCACCCATTCACTTCACGGACCGGCTGTCGTGCCCGGTGATTTTCTTCCAGGGGCTGGAGGATAAAGTTGTCCCACCGAACCAGGCCGAGATGATGGTCGCCGCTCTTCGTACAAAAGGACTTCCGGTGGCCTACGTACCGTTCGATGGCGAGCAGCATGGCTTTCGTAAAGCTGAGAACATCAAACGCGCACTCGACGCGGAACTGTACTTTTACGCGCAGGTGTTCGGGTTTTCCTTGGCGGACCCGATAGAGCCGGTGCAGATCGAGAATTTTCCCGCTCGTTAGAAAGGAAGGAACATTATGGCAGTCGTAGGAACAATCGCAGCAATCTGGCGTTACCCAGTCAAATCTATGGCCGGTGAGCAGCTCACCAGCAGTATGGTCAGCACCCAAGGACTTCTCGGCGACCGGGGCTGGGCGCTGCGCGACGAGCAAGCCAAAGAAATTCGCGGGGCTAAGAAAATGCCATCGCTCATGCTGTGCGAGGCCACCTATTTAGGAGACCCGACAGAACAGCATATCCCAGCAGTCGCTATGCGCCTGCCGGATGGCACCACCTTGAAGAGCACTGATCCCGAGGCCAGTGCGCGACTCTCTGACTTTCTGGGCAGAGCCGTGACCCTGTGGCCGCAGCAGCCGGCAAGTGCGACTGAGCATTATCGACGTGGTGCTCCGGACAATCCTGACATGCAGACAGAACTGCGCGAGATCTTCGGTCGCGTCTCAGGTGAGCCTATCCCCGATCTCTCTGTTTTCCCCAGAGAAATCTTCGAGTTCACCTCACCCCTGGGCACCTATTTCGATGCTTTCCCCTTGCACGTCCTCACCACGGCATCGCTCGATACGTTGGCGCAGCAGAACCCCAACGCTCAGTGGGACGCGCGGAGGTTCCGCCCCAACTTTGTGATTGCTACCAACGCCGAGCAGCGCGGTCTAGTTGAAGCCAATTGGTGCGGGCACTCGCTCAAGATTGGCGGACTCACTCTACAGTGCAATCTCCCCACACCGCGATGTGTCATGACGACCCAAGCTTTGCCCGGGCTGGAGAAAGATCCTTCGGTGTTGCGCACCATCGTGCGCGATGCCGCACAGAACCTGGGCGTCTATGCTGTCGTGCAGACGCCAGGGCGTATCGCCGTGGGCGACACCGTGGAACTTCTCTAGGAGACAGAGACAGAGCTAGAGACCGCAAACGTGAAGATCATCACGAACGTCCACGAATTGACGGAATTATCGGAGATGCTGGAAGGAGGGTACATCTCCGCTCGACCTCATCCGACCGCGCCGTTACGCATCTACAACTACACCGCTAGAGCGCAATATGCGAACGCTTGGAATCCAGCGACCCTCACCTGTCGCGGCTTGATCGCTGACGAGACCGGTAAGATTGTCGCACGACCGTTCACCAAGTTTTTCAACCTCGACCAGCTTGAACATCTGCCGGACGAACCCTTTGAGGTCTACGAAAAGCTCGACGGCTCGTTAGGCATTTTGTATTGGCTCGATGACGAACCTCAGATTGCCACGCGCGGCAGCTTCGAGAGCACGCAAGCGCAGGTGGCGACATGCTTGCTGCGGCAGTACGATCTTTCGGCTTTGGATCGCAGCGTGACGTACCTGTTCGAGATCATTTACCCGCAGAATCGCATCGTGGTGGACTACGGTTCCCGCCAAGAGTTAGTGCTCCTAGCGATGATCGACACAGCCACCGGGCACGAATATCCATTGGCTGAAGTCGGGTTTCCGCTCGTCAAGCGTTATGACGAGGTCAAGGACATCGCCTCGCTAACAGCACTGAACTTGGACAATAGCGAAGGCTTTGTCGTGCGTTTCGCCGGCGGTATGCGCGTCAAGGTCAAATGCGCAGAATACGTGCGGCTCCATCGCCTACTAACCGGCGTCACCGAGAAAACCATCCTCGAAGACTATTTGATGACTGGTGCCGACACCAACGAGCTGTTCGAGCGCGTACCTGACGAATTCAATGCGTGGCTCCGGCAGACCATCGATAACTTCCGTGAGCAATATGATCGTATCGAGCGCGAGGCCCGGCAGATTTTTGCTGCTGCAGAAGCGGAAACGCGGAAAGAATATGCGGCGATTTTCACCCGGATACCTTACAGCGCCATTTTGTTCCAGATGCTTGACGGAAAAGATTACACGCGCTCCATCTGGAAAATGTTGAGAGCGCAACCACGGACGTTCAAAGTTGAGGATGATGTGTAAGGGAGAATGGCTGGGCAAGTTAGTGGTTTGATTGAGACCTCGGCGTTTGTCAGAATCACAGGTCTTCTGGTTTAAGTCCGGTCTGTTTGGCGACCCGAACCAACATCCGTGGCCCTAGCTCTTCATTGTCATGAAAGGCAAAGACGACATCTGCCCAACCAGGACGAGCGAGGATGCGATGGGAACCTGAGACCTGTCGCTTGATCCTCCATCCTATCCGTAACAGTGCTGCCAGGACCCGTCTGGCTTTCGTGGCTGGCCACTGACTCATGAAGCTACCGAGAACACGTTGGCCATCTGCGGGACAGTTTCCCCATGCTCCAAGCGGTCGGCCACCACGCGTAAAGCCAAGGCTTGCGCGTGGGAGATCGCTTCGTCTCGCGTGTCGCCATACACCAAGACCCCTGGTAATTCCAGCACTTCGCCGAGCCAGCGTCCGTCTTCTTCTTGTTCGATTTCAATGGTGAAGTTCATAAGTTTCTCTTGCTCTCATCCGCCTTTGAAGAAACATTGCAGCGATTTACCGTGATCTCAAGGCACCGTGACGGAGACCAGATATGCCTGCCGCCGTGAGAAGTCAACAAGTTGTAGAGGCAATGACATTACAGCTTAACTTCACAGCACCGTCTGTAGGCCCAGCCCTTGCGCTTGGCCCTTTTTCCAGATGTGAAAGTGAGCGAGATATTTTCCAAGGAGGGATTATGGCGCAAGCAACGCTTTTCAAGAACGCGCGGCTGATCGACGGTCTGGCCGATCAACCGCAAACAGGGATGTCGCTCCTCGTCACCGGCGACCGCGTCAGTAAGGTCGAACGCGGCGAGCTTCCGACTTCCCCGGATACTCAAGTGGTCGACTTGGCCGGGAAGACGGTCCTTCCCGGCTTGATCGACACGCATGTACATTCCACGCTGATGGACCGCGAGAGTTTGCCACTCTTTTTGGCGGCTGGGGTCACGAGCGCCCGCGATGTGGGGGCGAAATTAGAAAAGGTGCTCGCGCTTAAGGCCGACCTCAACAGCGGCGCACAGCTTGGTCCGCGCCTGTTCGTCTGTGGCCCGTTGCTTGATGGCGCGGAGCCGAGTTTTCCCCGTGGACCTTTAACCGAGATGCTCGAAAGCGTTCCATCGGTAGAGGCGGTGCCGGAAAAGATCGGCCATCTGCTCGCCTCCGGTGTCGATGGCGTCAAGCTCTATTTCACCTTGCCGCCGGAGACCGCTAAAGCCATCATCCAGTTCGTTGATAAACGTCGGCCCATCACCGGCCATCTTGGCTACACCCATTCGCTTGATGTTATTCGCGCCGGGATCGACGGTTTGGAGCACGTGTGGATTTCCCCGTACAACGAGTTCTGCGCACTGGATATGCAGTTCGGCCCCGGTAAAAAGGTCAGTTCGATGATGAATCGCCACTTCGCACCCCTCACCTTCAAGGGTTGGGAAGAAGCCGACGTGCGTGGAGACAAAGCCAAGGTTTGGTTCGATGCCATGGTTGATAAACAAGTCAACATGGGCACGACTCTCGACCTGCTGTGGATCTCGAAGTGCGGGCAAGACGCGGCCATGAAAGATCCGGACCGTCGCTATATTCCGCCGATGGCGCTGGGTCGCCAGCGGGCCTTGGCCGCGCACATTGGCGAACGACCGGATTGGGACATGTTCCCTGGTTTTGATCCTGCTATCGGTTCCAAAGCACTAGAGAAGCACCAAGAGGTCACGCGCATCTTGCACGAGTCCGGCGGACTTGTGGTCGGCGGTACCGACTGTGGCGGCATCCCCTACCCGCCTCCGGGTTATGCGTTGTGGCGTGAGGTCGAGTTGATGGCCGAAGCCATTGGTACGATGGCCGCGTTTAAGGCTGTCACTTCGGTGGCGGCGCGCTATCTGCGTCAACAAGACGACATCGGCAGCATCGCTCCCGGGCGTTACGCCGACTTCATGGTAGTGGATGGGGACCCGCTGCAGAATGTGCGAGAACTGCGGAAGCTCACGACTGTCTATCGCGGTGGGAAGGCATACGATCCGCAAGCGCTGTTGGCCAGTGTGCCAACGCAGCAGATCGGGATGGGGCACTAGCTCGGATTTTCTCGAAATGCCATTCGGCTGCGACCCTCACCCGCCCTCGTTACGCTCGTCCTGCCCTCTCCCTGGCCAGGGAGAGGGTAAGGGTGAGGGTTACAAGACGAATCACGCGACTTCAAACAAACCCGCTGCGCCCATACCGCCGCCGACGCACCTGGTAATCACCACGTAGCGCGAGCCACGGCGTTTGCCTTCGATCAAGGCATGGCCAATCATGCGCGTTCCGCTCATGCCATAGGGATGGCCGATGGAAATCGCGCCACCGTTGACATTGAGCCGTTCGTTGGGAATGCCGAGTTGGTCGCGACAAGAGATCACTTGGCAAGCAAAGGCCTCGTTCAGTTCCAACAGGTCGATGTCGTCCATGCGCAAGCCGTTGCGTTGCAACAACTTGGGCA
>SYOC01000401.1 GCA_005804965.1 Pseudomonadota bacterium
CTGACCCTCGGTGCGAGCGAACTCGCCGAGGAAGTATTCGTAGATGCGCCCAAAAGCGTCGTAGTCCACAGTGGCGGGAATCTCGGAGACTTTCTTCAGCAGCTCTTTCAGCAGCGTGCTGGTGAAGAGGTTGTAGGTCTTGGGCAACACGCCAGCAAGCTGCGGGTTATGCTTCTCGATGTCGCGCATGGCGGCATTGACCTTGCCGCCGATGTCCTCGGCTTCGGGCAGGGTCAGCAGGTTATCGAACCGCGCCGCGGCGGGCAGGTAAAGGATGCCCTCGGCGTGGTAGGCCGTGGGTTCATCCACCCGGCTGCCGCGACGGGAGGATGCGCCGGCCTTTTCCAGTTTGGTGTGCTGAGCGGCAAAGCGGACATCAGCGAAGCGCAGGAAAATCAGGCCGAGGATCGGGCCAGAATACTCTTGAGCTTTGAGGCCGGAGTTGGCGCGAAACTGATCGGCGGCGTCCCAGAGGCGCTTTTCGAGCGTGGTAGTAGCGGTGTCTTTTTCGGAGGGGGCGATCCAGTGCATGGAGACATGAATTCCATTCTGAGCTGGGCAGAGTGTGAGGCGACACCCCACGCTCTTTTATACCTCCCGGTCTTCCTTGTACAATGCCAGCGCGGCGCACGGCTGCATCTCCACTATGCAACGCTTCATCAAACTCGCCATTGTCGTCTTCTGGATCATCATGGCGAGTTTGCTTGTGCGGTGGAATCTTCCCGAACGCTCGCTTCCTCTTCCACGCCCATCTCCTGCGCTGGAGTCCGCCCCTTCCCTCGCTGCTCAAGAAGCATGGATGAGCATTTACCACCAGAATCATAAGGTCGGCTATCTCCAGCGTAAACTTTCCCCGACCACAACTGGCTACCAGTGGGAAGAGATCTGGCGTATGCGGCTGCGCTTTCTCAACACTCCACAGACCATCCACACGGAAATACGCGCTGACACGGATCGCTCCTTCGCCCTCACCCACTTCGACTTCCGCTTGCTGAGTTCGGGGCTGACATTTCATGCCAACGGACACGTTTCTGACCACAAGCTCGACGGGCACATGACCACTGGCGGCGAGACTTCGCCGTTTTCATTTCCGCTCCAGTCACCGATTTATTTGCCATCCTCGACACCAATGGCCCTGCGTGGGGCTTCGCTTCAAGTTGGCGAGGAACGGCAGTTCAGCATCTTCAATCCCTTGTCCATGCGCACGGACTCAATCGTGGTCACTGTCGTCGGGCCAGATACGCTCACCATCAAAGGTCAACAGCACAACGCCACTCAAGGCCGCGAGCGCTTTGGCACCACCACCATGCACGCATGGCTGGATACTGAAGGGAACGTCGTGAAAGAGGAAGCTGCGCTCGGTCTGGTGTTGTTGCGCGAGTCGCAGCAAGACGCCCTCGGCGGTGGCTGGCAGGAGCACGACGCGCTCGACTTGACGGCGTCAGCCGCTATTCCTGTGCAACGATCTATCTCTCATCCGCGCACTCTCACCAACCTGCGCTTGCGGCTGTCCAGTGCTGACAACGCACTCAGGTTTTCGTTCCCACCACGCCAGCAACATCAAGACCAGATGCTGACCATCACCCAGGAAACGCTCCCTTCGTTGACAACCTATCCGCTCCCCCAAACCGACCCGTCATTCGCTGAAGATCTCGCGCCGACGCCGTTCTTACAAAGTGGGCATCCTCGTGTCATCACCCAAATGCAACAGATTCTTGGTCACGAGCGCGACGCGCTGCGCGCCACGCGCTATCTGCTGAACTGGACCTACTCTACCATCGAAAAAACGCCTACCGTTGCCTTGCCCACGGCGTTGGAAGTCCTCGACAGCAAACGAGGCGACTGTAACGAGCATGCCGTGCTGTTCACCGCCCTGGCTCGTGCCGCCGGCCTGCCAGCACGCATCGCCGCAGGTGTGGTATATCTCGACGATGCTTTTTACTACCATGCGTGGTCAGAAGTTTGGCTGGGGCAATGGGTCGCAGTGGACCCTACACTCCAGCAATTGCCAGCAGACGCGACACATATCAAGTTCGTTGAAGGCGGGCCAGAGCAGCATATGGGACTGTTGAAAGTGCTGGGGAACGTCACGCTGGAGGTGATGGGGTATGAATAGTTGTTAGTTTGCAGTTTGTAGTTCTTAGTCGCTCATTATCAGCGAGACGGGAGTAGGTTCTACCTCCCCAACGAATCCTTATTATTAACAACCAACAACTAATGACTAAAAACTTCTTTCTGAATCATGATCCACCTCGAACACGTCACCAAACGCTTTGGCGGCTTTACCGCTGTCGATGATCTGAACCTCCACATCGCCGAAGGCGAGATCTTCGGTTTCTTGGGGCCGAATGGTGCCGGGAAAACTACGACAATCCGTATGATGATGGGTTTGCTGAAGCCCACGGCAGGGCGGATTTGCCTGGGTGGCCACGACCTCGCCATTGCACCGCTCGCCGCCAAGGCGATTTCTACCTTCGTGCCCGACCGGCCCTTCGTCTACGAAAAATTGACCGGGCGCGAGTTTCTCCATTTCGTTGGTGGCTTGTATCAGGTGCCAGACAAACTCCTCCAGACGCGAGCACAAGAAGGACTCGATTTCTTTCATCTCGTGGAATGGGGCGATGAACTGATCGAGACCTACTCGCACGGTATGAAGCAACGTCTGGTCGTTGCCTCCGCCCTCTTGCCAGACCCGCAGATTCTCGTAGTCGATGAGCCCATGGTCGGCATGGACCCCATCGGTACACGCATGTTCAAAGCTTTGCTGCGTTCACTCACGCTCAAAGGCAAGACCGTGTTCATGTCCACGCACAGTCTGGAAGTCGCCGAGGAACTCTGCGATCGCATCGGCATCATCCTGGGCGGGCGCTTGATTGCTCTCGGCACCTTGGACGAACTCCAACGCCAAGCCGGAACAGAAGAACGACTGGAAGAGATTTTTCTTCGTCTTACCGCCGCGCCGGATATGCTGGAGGCGATCGAAACCCTGCAAGCCGCGACGGCTCGCAAGTTCCGGGTGTAGCGAACAACTCCGTCCAGGTACGTCACGATGCCCTCTTCTTCTTTGACTACCCCGGCTCCCTGGCGGCTCCTGCTCATGCCGCGACTCCAAGCTCTACGTAACGGTTTTCGTCATCGCGCACAGGGCGGACGCTTTCGTCCACTCGTTTTCGCTGTCGTTCTCGCGCTCTTCTGGGTAGGCATCTTCTGGCTCTTTCATCGGGTGCTGGACTATTTCCACACCGTGCCGGAGTTAGGACCGGTCTTGAGTCAGAAGCTGTTGCATCTCGTCTTCCTTACCTTCTTTGCTGTCCTGCTCTTTAGTAACGTCATTACCGGACTCTCGACCTTCTTTTTATCGCGCGATCTTCTCTTGCTGATTCCCGCCCCAGTCAGCCCAGCACAATTATTTACCGCCAAATTTGTTGAAACCCTCCTCGATTCGTCATGGATGGTGCTGCTGTTCAGTGGCCCCGTTTTTCTCGCTTACGGCATCGTGCATGAAAGCGGACCGCTGTATTACCTCTTGGCCTTCGTCACCCTCGTCCTGTTTCTTGGCATCCCAGCAGCGTTGGGCGTGATCGCAACCATGACGCTCGCCTATCTGCTCCCTGCCCAGCGCGGCAAAGACATGCTGGTGGTGTTCTCGGCACTCTTTCTGAGCCTGCTGTACATGCTGCTCCGCTTGCTGCAACCAGAAAAACTGGTCAACCCTGAAGCGTTCTCGGATCTGTTGTCCTTCCTCTCCGCCATGCGTGCGCCCTCTTCTCCGTTTCTTCCCAGCGCGTGGGCAGCGGAAATCCTCCTGCCCTTTCTCCAGCTCAAGCCGGAAGGCAGCGCCGGGTTTCACCTGCTCATGTTGTTGAGCACTACGTTGTTTCTCTTTGTCGTCGGCTCCTCGCTTGCCACGCGGCTCTATCCCCTCGGGTGGTCGAAAGCGCAAGAAGGACAACGACGGCGCACCCTGCGGCAATGGTGGGAAACCGGAGTCGCAGCGGCGGCAACTGTGTTTCCCGTCCACCTGAGAACGATGGTCCTCAAGGATCTCAAGACCTTCTTCCGCGACACCGGACAATGGTCGCAGCTCTTCATGCTGTTAGCGTTGGTTATCGTCTACGTCTACAACTTCAGCGTCCTGCCGGTCGGTGGCGTCGGTGGCTCGTTCTATCTACAAAACGTCATTGCCTTCTTCAACTTAGCGCTCGCGGGGTTTGTCTTGACCTCCATCGCCGTCCGTTTCGTCTATCCTGCACTGAGCCTCGAAGGCAAAACCTTTTGGGTGCTCAAGAGCGCACCGGTCCCGCTACGGCGTTGGTGGTGGAGTAAATTTTGGACAGGAGTCTTGCCACTGTTGTTCTTCGGCGAGTTGCTCGTCACCGTCACCAACTATTTCCTGCGCGTCTCACCGTTCATGGCCACGCTCTCCGCCGTGACGCTATTTTTCGTCACCTTCGGCATCGTCGCGCTGGGATTAGCAGTCGGCGTCGGTTATCCCAACTTCACAGCCGAGCACAGCGCCAAGATCGCCTCCAGTTTCGGCGGCGTGTTGTACATGGTCCTGTGTATCTCGTTCATTGGTGCCGTCACTGTCCTCGAAGCCTGGCCGGTGTACGTCCTGTTCCTCAGCCGACTACACGGCACACCACTCTCGCCAGCAATGTGGGGTGGGATCATCACTTCCTTGAGCTGCGCATTCGTGCTGACCGTCGGCATGTTTTGGGGCGCGACACGCTGGGGGCTGCACCGGCTAGAAGCCTTGGAAATATCCCTATAAGAAAAAAGAGCGCAGCGAACAAGGAACCAACACGATGACAAAAACACTCCTGCTCATGAGTCTCGCGCTGGTCGTTTCCTTACCATGTTTTGCAAAGGAGGGAGTCATGGAAGAACACGTTACGTTTCCTGTCGGAGACATCGCACTCGAAGGCTTACTATCGAGCCCAACCCCAAATCCAACCATCGGCGCAGTCGTTTGCCACCCGCATCCCTTGTACGGCGGGGAGATGCACAACAACGTCGTCTCCGCGCTCATTGATGCCTTCCATAAGGCTGGCATTGCTACGTTACGCTTCAATTTTCGCGGCGTTGGCAACAGCGGTGGAGCGCATGGCCAAGGCGAAGCCGAACTCGAAGACGTGAAGGCGGCAGTGACCTATTTGCTCAGTCGGCAACAGGTACAGACCGTCGTAGTCGCCGGTTATTCGTTCGGCTCAATGGTCGGACTTCAGGCTGGCGCGACGGATGCACGAGTGCATAAGCTGGTTGGTGTTGCGTTCCCGATCGCGATGCACGATCCGTCGTTTCTGCTCTCGGTCAACAAGCCCAAACTCCTCATCAGCGGCGACCGCGACAACTATTCCCCAATCCCCGACCTGCAAAAACTCATGGGGCAACTTCCGGACCCAAAGAGCCTCGTCGTCGTCAAAGGGGCCGATCATTTTTTCTGGGGGCAAGAAGGTGAGATCGCGAAAGCAGCGGTGGAGTTTTTGGAGAAGTAGGGGAAAGGTGGCACGCTAGGACCGAGCAAAATCCATCGTCCTTACTCCCCTTCATAGCTCGTCCAATCTCTTGTCTGTTCAGCGCTCCGCCGCAACTCGTCCTCCCATTGGTCCGTCAGTGGCGGAACGCCCAGATCAGCAATGACGAACCGGACCACGTCTTCGAGAGCAACGCCGCCGGTTGGCATGTGGAGTCGGTTCGGCGCGAAATCTGGGCGGATGTTTTCATAGTCACGATGCAACTGCATATGATGACGGTTCCATTGTCCTCTTGGAGCCAACGCACGAGAAACATACTCGAAACGAATCTCCGCCTCGTCTTGGAGCGAAGGGGTACGTTGAATGCGGTATTCGTACCTGACTACGCGAAGCGCGAAGGCTTTCTCTTCCGGAACCGCTTTAAGATCCTGCCCAAAATACAGACGCCAAGGGGAAGACGAGAGGGGAACTGCGATCGCTACTCTCTGGCGGTCAAGAAAAGAAAGCGTCGCTAACTCCCTCCGCATAGGAGGGTGCAGCAAAAATTCCAGTCGGTAGCGAGTCAGAACTTTATTGAGGACACCATTGAGATGACTTTGGAAAGCATGGAACACTTCCCCTGGGGTCCTGGCAATCAGTGACATGGAAGATCGCTCACAACAGCAAGTAGGCGATCATCTCAACCGGCACCCAACCGGGCACCGGCTGGCCGATGTCGTTCAGAATGGGGTCGTCGTCTCGCAAGCGGCGGAGAAATTCCTCCCCGCTGATTCCGAGCAATTCCCGCGCGTTGCGATCAAGAACTTCCCGGAGTTCTTCCTCCGATAGTTCGTGGAAGATATTCTCTTCTTCTTCAGTGGGTTCTACTGGCAAGTTAATTGCAACTTGGGCGCTCATGGGTATGCTCCGTAAAAGGATGGTTTTGCCTCCGCATACCACGGCTAGAGAAGAGAGACAATGGACGATAGAAACAACCCCCCCGCTCGGCAACCCCTCACCGCTACCGCACGGGCAGTGCACGCACGCCGACAAACGGATCGTCCGTACTTCTCGCCGCGTCCATAATACGGGCAAGGCTCGCCCGCAAATCTTGTCCATTTTGCTGATAGACGCGCTCGAAGAGATCTAACTCCTTCAGGTAAACGAACTGCTGCAAGAAGACCGCGTTGTTCAACTTGATAGAAGCAAAGTCGGTGTTGCGTCGCACGGGACTCGGCAAGGAACGAAATTCTTCCTGTAAGCGTAAGAACAGCCCTTCTTTCTGTTGTAGCTTCTCTTCTTCGGTCAACGATGAGGCATACAACGCAACGAGCTTCTCCGCAGATTCGGCAAAGAAACCAGACAGCACCAGCTCGCTTTCCCAACTGGTTTGTACTTGCCGCGTTATCGCGGCTTCGGTTCCAGCCTCGCGGGTGAAAAAAGCAATCGCCCCGCGATAGCCGGCAAAGTTCGCTAGCGACTCGTTGAACGCCGTTTGTCCCGGCAGGTAAAAGGTCGAGTGAAAAAGCTCGTGCAGGATGACGTTGGTGAGGGTGCCCTGGTCGTAGCGTAAGAGATGCGGCAAGAGCGGATCAGCAAACCACCCCAGGGTGCTAAAGGCGACAGCCTTGCCAGTGGCGGTGTCATAGCCTTGCGCTTCGAGCGCCTGGGCCTCCTGTCGTGCCGCCGTTTCCTGAAAGTATCCTTTGTACGCAACGCGCCCGACAATAGGGAACCACCACGTATATGGCTCCAGCCGGGTACGTGGTGCAGCGGTAATCACATGCACCAACGGCGGCTGTGACACCTCGGCCAGACTGGTGTAACTGCCGCCGACGCGAAAGCCGAGTTCCTGCTCAGCAAATTGCCGGGCACGTAGCACTAGTTCAAGTTTCTCGCGCGTGACCGTGTCCAAGTTCGGGCGTTGTAGGATCTCTTCAATGGCACGCCGACTCCACAGGATCTTTGCTTCTTCATAGCCGGCCCGCAAGACGTAGGTCGGTGAGCACGCCGACAGGAGCAAAGAAACGCTTGCAATAAGAGCGATGAGGAAGTGAGACACACGCAATTCCGCGCTCTCACGCCGCCGAGAGTTGGTCGTATTGCAAACGGTATAGCCGCCAGTAGATACCACGCTTCTCGATGAGCTCGTGATGCGTCCCCACTTCACGCACTTGCCCTTTATGCATGACAAGAATGCGGTCAGCATTCTGAATCGTGGAGAGACGATGCGCAATCACAAGATTGGTACGGTTCGCCATCAGTTTGGTCAGCGCATCTTGAATGAGCAGCTCGGTTTCTGGATCGACGCTTGAGGTCGCTTCATCTAACACCAGAATAGCCGGGTTATACGCCAGCGCGCGGGCGAAGGAGAGCAATTGCCGCTGACCGGCGGACAGGTTCGAGCCACGCTCGCGCAATTGCTCGTCGTACCCGCGCGGCAATTGGCGAATGAAGCGGTCGGCATTGACATACCGCGCAGCCTGCTCCACCTGGGCTTGGGAAATGTCCGTGCGACCCAAGGTGATATTGGTCACCATGTCTCCAGCAAAAAGAAACACGTCCTGCAACACCACGCCGATCTGCTGTCGGAGCGTGCCTAAATCCCACTCGCGTACATCCACACCATCGACCAAGATGCGTCCGCGTTGCACGTCGTAAAAGCGGTTGAGGAGCTTGCTAATAGTCGTCTTGCCAGCTCCGGTTGCGCCAACGATAGCAACCTTCTCGCCTGGAGCGACGGTAAATGACACGTCGCGCAGGATCCACTCTTCGTCTTTATAGGCGAACCACACATGGTCAAAGGTAATGCGGCCCTGCATCTTTTCCGCACGATGCGGCTGACGAGGAGAAGCAATCGTCACTTCAGTATCCAGCAGTTGAAACACACGCTCCACTGCGGTCATGGCGGATTGCATGGTGGTATATTTGCTGCTGAACTCGCGCAGCGGCACGAAGAATTTTTGCAGATAGTCAATGAAGGCGACCAGTGTCCCCAACGCGATGATGCCCAGCCCGATTTGGCCGGCACCACACCACAACATCAAGGCAATACAGACGGAACTCGCGGCTTCGACAACCGAGAACAAGGTCGCCTCGTAAATGTTCGACAGATGATTAGCATCGCGGTGATCGCTGTTGCGCTGCTCGAACTCGGCGAACATTTTTTTCTCTTGGGCAAAGAGTTGCACGACCGCAATACCAGAGAGCGTCTCTTGCAGAAAGGCATTGATACGAGCGATGCGTTCACGAATCGCTCGGTAGGTCTCTCGCGAGCGCACGCGAAAGAAATTGAGCACGATGAGTAGCGGCGGCAGGAGCGCCAGCGTCACCAGCGCTAGCTGCATATTCAAAGACATCATGATGATAATGATCCCAACCAGGGTGAGCACATCCATGAAAATGGTCAGGGTCCCAGCAGTAAACGCCTCGTTGATGGCATCGACATCCGTCGTCAGGCGCGTCACCACTCGCCCCACCGGGTTGCGCTCGAAGAAGCTCGCTGGCAATTGCTGCAAATGGGCAAAGAGATCTCGACGTAAATCCGCCAAGCTCTTCTGCGCGACGGTCATAATGGCGTAGTACTGCCAGTAGAAAAAGAGAAACTCACCAGCAAGGGCACCAGCATACAGCAGACCGGCAGTGGTCAAACCATGCGCATCGTTTTGTGTGATGTAGCGATCAATGGCCAATTTCAAGATATACGGTTGCGCCAAGCCGAACGCCGAGGTCAGCGGCAAGCAGATGAGGGCCGTAAAAAACTGCCGTCGATGGGGACGCACATAACGCCACAGCCGCCGCGCCATGGCGATGTCGTAGGGCTTATTTAAGATCTCTTCCCGTGGAATTTCCCGCATCACAACTCCGCCAACTCCTCTTCCAATGCTTGTTGCTGGAAGATGTCCGCATACACGCCACCACGGTCCACTAAACTGGCATGCGTCCCCCGCTCCACAATGCGCCCTTCATCGAGTACCACGATGAGGTCGGCGTCGCGCACAGCAGAAATACGATGGGAAATCACGATGACAGTCTTGTCGCGTGTGGTTTCACGCAGCGCATGAAGGATCGCTTTTTCAGTTTGAGTATCAACGCTCGACAGCGCATCATCAAGCACGAGAATCGGCTGATTGGCGGCCAACGCCCGCGCCAGCGTCAACCGCTGCTTCTGCCCGCCAGACAGCATCATGCCGCGCTCACCGACAATCGTGTCGTAGCCACGCGGAAAATCCTCGACATCGCGTGCCAGATTAGCGACACCCGCCGCCCACTGCACCCGCTCTTCATCTACCTGTGGCAAAGCAAAGGCAATGTTGTCCTTGATGCGCGAAGAAAACAGGAAGGCATCCTGCGGAACAAAACCAATCCAACTGCGCAGCGCCGCCAGCGAGGCCGTGCGAATGTCTTGCCCGTCAATCGTGATCGACCCACCAGTCACATCGAAGAGTCGTGGCAGCAGATGCACCAGCGTGCTTTTACCAGAGCCCATCCTGCCAACAATAGCCACGGTCGAACCGGCAGGGACAGTAAAATTCACA
>SYOC01000402.1 GCA_005804965.1 Pseudomonadota bacterium
CGCGGCTCCTCAAGCCATTCCAACAACTGCCTCACGTCGGAGACATCAGGCAGCAAGGCTTGATGGCTGCCATCGAATTGGTGGAGGACAAGCACACGAAGAAACCCTACCCACTCGCAGCCAGGATGGGCCACCGAGTCACAATGGAAGCCCGCAGACGAGGGCTCCTGCTCCGCCCGATCGGCAACGTCCTCATCCTCCTGCCGCCACTCAGCACGTCGCTCCCAGAACTGACCCGCATGGTCGCAATCCTGCAAGCCTCCATCGAAACAACAACACTAGCCTTGGCATCAGGCCCACGCCCCTAAAAAAGAGGGAATGGAGGCTGATGATCTTCCGTGCTCGCGCAACGCGCGGTCGCGGACTCCCCTCGTTGGACGCGCGCACGTAGAGATGGACCAACGGGCTCAAAAAAAGTAGAATAGCCCTCGCAAGTACGCGCCCATTTTTCGGTAATGCCACCATGCAACGACCGATAGCCTGACCCCATGTCGAACGCCACTCTATCAGACACTCGAAAACGACAGGGAGAACTCGGACAGTTCCTCACGCCCGCGCCTGTGGCTAATTTCATGGCATCTTTGTTCGGACCGCTTCCCAAGGTCGTGCGCTTGCTGGATGCCGGAGCGGGAGCGGGGGCGCTGACCGCAGCATTCGTGTCTCGCTTGTGCCACAAGAAAGACGTAGTTCGCGCCATCGAAGCTACGCTCTTCGAGCTCGATCCGTTCATTCAAGGTGCACTATCGAAAACTATGCAAGACTGCGAACACCGTTGCGCTGAAGCAGGCATTCGATTCACCTTCACTATCCATAAGACCGACTTCATTCATGATATGTCGGCGCTGCTGATGGGGAATTTATTCGCCACGACGCCGCCCGCCTTTAACGTAGCGATTACGAATCCGCCCTACAGAAAGATCGGCATCGACTCAGCCGAGCGACGCGCCCTAAGTTCAGCCGGAATCGAAACGAGCAACCTCTACACCGGCTTCATCGCTCTTATTCAGAAGCTACTAATTCCAACAGGCCAAATCGTCGGCATCACGCCTCAAAGCTTTTGCAATGGCCCGTACTTCCGCCTCTTCCGTGAGGAGTTCCTTCGCAACATGGAACTCCGCAGGCTCCATGTTTTCGAATCGCGCAATGCCGCTTTCCGAGATGACAGCGTATTGCAAGAGAACATTATCTTTCATGCCGTAAAGGGCCGAGCCCAGCCCCGTGAGCTGGTGGTCTCCAGCAGCAGTGGAGAGCATGGCGATGTGGTCGCTGAGTCGGTGCTGGCGTTCTCCGACGTGGTCCATCCGCACGACGTAGAAAAATTCATCCACATCCCCTCAGCCCCCTCACACGATGCGGCGAAGGCAATCATGGACGGTCTCCACTCAAGCCTTACCTCGCTAGGTGTCACCGTATCAACCGGGCGCGTTGTGGACTTCCGGCTTAAAGACTCGCTTCGACAGGAACCGCAGAAAGGGACCGTGCCGTTAGTGTATCCCTGCCACTTTGACGCAGGCACGGTTCGTTGGCCGAAGCCCCAATCCCGCAAACCTAACGCCATTCTCGACAATGACGACACGCGCCCCTGGCTTGTGCCATCCGGTGTCTACCTACTCACGAAACGTTTCACCTCAAAAGAGGAACGCCGGCGCCTCGTGGCATGCCTGTTCGACCCGGACAATGTGACGGCAGAGTGGCTGGGCTTCGAAAACCATCTGAACTACTTCCATGCAAATGGGCGTGGGCTCGATCGCAGTCTTGCTGTCGGCCTCTTTGCGTTTCTGAACTCCACGGTGGTCGATCAGTATTTCCGCCGTTTCAGCGGGCACACGCAGGTGAACGCCGGCGACCTTCGACAGTTAGCTTATCCTAGCCGTGACACCTTGCACGCGATTGGAATTGACATGAAATCATTGGATCTTCCCCAAGAAAAAATCGACGCACTCGTGGCCAAACATCTCCATGCCCACAAATAAACCAATCAACAAAATAGCCACAAAAAAGCAGCGGCTCGCTGAGGCCATAACCGCACTGACCGCCTTGTAGTTTGGCCCCAAGCAAAGAAATGAAACTGCCGCCTATACGCTGCTTGCCCTATTAGACCTACAACCCAATGTTTCATGGGCTACTGCTCACGCTCCGCTCCGTGGCATTACCCCCATCATTAACTTCATCGCCAAGACATACGGCGTGCGCTACGCGCCCAATACCCGCGAAACAATTCGCGACGACGCCGTGAAATTCTTTGTGGAGGCGGGCTTGCTGCTTCGCAACCCGGACGATCTCCATCGACCTACGAACAGCGGAAAGACGGTATATCAGATCGAACCATCGGCGCTGGCCTTACTACGCAAAGTTGGCACCAATGAGTGGCCGACAGCCCTCAAGGCATATCTCGCAAGCCGCAAAGGCCTTAAGGACGAGATGGCCAGAACGAGACACTTGGCGCGCGTACCAGTTACGCTTCCCAACGGTTCGCGGGTCGCTCTTTCTCCCGGAGGCCAGAATCCGCTCATCAAAGCGATCATCGAGCAATTCTGCCAGATCTTCACTCCAGGCGGAGTGGTGCTCTACATCGGCGACACGGAAAACAAATTCGTCCATCTGGAAGCAAAGAGTTTGGCCTCGCTGGGAGTGGCATTGGATTCCGCCGCGAAGATTCCCGATGTGATCGTTCACTACAAGGCAAAGAACTGGCTGCTGCTCATCGAAGCTGTGACCAGCGCGGGGCCGATTGATGACAAGCGACGCAAGGAGCTCAAGACGCTGTTCACTCGCTGCAAGGCAGGGCTGGTCTTTGTCACCGCTTTCGAAACACGCCGCGCCATGCAATCATTTTCATCATACATCGCCTGGGAGTCCGAGGTGTGGATTGCCGAAGACCCCGACCACATGATCCACTTCAACGGCGAGCGTTTCCTTGGCCCGTACCCAGACGTAACGCCACGGCGCGAAACAAAGAAGTGGCAGGTTCAACCGGTGAGCGCAACACCGGCCTCCAATATAGCCGCTGGCGTCTGAAATCCCAACGTCTTTCGCGGGCGTTGATTCAACCGTAACGCGATTAGGTCCAAATCTGCCTGAGAGTAGCGTGACAGGCTTGTGC
>SYOC01000403.1 GCA_005804965.1 Pseudomonadota bacterium
CACCATCGGCGTAGGAGTCGGAAACGAGTAGTAGGTGGCTTGGGTACGATCATTGGGCAGCGTCTCCACTTGGCCTTGCTCAAGTCGAGTGAGCGCTTCGAGCAGCAAGTCCGTGCCGATCCGTTTGGTTTTGAGAATGAGTGTGTGTTGCGTCTCGCCAGGAACGATAGGAACTCGCCGCTGAAGGATAATCGGTCCGTCGTCCAGTGCTTCGTTCATGAAATGTACGGTGACCCCAGTTTCTTGCTCGCGATTAAACAGCGCCCAGAAGCTGGGTAGACGACCGCGATATTTCGGCAGCGGTGCTCCATGTACATTGATGCAGCCCAGCCGGGGGAGCGTCAATAATGGTTGTTTGAACACTTGGCTGGCATTGACTGAGACAATCACATCTGGCGTGAGTGCCCGCAGCGTTTGTAGGAACTCTTCGTGGTTGATGCTGGCTGTTGGATAGAGCTGAGTACCATGATGGTGCGCCACCGCTTGCACCGAGTAGAAGCCGAGGAAGGGCAGCCTACGGGCAAGAACATCCATGCCGCGATACCAAGCGAAGCGCACACCTTGGTACAGGAACGTACGCAGCCCGAACAACTCGAAATGCTCGCGAATCAACCCACGCCAGCCTTTTTTCTTGGTGGTCTCGGGCAGAATGGTCATGCCGACGACGTCTTGTCCACGTGCTGTCAAGAGAGTGAGCAAGACGGTCGGCAAATAAAAGGCGTCTTCGGAGGTGATAATGAAAATCTTCATGGCTACAGGGCGAGCACTTCGCGCATCGGTGCGAACGAAAAATCTTGCAGCAGGCGGACGAGCTTGTTCTCAGTTGCCCGCAGATTCCAGTAATGGCTGCTGTAGCCGCGTTTTCCACGTGCCGCGATGCGCGGTTGTTCTGGGTCGATTTCCCAAGGATGCAGGTACAACACGGTCGATTTCCCTTCGCGGTTCAGTTTGTTCATGCCCCAGCGGAAGAATGCATACGGGAGGAGGCGAAAGTATGCGCCGCCAGCCAACGGCAGGTTCGTTTGCCGTACTCGTACCGTGGACATAGGGAACTCGATCAGATCCTGACTGCCTTGTTGCCGCACCACATAAGGAAAGCGATAGCTATCGGCGATGCCATACAACTTATCTCGTAGCGGAAAAATGCTGGAGTCGTAACGCAGTCCTAATTCCAACAACACATCCAGCGCCCAAATCGAATCTTTGGTAATGGAAAACGACGGTGCGCGATACCCGAGCACCGGTTTGCCGGTGAGATCTTGCAAAATGTTGAGCGAGCGCTGAAGGTCGGAGCGGAATTCCTCTGGAGTTTGGGTATAGACCAAACGATGCGCGTACCCGTGCGTGGCGATTTCGTGTCCAGCAGCATCAATCTCTTTCACGAGTTCAGGAAAGCGTTCTGCATTCCAGGTCAGGATGAAGAAAGTGCCGTGAATGCTATGCCGGCCTAACAATTCGAGTATCCGGCGGGTGTTGCGCACCACGCGCGACTCGAAGTCATCCCAACGCGAGAATTGCACCACCGACTCGAAGTCCGAGACCTGATACCAATCCTCGACATCGATGGAGATGGCATTAATCACGGCGCTTGCCTCCGGCTTGGTCTCCCAATGCAAGATCGTAGCGTCGGTCGAAGCCTTCCCACGTTGCGAGTTCTTGGAAAGAGAGGATCTTGAACAAGCCTTTTAAGGCGGCGAGGTTCCCGACGCAGAAATAATAGGGCAGGGAAAGCAGACGCACTTTGATCCCTTTTTGCGCCAAATAGTGACCAAGCACTGCGAGCGCATAGGGAACAACCTGGGCAATGAGCGTGAGGCGATAGAAGGGTCCGCTCAAAAAGCAATTGGAGATGAACAAGGTAATCAGCAGCAGCGGAAAGATATACCGCAACACTTTACGCGAGAAGAGCTGAAACAACACTAATCCTTTGCCCCGCCGCACGAGTTCGGGGAGAAGAAACAGCGTGCCCATAATGCCACGGGCGACGATGCGCGAACGTCTGCGCAGCTCCTCTTGCTCTCCGGCAGAGCCGGATTCGATGGAGACAGCTTCTGGATGGTACAGGACCGCGTAGCCGCGCCCCGCCACTTTGATAGGCAGGACCATATCGTTGGAAATGCGGGGATCGAGCCACTCGTTGAGGTCTCGACGCACGGCAAAGATGGAGCCGTTGGCACCGAGTAGTGAGAGTAAGCGGGTCTCCAGACCTTTCAGCCACTGGTCGTAGCGCCAATAGTGGTTGTAGCCCTCAGCGACGAGGTTCTCGTTCGGATTACGGTAGATCAGCTCGCCACAAACGCAGCCAACTCGCGAATCAGCGAAGGGGCGTACCAGTTCACGGATGGCGTTCGCTTGAAACATGCCGTTGGCGTCGGTGAAGACGAGGATGTCACCGTGCAGGTGTGGCGCGACAGCGTTGAGTGCGCCATTTTTGCCGCGTCGTTCTGAGCTGTGATGCAGTTGTACCCCCTGGCTCGCATACTCCTGGACGATGGCACAAGTCTGGTCTGTCGAGCCATCCGACGCGACGACGATCTCGAACAGATCTTTCGGATAATCTATGGCCAGCGCATTCTCCACTTTCTTGCGAATCACTTCCTCTTCGTTGTACGCAGAAATGACGAGCGATACCGAGGGGGTCATTGCTGCCATTTGGATCGGTGGGCGTTTGCTCAGACGATTGAGGGCTAACAAGACGAGCGGATAGCCGCAATAGTGGTACACGATGGTAGCCAACGAGAGCCAGAACACGATCTCCCACATACCTAGTGTTTCTTCCGTTGCAAGTTAGAGGGCAACGCCTTTCGCGGTGAGCATTTCTGTATAGAGGCTTTCCATGGCATCCAGCGTATGGCGGAAAGAAAACCGTTGATGCACGGATTGTCGCGCGGCGTGGGCAAACTGACGCGCCAACGCTTGGTCACGGAGCAGTTGGAGAATGGCCTGTGCCATCTCTCTTGACTGATGCGTAGGGACGACGAAGCCGGTTTCACCGTGTGTCACCACTTCCGCGTTGCCACCAGCATTGGTGACGACCACCGGTTTCTCTAGTGCCATAGCTTCGAGCAACGCGTTCGGCATTCCTTCGATCACCGAAGGAAGAACAAAAATGTCGAACATGGAGATGACAGCTTGGCTGTCGAGCCGTTGTCCGAGAAATTTGACCTGAGAGGCAATGCCTAGTGAATGAGCCTGTGCTTCGAGTTGCGTGCGTAGCGGACCGTCTCCGACCAAAACGAATGCCACGTTTTGCTCACGACGCACGATTTCCGCTGCGGCCTGCAGGAAATATTCTTGCCCTTTTTTCCAGGCGAGTCGGCCCAGGGTGCCGACAATACGAGTCTGCGGGCTTAGACCAAGCGCGGCGCGTTCGTGCGCTCTCAGTTCCTTGGCCATGGACTCGTCAAATTCGTCGTTGATACCGTTCGGGATCACGATGATTTTATCGGCTGGGCAGCCTTCCGTGCGAATGACGAAGTCGCGGACTGCGTCTGCGTTGGCAATGACTTTGTCGGCGCGGCGATTCACGACCCAATGGCCCCATGCTTCGAGACGGCGCTGATAGGTATCGAGGCTGCGTTTGCTGACCAATAAAACCGGGATGCGGGCGCAAGCTGCAAGCAGCGTTCCCACGATATTGGCAAACGAGAGATAGCAGTGCAGAATCTGGACCCGGTCTTGGCGCAACACTCGCATGGCGCGGCGGAAGAGGGGGAGCGTGCTGGCCTCTTGCAAACGGGCCCCGAGCCCGAAACTGCGCACGGGGATGTCCAACTGCTCAGCCTCGGCAACGAGTTCTCCTTCGCCTCTCAAGGTCCACACCTGGGGCGCAAAACGGTGGCGGTCAAGGCGACGTAAGACTTCGATAAGGTGTCGCTGTGCACCACCCACCTTCAAGTGGTCAATGAAATACGCGACGGGCACTGGGGGCATATGCAGTTTCTGTCGGTGTTGGCATTCCGAGCCGATAGGTCACGATAGCGATGCCGGTGATGAGATAGAGATGCAGCTCTTCTATCCAGATGTCCGCAAAGAAAGAAAAGAACAGAAACGCCACAAAGTAAAAAGAGAGCCATTCGCCGATGTGGGGAAGTTCTGGGTCATCGTAAAAAAGCTTCCTCACCTTGGTAATCCGCTTCCACAGGACAATAAACAACAACCCGTAAAGCAGCGGGAGGATGAGCCCTCCTTCGGAGAGGGAGGTCATGTACGAATTGTGGGGCGGTTTGAAGTTGCCATTATAGTAGAAATTGACCCAGCGAAAATTGCCGATGCCGACGCCAGTCAATGGATAACGTGCGAAGATTCCCGCACTTTCGACCACGGTTGTGACGCGCACCTCGGTGGAATGTGATCCTTCTCCTTCTGGATTGAATGGGTTCACGTTCAGCAAGCGTTCTTGCAGTTCTGGAGGAAGGGTGGGAAAGAGCGCCAGCGTGACCGTTAAGCCTAGGGCGAGAATCGCGACGCGAGCTGGCAAGGTCAAGACGCCTCGACGTGCGAACAACCAGCCTCCGGCGATGAGCAAGCTGAGCAAGCCACTCCGCGAGCCGGAAAACAAGAGCAGGGTGATGAAAGTCAGGATAAGAGGCGTGGTAATGAGGAGAAGGGCTTTCCGTTTGGCAATCGCAGAAAAGTAGAAGAGCAAAGAGATTGCCAAGAGGCACATGAAGGCGAAGCGATTCGCATTACTCAACCAGCCCGAGTCTTTTCCTAACTCCATTGCCGGAGTAACGCGGAGATAGGTTTCCGTTCCAGCGAAAAAATTGGCCAGGGCTGAAGGAAGCGAGAAGAGAATGCAAGCCAGGAGCGCGAGCAAAATCCATTTGACGTGCCGCTTGGTCGGAGTGAAGTGAACCAGAAAGACTAAGAACGCTAAGCGGGAAAAGAAATCCTTGAAACGCTCAACGGTTAAGTCGCGTGCCGGACGAAAGATGCCGAGTTTCGTTTCAACGACCAAAGGTGCGGCAAGCTGCGGCAAGAGTGCCTCTGCCGCCATAGTAAGCAAGAGTGCCGAGAAAAAGATGCCGAAGAGGAGCTTGATTTCTTGTTCTCGGAAGATTCGAAGATCATGTGCGAAGTAGGCACGGACCACCATGACGATCAGCAAGGTGAACCCAAGGACGTTATTGATTGTCAGCAACCCACTGCCGGCTAAGATATCCGGGTAGGTGAGGAGCATTGTGGACAAGAGGAGCATGATGGCCAGTGACGGTTGCGCCACGATGAGAAAAAAGCCACCGGCGGCGATGACGAGTGCCAGCGCACTTGCCGCCTCGCCTGAGTAGGCGGACAACGCTAGTGCAGCAGCGAGTCCGAGCATGCTCAGGAAAAAGAGCCCGGCTCCTAAAGCGGCCGGATTCGACGCTTTCTGTGGTGAGGTTTGCCATCCCAGTTGGCTGATAGCCATAAAGTTACCTTTGCACTCGATTCATTTCGATTTCCCACGAGAGGAGAGGAAGGCTGCTGTGTTTCTTATAGACGCCCACCCGTCTTAAGGCGAGGAGATCGTCGCCGAGTTCTATGCCGCCAGCGACCGAGGTGACGGCGGAATGGAAGCCTGTTTGACGGACGATCTCTTTTACCTGTGCAGTGATGTGACGACTGCCACGTCCGTTAGGGTAAGAGAAATCGAGGACCGGAGTGCGTAGATGGGCTTCGGTCATCTCTTTTGAATCGCGAATTTCTTGCTCGGCCTCTTCTGCCGTGGTGTTCGGCAGATTGGGGTGCGTGACTGTGTGAGCGCCAAAGCTCATCCCTTGACCGTGCATGTCTCGCACCTCACTCCACGTCATCATCAACTGACGTAACGGAGTAGTGTCGACGGCAAGTTTTTCCGCTAATTCCGCCAACAAGGCTAGTCGCTGTGCTGTCGGAATGTTTTTCATATGGACGACAAGCGTGCGAAACGCCTCTTCTCGGGCTGCCGTGTCTGTCAAGGTAAAAATAAACGGCTCTGTTGTTGTTTGCACTGCTGGCACTCGAGTGAGCGTGAGCAGATACCGTAGGTGAGCTACCCAAAAAAGCTGGCGGTTATCGATACAGCCGGTCGTAAGGTAAAACGTGGCTGGGATTTGATAACGGCGCAATAACGGGAACGCATAGGTGTAATTATCGCGAAAGCCATCATCGAAAGTGATGGCAATGGCCCGATTGTAAGGGGGCAGCCCCTGGCGTAGGCGCTGCACGAGATCTTGAAGCGGGACGATGGTGTAGCGCGATTGCAGAAACTGTAGCTGTCGCTCGAAGGCTTCTGGAGTGATCGTCAAACCATGATCGAGGTACAGCGTCGCTTGTTCTTCGGTGGCGGCAACAGAATGATACCGGAGTACGAGTGCGCGTGGATTGCGTGCCAACGCACGGAGCAACTTCAGGGCTCCACTAAAATGGAGCCCTGATTTGAGAAAGGAGCCAAGCATAGTCTAGTGAAAACGTCGCTAAATCTCTTCGCGGAGGTCCGGGATGAGCGCCAAGACCGGCAATTGCAAGTGTCGCTCCACGTCAATTTCCGAGTGGAAGGTGGGGCGAATGTACTCTAGCGTCAGAACGCCTCCAATGCCTGCGCCGAGGCCGATGATGGCCGCCAAGGTTAACAGCAGAGTGGCATTGCTGGGGACTGGAGCGACAGGGATTTGCGCCCGGTCCGTGACTTTGACGTTGACGAGGTTCTCTCGATCCATGGCGCTGGAAATGCGTGCTTCTTCGGCTTTCTTGCTATAGAGATCGAACAGATTTTTCCTGTTCTTGTAGGTTTCGCGCAGGCGTTCGACTTCGTATTCTTTCACATTGAGTGCTTCGAGTTCGGCAGTGAGTTCTTCTGATTGGCGCGCGAGCGTGACTTGTTTTGGAACAAGCTGCCCAAGCTTCATTTTCTGGTCTGCCAGTTCTCGTTCCATTTCTACCCGAACGGAATTCAACCCGATGCGTTCGCCAACAACGACCTTGCGAGGAGCTGCCAGTAATTTCTCTTTTGTGGCAGCAATCTCCGACTCTTTGTCTTGGATGCGTCGATCCTTCTCAGTGTACTTCTGCAGGAGTTCATTCCTCTCGATTTCGAGGGTCGTCAGTCGTTCTTCTAGGAGTTTTGTCGAAGGGCTTGCTAGCTCCTGCCCTTGGACGATGGTAGCAGGGAGTTGCGGCAATTCTTGGTTGATCCTCGCGATTTTTCCATGAGCTTGGTCGATGTCGAGATAGGTACCGGCAAGCCGATCTTTGATCTTGTCGAGAAGGCTCAACACTTGCTTCTTCTGATCTCCGATGGCAGCCACGTGCTCTCGGGTTTCGTAATCGCGCAGTTGGTTCTCGAGCTCGACGACGTCTTTTTGTAACTGCTCTTTTTGTTTGTCGTAAAAGGCGAGAGCGATGGGGTCTTGGAACAAGCTCGCTTGGTGATTGGGATAATTCTCGAGGACGGCGTTAACCACTGTGGCAGCGCGTTGGGGGTTCTTATCGAGGAACGCGACTTCGACCAGGGTGGAGTTGGGGACTGCCGTCACATTGAGCGCCGTGCGCAGGACGCCCAGCGCTGGGTTTGGCGGCTGTCCGGTACCGTTGCTTGCCTGTGGTCCGCTCTCTTCAGCCCCGAAAAGTGAAGAGATGGCTCCCCCAATGGTCGAGGGGAGGGACATGATGGTCTGGAGGCCATCGCCGACCAAAGCAAGGGCACGTGCAAACACGCCTTCGTTGTCTTGGGCATTACCCTGCTCTCGCTCTAATAACGAGAACGGCAGTGTCGCTAGCACTTTATTCAGAAAAGCTGCACTTTTAATGTTCTCGATCTCTGTATTAATATCGCGGAGGTCAGGTTCCATGGGGGCTTGGCGACTGTCCGCCGGTGTCAAATGAAAGTAGGACCGCTGCCCGGTGATCATCAGGCGGCCAGGGGCGCGATACACATCTGGACGGAGAGTGATACCAATCGCGACTGCCCCGAAGACCACGAGGAAGGTCGCAAGGATCAGCTTCTTGTGCTTAAAAAGGATATGAATGAGTTCTAAAATTGCGAGATTCATTGTCTTCTCCTTTCTCGTTTAGGACAGCACCCGCCGCAAGGCTTTGGGGACATAATTCTGCGTCTGGTTGACGACAACGCCCAAGAACCGCGCTCCGACTTCCTCTAAGCGCTTTTTGATTGAAAGCCCGACGTCGACTTGGGTCGTTTCCGCTTTGATCACTAAAATAACGCCATCGACACGCGAGGCAAGAAAAACTGAATCCAAGTGGAGCCCTAACGGTGCGGCGTCAAAAATGATGTAATCGAATCTTTCCTTCAGGGTCAGCAGTAATTCGTCAAAAGCCCCAGCCTCGAAGATGTAGGGCGGCGCAAGTGCCGCCGATCCGCTTGTCATGATGAATAAATTCGGGTCTTCCGTTGGGGTGATGACACCATCGAGCGAAACTTTGCGAGCTAGAAAGTCGGAAAATCCACCATGCGAGCGGACATGGAAGATTTCGGCAAGAGCAGGAGTGCGGAGATTCGCATCGACCAAAAGCACCGTGCGGGACTTGGCTAAGGCGCGCGCAAAGAGCGAGGCACTGGTAGTCACGCCGTCGCCGTGGTCCGCCCCGACGACCATGAGTGTTTTGAGGGGAGTTGACTGTTGTCCTTGGATCACGAGCGAGGCGAAGAGCCGTTGGTACTGTGCCTCCAAGTTGGGAGACAGCGAGCGGTCCGTGAGCGGAGGGCGTGGCAGGGCGTGCCCATTGCTCTCGCTGCCTCCGCTTGGGGGCGTCGGCACGCGATCTTCGCGGGGTTTCCCGCTGGAAGCCGTTGGCGCGGCTTTGGGCGTTGGCGAAGGAGCCGGAGCCGGGGCTTCGGTGCGTGTAATGACTGGCACCGGACCAGGAACGGCCTCTCCGGAGGCTGCACTTTCCTCTTCGGGATGGAGTTTGCGTGCTTTCTCCGCTTCGGCTTTTTTCAACGCTTCGTAAGTTTTACTCATAGACCTGTCTCCAGGGGGTTGTCGGCGTTTTCTTGAGGGGCCTCTTGGTTAGTGAGGTCCCCATCTTCTTCCGGGAGGGAGGAGGGCAGCATCTGCTGCGGCTCGACCAGTTCCCAAGCTTTTTGGCCTGCTTCTCGATCCGGCAGCCCAACGATTTCCACGCGATGTAATAACAAGCTTTTCGCCACGTTGTGAGGAGAGATTTCGACCTCATAACCGTGCTGCTGTACTCTCTCGGCAAATTTGCGTGCAGAGGCAGAAGAAGAAAACGCTGCCGAGAGAAGATGATACGTGCCATCGGGCTGTTTGCGTAACAGCGCCTCTGGGGTGAGAGAAGGGACAGCAACTTTTGCCCCTGTCTCAACGTGATCAAGATCGGTAATCTTCGGATTGAAGTCTTTGATGAGAACGAGCGCTAGCGTATTGAAGTCGCCGTATGTCGTGCGTACGAGATCGAGAATCGTCCCTCCCGATTGCACATTCACTTGAGTACGAGGCGCAGCTGCAGAAATCTGTGCGGGTGCTGCTGGTTGTGCAACTTTCGTAAGAGGTGCTGGCTTTTCGGTCTCTTTGGCCGTGCTTTTCTTCTCAGACGGCGGGAGCACCGGCGCTGGGAGCAAGGGAGAAGGCCCTGGGGTCGCTGCCGATATCACTGACTTCGTCGTTTTCACGCTCCCTGCATTTTCGTTGAGGAGGGTTGGTTCTTGCTCCACCGCAGGCTCTTTCTTGTTTTCTCGATGAACTGGAAGTGGTGCAGGGGGAGTGAGCGCCGGTGACGGAGGTACGGCAGTGATCTGGGGATTGCTCTTTTGTTCGATGGTGGTCGGAGGAGCTGCTTCTTCGCTTTTAGGCGTTACTAAGGGGGCGACGGCTTCTTTTGTCGCCGACGATGTAATCTCCTTTGCGGCTTGGGACGATGCCGGGATGTTCGCTGGGGGAGGGGGAATCTCAACTGATGGCACTGTTTCCAATGGAACAAGGTCTTGCCTTGGAGAAGAAGCTGCGAAGTCACGAGGTGGCGCAGAAGGCGGCGGCATTTTGTCTTGCTCGGATGCAGATCGCAAGCTCCGTGAGGAGAACACCCCAAAGATGGCTAAAGCTGTGGCAAACAAGACAAGGAGGAGGAGATTGGTATACCGTCCTTCTCGTAAGGGAGCGACAGGCGGGGGAGTAAGTGATACCGGCACTTGGACGACTGGAGGAGCGACGAGCGGAGATTCCTCTACTCGTCGAGTTGGAACAGGGGCTGCGGGCGTCGTTTCTGAGTTGTTGGCTGTCGTTGGGAGCCCATTGAGCGGCGAGAGCCGATGCAACACAGGAAGTAAACGGAGATCATGTGCGGTTTCTTCGACGAGATCTACCGAGACCTCTTTGTGGGAAGCCGCGTAGGCGAGGAGCAGCGTGTTATCGCAGATGACGTTGATGAGGCGCGGGACTCCTTGAGAATAGAGCGAAATCAGTCGCAGCGCTTCTGGTGTGAATAAGGGCGGGCCTTCATATCCCACTGCACCCAAACGATGACGAATAAGCTCGTCTACTTCACTGTCTTTGAGACGATTGAGTTTGCACCACGTGACGATGCGTTGTCGCAACTGCCGAAGATGAGGTTGGGCTAATTTTTGCTCCAACTCAGGCTGGCCGACTAAAACAATTTGCAGCAATTTCTCTTGTGCAGTTTCGAGGTTAGAAAGGAGACGAAGGTTTTCCAACACTCCATCCGTTAAGTTCTGGGCTTCATCAATAAGTAGGGCAACTGTGCCGCCTTGCCCGAGCTGGGTGATCAAGAATTGATTCAGCGCTTGGATTTTTTGGAGACGGCTCTGCCCGCTGGCGGGGTCTAAATGCAGCTCTGTAAAGATGTAGTCGAGCAGCTCCTCGAAGGAGAGTGTCGTATTATAGAAGAACACGAAGCGGATGGATTCCTCAAGATTGTCCATGACTCTGCGGAGCAGGGTGGTCTTGCCAGTGCCCACTTCTCCAGTCAGAACAATGAACCCCTTCCGCTCACGAATCCCGTAGAGCAGATTAGCATACGCTTCCTGATGGCCAGGACTGGAAAAAAGGAAGCGCGGATCTGGTGTGATATTGAACGGCTTTTCCCGAAAGCCGAAAAACTCATTGTACATTGGCTATTTAAGCAGCGACGTTGCTGTACCCGCCTAGGCCAGTCGCCAGTGCACCGCATCACAGTTTCGAGGAGCGCACCGAGGACTTGTTAGCGTCCGATCCCGTAGCTCATGCCAGTCCCTCTGAAGAATGGTATGAGTTCGACGATGTTTTGCTTGACCCAAAGGTCTGCTTCCGCGATGGGAGTGCGAGGCACGAAGATAACATCGTGCGGAGCGAGACGCACCCACTCTCTGCTCCCATCGGTGATCACTGCGGCAATATCGATCTTTCGGGCCAGCGGTTCACTATTCTCTACCGGGCGGATCAGAATCACGCTATCGACCATCGCGGTATCGCGAAAACCACCAGCCGCGACAATCGCCTGTAAAGGAGTGAGCCCTCTTTGGTACTCGACTGTCCCGGGTTTGTCTACTTCTCCAGCGATATAGACCTTCTTCTCTGCAAATTTAAACACGCTGACGACGACCTCTGGGCTGCGCAGGCGATCCGCCGTGCGCTCGACTAAGAGCTTCCCGACTTCGGCTGTTGTCATACCAGCAACTACGATCTCGCCAACCTGATTCGCGTTCACTTTTCCGTCTGGCTTCACGACGACTTCATTCTGGTCCATGTCTTCGTGAAAGAGATAAGCGATCTTCAATGTATCTCCCGGCTCGATCCGGTAATTGCGATCCGGGTAGTTGCCGATGGCTTCGAATTGTGGAGCTTCGTTCGGTAGGAGCGGTGGGACGGTGATCGGTCGCCCACAGCCAATGACGGGCAAGCCTGCGAGCAGGGTAATCAGCCCCAGCGCGAGCTTCGATTGTTTCGTTGTCTTATACGTAAAAAGCGATAACTTCATGTCGTGTTCCTTAGTGCCTTCATAATCAGAGACGAAGACGGCTTTTTCCCCAACGGTGGACATAGCTCCGCCATCTCAGGCTGGTGCCCTAGTCGTAGGGACGCATGTATTGTGCGGACGCTTCACTACCTAACGATGAGAAGAAACAAGGCTTTTGTCCGGGTTTCTTCTCGGCAATGCTAAACTATTCTCTACCAGATGCACAGGGACTTCGACTTTGAGTTGGCGATTCAGGAGCTGCATCAATACGCCAACCCGGCCTCTGGCGTCTGGCGGATCTTGGATAATGCCGATCAGTCCATCGAAAGGGCCACCTTTAATCCGGACTTCCTGGCCAGCAAAAAGGCTGGACCTTCCCAAGATGATGCCTTCCTCGTCCGATTCTTGTTTCAAAAAACGGATAATCTCTTCGGCGATGGGGGCTGGTGTCCCGTTGAAACTCACGATGGTCTTCACTCCTGGCGACCATAATGCATAGTTATATTCTTCAGGCAACAAGAGCCGGACAAAAAGATAATTGGGAAACAGGGGAACGATCTGGCTCTGCCGCGGACGGGGATACGGAATCGAGAGTCGCGGGAAGAAAACCTCAAGACCTTTGCGACACAACTGAGTTTGCGCAAATTCCTCTCGCTTGGGCTTCGAGTACACAACATACCATTGCCGGGGAGAAGGGTTTTCTAGACTCGTGGGTGTGTCAACCATGCAAGCATCCAGGGTAGCAATTGGGGTGCCGACAGCACCATTCCGCAGAAAATTGCCAAAAGCAGCGAAAGTATAGGCTTTTTCTTTCTCGAAGTCATGGGGAAAAAGCAGCGAACTGCTAAAAAATCGGGCATAGAAGTCGCATCTCTGGTTGAATCGGGGCAGATGAGACTAACTGCCCTAAATATCAAAGGAAAATCCATAGCGACGAATTTGCCCGACTGCAGGCCGATCCTACTAGCCTGCGCAGAACCTGTCGATGGCCATCGTAAGCAATGTTGGTTTTAACGCAACACCTCAGACGACGACGGAGCCTCCAGCAATTCCCGGTATAAGATTGCATTGCTGTTGGCCATCGTCGCAAGGTCGAATCGAGTACGCACGACTGTTTGTCCTGTTGCTCCTAAGCGACGTGCCAACTCGGGCTGCGTTAAAAGGCGGACGAGAGCATCGGCTAAAGCTGGTGCGTCCTGTGGCGGTACGAGAAGACCGGTGTGTTCGTTGGCGATGAGTTCTGGAATGCCACCGACTCGGCTTGCGACTGTTGGGAGACCAGCCGCCAAAGCTTCGAGCACAGCAACCCCAAGCCCTTCATGACGCGGCACATGTACGAAAAAATCAGCTGCGGATAAAAGTGCTGGAATATCAGGACAAAAGCCAGTGAACTGGGCTGCTTGGTTGAGACCGAGGGCGGTCGCCTTGGCTTCTAAGTCTGCACGCAATGGTCCTTCTCCACAAATGAGGTACCGAGGCGCATAGCCGCGAGTTTTGAGGATATGGGCGGCAGAGAGCAGCAAGGCTTGATCTTTCCGAGCTACGAGTGCGCCAATCGCAACGATCAGTGGCGTCTCTGGATCGATGCCGTATCTGGCACGTATGGCTTGGCGAGCGGCAGTCTGAGGCGCGAAACGTGGAGTATCGACCCCGCTGGGGATCAGTCGAATCCGTTCTTCAGGAATCCCGCCCGCCAATAAAGCAGCTTGTACTCCGGTCGAGATGGCGACGACTACATCGACACACTGAAGATAGAGCCAGCGAGTCATCGCCCCGGGGCGGAGCGCATAATCCATGCGCCGTGTGACGAGACGTTTGACCCCGAGTCCGTGCAACCAAGGACTCAGGGCATGCGCTCTCGCCGTATGAAAATGCACGAGGTCGAAAGCACCGGTGCGAACGAGTCTGCGTAAACGTAACCCAGCCCAGGCATCAATATCGTTGCGAATGCGTAAGGCGATCTGCGGCAAACCCGCATTCTGGAGTCGGGAGGATAAGACGCCTTGTGGAGCAGCTGCCACCACGGACCGATGACCGGCTTGGTGGAGGTGGGTCGTCAAGCCAAAGACCTGAACTTCTCCGCCTCCCCAGGCCCGCTCTGGGTCAACGTGGAGAATGCTGAGACGGCGACTGTTGTCGGGTCGTGTGTTCCCAGAGCTTGGCATATTTGAGGAAGACGTAGAAGGCTGCTGAAACGCCGGCGAAAAAGCCAGGGACGCCATACGCCACCGTGCCGCGCAACACATAAAAGCGCAGGAAGCGCCACAGCGGGCGGAGGAGTAAATCTGTATGGCGAGTGCGTTTGCCGCGCATCGCGCGTTCGCGGACAGCCATATCTGTCAAGTTATTAATGGCGCGGAGGTGGTTGCTCGTATTTTCGTACGTATAGTGATACAGATCGCCAGCCAGACGATCCGCTTGTCCACGCAACAATACTTTTTCATGCGGGTCCACGCCTCCCCAGCGGACCTTCGTTCTGCGGAACAGGCGTAGACGATATCCTGGATACCAGCCCCGGTGCCACCAGCGCCCGAGATAGTACACTAACCGAGGAACAAAGAAGCCATCCACCGCAGGATCGTTGCGATCGAGCACATGCAAAATCTCGCGTTGCAGTTCCGGCGAGATCTCCTCGTCCGCGTCGATATTCAGCACCCATTCATGCGAGGTCTGCGAGAGCGCGAAGCGTTTTTGTTCGACGAATCCCGGCCATGGGCGCTGGATAATATGCTTGGTGTACTGACGGCAAATGTCGAGTGTCCGGTCGGTTGAGAAGGAATCGACCACGACAATCTCATCGCACCACTTCACGCTTTCGAGGCAACGTCGGATGTGCAGTTCTTCATTGAAGCAGATAATACAGCAGGAAATCAGCGCTCGCGGTGGAGTGGGCAGAAGCGGCATGCTGACGCTCTCGCCCATTACTTCAGTTGTGCGTGCGGCTTTTATCTGACGAAGACGTTGCCTTCTCCGGCGTCGAGCATATTCACGATCTTTACGATTACGTAAATGCAGAAGATGCTGAATGAAGCTGCGCCGTACGGATGGTGCTGGTAACGGGTCGCCAAAATAGCGGTAGAGAAAAAAGAGTCGATCACTGGCATGGAGACTACGCCCCAAGGTACGTTCGAGCTGGACGATGTTCTTGAGGCGACGCCGTTGGCTGAGCGGCGGTGCATGGAGAATACGATCAAGATCGACGAGGTAGAAGCGCCACTGTTCGGAGCCGATATCTTCGACAAGGAGATTGGCATCGCGCATATCGCCGGTGTAGAGTCCCGCTGCATGGAAGGAGCGGAGAAATTCTGCGAGCGCCTTCAGAAAGGCACGTCGATGCCGAAACGACCAAGTTGGGCAATGATGCCGCCAATAGGTGTGCAGCGGGAGATGGGCGTACAACCCTTCACTGCAATACCAACTCTCGATCATTTGCCCAGCATGGCGTCGCTCGAAAACTCCTAATGGGCGGGGCACAGCAAACCCGTGTGTGGCGAGCAGTTGGGCACCGTTCCACGCTCGACGTGCTGGCGATCCGCGCCACAGCGCGTCCGCCCATTGCCGCCACGTCAACATTCTCTGGTGTTTCACGGCCAGACTTGTCTCAGCGAGTGTGAGCAATGTAACGGTTGTCCCTCCGTCTTGCTTGAGAATTTGCGCGGGTGGCCACTGGGTCGGTGGACTGGCGACGAGCTGCGCGAGCTGCGCTTGGTCCGGAGCGCAAAAAACCGTCAATATCTCTGGAGAAGCCGTGTCGGCGCACATAAAAGCATGCAGAAAGCAGCATCGCGATCAGCGTACACGCTGCAAGTTACATATAACCCAAGTCTGTGAGGCGTTTTTCGATGGCGGCTTTTTCCTCGTCGCTCATGCCCACGCCCGGGCTTGGCGCGATTGCGCCATGCTGGAGCGTTTCAATGCGGTCTCTCAATGTTGCAACCACATCCGCGCGTCGAGTGGCAAGGTTTTTCCGCTCGCGCCGATCACTCGGCAGATGGTACAGCTCTTCCGGCAGGCGCGGGTTTTGTGGTGCGTAGAGGTATTTCCACTCTTCCGTCCGCCACCCGACTCGGCGATCTTTCGGGTCAGAACGAATGCGCAAAAATGCTTCAAGGTACGCCTCAATCTGAAGCTGCTCGTGCCGCAGCAGTGCCGGCGTGAGGCTTCGGCCATGAATATCTGGAGGCAGGGGAGCACCGATCAGATCGAGCAACGTTGGTAACGCATCAATCTGGCGGACGAGCTGCGGGTCCCGCGCACCTACGGGCAAAGCTGGGTGAACGTTTCCGTTGAGTGCTGTGAAGACCAGCGGCACCTGAATCAGCTCCTCGTAGATATCCATTTCGTGGCCTTCACGCTTGCGAGTCTTCCGCGCAAGGAGATCGCGAATTAGGCGATAGACGCGGTACTGTGCGTCAGTAGGTACGACACGCTCACCGTGGTCGCCATGCAGTACCACTAACGTGTCTGACGGCAGGGCTTCGACAAGCGTCGCTAGTTGGGAATCGAGCGAGGACAACGCGCGTTCGTAACGATTCCTCCCAGCAGCGCGAGTACGAAACTCAGGGAGAATATGACGATGATGGTGCAATTCCCACAAATGCAGGAACAGAAACCACGGCGGCTTAAAATCGCCGTGGCGCAAACGCTGGCGGAAATCCGTCCCCCAGGCGCTGGACAAATACCCTGCCGCTTCACGAAACTGGTACGAGTCGAACCCACGATCCAAGCCGGTTTCTGGAAAAAGCGGCCCGCTGACCTCAGCATACGTGTGATAGCCTTGCTCGCGGAACGTCTCGACCAATGAACGGACGGCTGGGTTGAGTTTCAGCCCAAAGATGGAGCGAATCCCGTGCACGAAAGAATACGTGCCAGTGAGAAGACTCGCTACGCACGGCGTTGTTGAAGAGGCGGACGACACAGCTTGGGTAAATGCTGTGCCCGAGCGCACGAGGCGATCCAGCGTCGGTGTCTGCGCCCCACGATTCTCGCCGAGCACGGCATCCGCGCGTAGGCAGTCGATGAGAAGAAAAAGGATATTCGGACGGGTCATGACGAATAACAAGTGCTGAGTGCTGAGTGCTGAGTGCTGA
>SYOC01000404.1 GCA_005804965.1 Pseudomonadota bacterium
CACTCTTTGCTGATGATGCTTTAATCATTAACCCAATGACCGGGGAACAGGGCATACGCGGCAAGGAGGCATTGCGTGCGTTCTATACGAACTTGACTGGGAGTCTGGTCGATTATCACGCTGGTCCGACGGATATTGTTATTGATGGCAACAAACTGGTGGCTCCCCTACATCTAGTGGGGAAGACAAAAGACGGCACCCCGATTGAGATGAATAACCTCAATTTCTGGACCTTCGAGAACGGCAAGTTTAAGGTCCTGCGGATCTACATGGACACATACCCCTACCGACAAGCTCTGAATCAAGCTTTGGGTGGAGGAAAGCCGAAAGACTAGCCGCATGAGGCCAAGAGGCAGAGATCGCTTCAGTGCAGATGCCGTAACAAGAACGAAAAGAACGGGCAAAGGCTGCCGCCAAAGCGCGGGTTGATCTCGAAAAGGAAGGGGCGACCGTCGAACACTTTGTAGTTGACACAGCACAGCCCCTCGAAGCCGAGAAACCGCAAAATTGCGGCAAATTGTTCTAGATAGGGACACCGACACAGGGTCGTGAAGAGAACAGCATCTTTTCCTTTGATCGGTGTCTCGTTTGCAAAAACATATTGAATGTTGAGCGCCCAGATGATTTTTTGCTCTTTGACGAGCACGTGAGTAGCATACTCGGTGAATCCAGGAATAACGGCTTGGCAAAAATAGTCAGGATGGGCAAGGAGAGCGACCAGCTCCTGCTCGTGTCGTGCGTCCCGAATGATATGGCTGTTTTTCCCCCACTCGTCGATGCTCTTTTTCACGATGTACGGATAAGGCAGAGCACCATTCATCTGCGGGATCACATGCGCGAAGCCATTGGCCATGAGCGTGCGGTTGAAAAGCGCTTTATCGTTGCACAACTCAATGCTTTCCCGAGTAGGAATAGGCAGCGGGTTACAGGCAATGAGCGGACGCATCTCGTTCAAGAGCATCGCGTCTTGAACAGTGAGTGGCACGACGAGGTCGTAGTTGCCAATCGTGGCGGAAGAAAATTCGTCGAAGACAAGCCCATGCCCTGTAGCCTGAAACCCTATCGAGATCGCCTCTTCCCAGTCCTGTTTTTTGGAAAATAAAATTTTCATTGGGACCGCAGAAGCAAGTGTCAGGTTTGGCGGAAGCGCTGACCCGCCGCTGGTGGAGTTTCTGGCGCCCCGGCAAAGCACTGCGCCATAGCCATCCAAGTCGTTGCAGTTTCGCCAACAACCCGCAGAGCCGTGTCGGCGATGTTCCGCGTCTGCGCGACCACTTGGCAGAACTCCACCGCACTGCCCGCAACACAATTATCCTGGGTCGGAGCATTCCATTCCCAAATCGCCCCCGACGGTGCAGTCAGTCGGACGTAGGGCTGGTCGGCTGGCTCGGGCAGTCCGCGATTCGTGAAGGTCCAGCCAAAGGTATTGATGCCGAGCACGGCAACGTTTTTAATGCGGTCGGTGTCGCGGCGCACTTGCCCGAGGACATCGTAGACTGCCTGCCCATGCGCCCAGGTTTCCATCAGGCGGGCGCTGATGCTGGAACGCACGCTCATATCGGGGCCGACCCATTTCACGCGTTTTGAGGGATCAGCAACCGCGAAGCGTTCGGTCATCTCCACATAAAATTCACGCCAGCGAGTGAGCAAGGCACGGTTCTTCGTTCCCGCCAGCCATTCGTTCGTCGCGACACGGCCATTGGACCGCTTCCTTACCGCCATGAAGTTGCGGATAAAATCGAGAAAAGCATCGCTATCGCGCAGTGACAAATCGGCCAGGTAATTACCGAAGTGCAAATGGGCGACGACATCGTGAATCGTCCACTCTTTGAACTGGGTGGATCGTTCCCAGTCGCGATCTTCTAGCGGTTCAAGCAGCGCAAACAGTGTCTCGCTTTCATCACGAAAATCATAGGCTTGTTGAAGCATGGTGGTGTCCTCTTGAGGTGGCGTTCGGCAACTGCCTCTTCGCCTATCTGGACTTCACCAAGAAGACAAGTGGGAGGGGGAGACTATCATCAGTATTACGCTGGCGAAGGCTACATCGCTACAGCTTTTTCTGCATCACCACTCTCCAGACGGGGTCGAGCCCGCGTGCTTCTTCGTCGGCAACGCGCCGCCGCAGCTGGGCAGTCAATGCCTCAGCCAGCACCACCTCGAATCCGAGTTTGGCGTAGAACGGCGCATTCCACGGAATGTCCCGAAAAGTGGTCAAGGTAATCGCAGTGTAACCACGGTCTCGTGCCCACGTACAGATCGTCTCGACTAAGGCCTTGCCGACCCCACGACGTCCATGCTCAGGGAGTACATCGATTTCTTCGAGGTGGAGTGTGGTTCCGTCTGACTCGGTCAGGGCAAAACCAACAGGATGACCTTGCAGCGACAACGCCACCCACAGATGCCCCTCTTCCTGCGCAGCTTGGAACTCTGCCAGTGGTGTCGTCTCTTCGATCACAGCAGCAGGAACGTTCCAGTCACGAAACAGCAGGGCAGCCTGCAGCTCGATTTCTGGCAACTCAGAGAGGTGTTCCGGTTGGGCAAGTACGAAGGAGTAGCTTGCTTCCATGTGGCATGTCGCCCCGCGCGGAGAGAAACAAGAGAGAAGTCAGTCCCAGCACGGAGCAGAGAAATGAGGCGGCGGGCTTAGTCGTGGGCGATGGAGTGCATGGCAATGCTGCTATGGGCGAAAGCACCGCCGGCGGCAAGTGCCATAGCCACAAAGACGCTCTCAGCGACTTCCTCGTCGGTAGCACCGGCGCTCTTAGCACGCTTCACGTGCGTGTCGATGCAGTACGGACACTGGGTGATATGCGCGGCGGCGATGGCAATCAACTCTTTAGTTTTGACCGGGAGTGCGCCCTCTTCAAAAACTTTGCTGTCAAACTCCGTGAATGCTTTGAACAAGCCGGGGCGCAGGTCACGTAACTTGCGTAAGCCTTTGATACCTTCTGGGGTGTAAAAATTGTCGGCCATGGAAGCTCCTTTCTTCGCTGTTTACGGGCCGACCCTATCGCAGAACGCTGGCCGACACTAGAGGCCAGCCCGTGCCTCAGCGCCCCCAGCGTGTAAAAATGCCGCGCACATCCACATGTACAAATGGGCCATGCCCGCCGCTTTCGCGATAACGTGCCAGACCGCCAGTCATGTGGCGTTGCAGCCGTTGGTCGTCCGCGAAGCCGGTGGCACCTAGTTGCTGCAAGATCGGAGCGTTGACGAATCCACTGGTGAGGAATTGCTGCACGCGCGGTTCGTACAGTTCGAACACGATATCGTACAACACTTCAGTGTCATGGAAGTCGATGACACCATCACTATTGAGATCGTCCATCTCACCATCGCGTGGATTGGCATCAACAAAGATGTCGGCAGCATCGCCCCACAGATGGCGGCTGTAGGAGGTCACGTTACCAATGGCCCGGTTGTAGTGAGGAGTCCGGTAGCCGCTCATGACTGACAACGTCGGACAATGATGGCCTTGTTCGTTGACTTTCTTCAGGATGGTTTCTAGTACCAGGAGCAAACGGGAGTCGAGCGCTAGGTACTTGGGATAGTCGCTCTGCTGTTTGCACAGGAACTGTCGCAAGCGGAAATGCGGAGTGATCAACGTGTTTTCGTTTTCTTCGGTGACTTCGATGAAGCCACGCGGCAGTAAGTATGCCTCCAGCTCGTGCAACGGGGCGGCGGGATACTTGCCAACTTGATACCCGTTCAGCTCGCCGTCCTCAATCTGCGTAAAAGGAGCCATCACGAAGACGTTGAGCTGGACGGTAGCCCCCCATGCGGTATGCAAGATTTTCACTGGATAGAGACCAACCTCGCGTGGCGCTTGCCATGACCAGTGATGTTGCCCGGTCGTCGTCGTCTTGAATGGGCTTTGCAGGATGTAGGCATTGTTCTTTTTCGTTTTTCCCACAGCCAACGTTATCGTTTCACCCGGCAGCACGAAGGCGCTGTTGGTACGGAAGACCAGCGGTTCGTCATTCAGTAGCACGGGGAACGGTGCCAGTTCCGGGGCATAAGGCGTCGGCGGAAAAGTATCGTCGTAATTGGTGGCAATTAATATCCGGCGCGTGGCATCTCTCGCCGCCGCTGCTGCTGCCGCCCGCAATGCTAAGGCGGCGCGGGAACGTGACAGCCCACGGTGCCTCTTTATTTTTGTCGACGCTTTAGCCACGCGGCGCGATTTTATCTGCGTCTGCGTTCGTGCGGTAAGCTTGGAGCGAGGTGCGGATTTTCCCCGCTGGACGGTCGCTCGTGTACGCGGCACGCTATGCGTCCGTGCGGAGGTGAGATTTTTCTTTTGTTTGGAGGCCGATGATTGTGCATGGAGAAGAGGCGGAAAGCAGAAAAAACAGAAACCAAGCAGCAACAAAAGCAAGGCAGCACGACTGCGCAGCCTTTGGCGTTGCCTCGTCCGCAGTGTCCCTGTGGGGTTCAGATCGTGTACTAACCATTCCATCGCAGATTCCTACATCGCGTTCAGGGCCGCGGCTGGAAGAGCTGGCCGGTTTTCTAATGGTGCCTGCGTGACAGGAGGCAGGTCTGGCACCGTGGGCTGCGGAGAGTGCACTTCTTGCGGCGCTGGCAGTGGTTGCGGCAGTTGCGGGGCTGGTGCTGGCCGTGGTTTCTTTGCGACCGCTATCGGCAGTCGCGCACCTGGGGTCTTATCGTAGCCGTAGATGTCGTTCCTGAATTGCATGACGCCGTCGCGGTCCACCCAAACCGTCCAGTATTGGATGTACACAGGCACGGGCTCTGCCAACCAAATGGTTTTCTCTTTGCGTCGATCAAGGGTCGCCTGGATCGACCCCCTCTGCCACTTCTCGGAGTCGCGCAACAGATGCTCGGCCAGATCAAGAGGCCGCTCCACACGAATGCAGCCGTGGCTAAAGGTGCGTACCGTCCGTTCGAACAACGCCTTGGACGGAGTGTCATGCAGGTACACGCCATGTGCGTTAGGAAAAATGAACTTGACCCGCCCGAGGGCATTCTTCGGCCCTGGCTCTTGCCGCAGGCGATATTGATACACTGGCGTGGCAATCATTGAGCCGTCTGTCGCATTGGGATCAGGAATCATTTTCTCGCCAACTGCCACTTTGCGCACGGTGAATTTATTCTTGGCAAAGTATTGCGGGTTCTTACGCGAGAGCGGGAACAGCTCTTCTTCGGCGATGCTCTTGGGCACATTCCAGTACGGATTGAGCACGATGTGGGTCATGGCCGCACTGAACGTCGGCGTCGAGCGCTTCTCGACCATTTTCCCGACCACCACTTTCATGGCGAGGGTGGACTGCTCTTTTTCAACGACATCCAGCGTGAAGTTGGGGACGTTGATGGCCACATAGCGGCTCCCGAGATTCTGCGGCAATGCACGCCACCGTGCCATGTTGGCGAGGATTTGTTGAATACGGGTTTCCACCGAGACGTTGAGGGCTGCCAGCGTGCCACCGCCAACGACGCCATCTAGTTCCAGTCCGTGGCGGCGTTGAAATCGTTTGACAGCATCTACCAAAGTTGCGTCGTACTCGTCCTCATTCTCGTGGCGGGGTTTGGTGGTGTTACTCTTGGGGGAATGGGTCGGCATCCGCGTGAGTTCAGTAGTGGAGGCAGGTGCCCATTCTCCGGTGGCCTGGAGGCGAGAGCGTAATTGCGCAGCGCGGCGGTCGTGATCGCCAGGGCGTAGGTCGAAACCAGCGGCGATGCGCGGCCAGCCTCCGTGCTCGGCAACTGTGCGATGGTGCACAAGTGCATCGCGCAACTGCACATATCCCGGGTGTGAAACAGTCAACGTTTTCAGCACGGCGTCAACGCGGTTGGTATCCACCACGCTCTGCAAGGCTTGGACAAGGTCGGTTTTGCCTTGCTTTTCGAACCACTCGGCACTTAACGCACTGAGTTTCACCTGTCCGAGTGATAGGTGCGCACTGTAGAGCAGGAACGTATCGGTCAAGAGGAAATCGAGATCGGCGAGTACACGCGCATCAGCAGCAGATTGCCCCAGAGGCGCTTGGCGCACGTGGCGGAGAAGTTTCCCGAGTTGCGTCAAACGATAATCTTCGGCCCGAAGCCCTTCTTTTCCAGATTCCACTTGAATTGTAGCAAGCAACGTCTCTGCACGTGCGAGCGGGCCACGTTCATCGCTCCACGCTGGCCGATAATTGCGCCCTTCGTAAAACCGCGCGAGCATGACCGCCGTCGTCAGCGTGTCCTTGCCGACAAGGAATTTCGGCAGTGGCGGAGCTTTCACCGGTGGAGGAGGTAGCACGCTGGGTTGAGCAGTCACTGGAACAGGAGCGGCAACCCCCGTGGTCGCAGAAGCAGAGGGTGCAAGCGAGCCAGAGGGGACAAGCGTAGGGGGCGTAGGAACAGGTGGAGGGGTGAGTTCAGGAGGCGGCGTGCGCCACGTTTCGATGCGCTGACGGAGCAGCTCGCTCGTTTGCTGGCTCAGTGAGGCTGCCATCGCGTGAGCCGGAAAAACTAGACACGTCAACCAGCCAACCCAAAGAGAAAAGAAAAAATAGTGCATGGTGAACTCAGCTCCACATCACGGGCATGGCAGACACGGACGATTGCCCGTACCAGGAGGGACCTCAGCTGTCGCGGCGGTGACCCACCCGTATGTTTGCAAACCCGGGCTGAATGTCTACCACTGTCAGTTCCTAGAGTCCACAACCTTGCTCGAGGCCGGAGAGGGGCGACGCAAGGGCGACGATACTTACGAACGCGCCACGAAAAGGCTAGTTAGAGAGGCAACAACATTAAAGTGGATACGGAGAGGCAACACGCCGAGACGGTGACGTGCTGTTGGACTGGTAGCGCATCATGCTCAGACATTTACGGGTCAGAAATCTGGCACTGATCGACGAATTGGAATTGTCCTTTGAGGAGGGTTTGAATGTCATTACCGGCGAGACCGGTGCTGGCAAAAGCTTGCTCATGCAAGCCCTCGGATTAGCGCTCGGCGGGCGCGCGACTGCTGAGCTAATTCGTCACGATACGCAAGAAGCGATTGTCGAAGCCGTATTTGCCCCTCCAGATGGGCGGCTCGCCCCGCTGCTCGAAAGCGGAGGCTATGCCGTTGAAGAAGAGTTGTTGGTGCGACGAGTCCTCACGCAAAGTGGTCGCAGCCGGGTCTATGTGAACGGTGGTGCCGCCACGGTCACGGTCTTGCGTCAGTTGGCCGACAACCTCATGCACATCTACGGGCAACACGAGCAACAAGTGTTGCTTGAAGCCGAAGCCGCTATCGACTTGCTCGATGATTTTGCTGACTTGTACCAACCTCGCGCCGCAATGGCGCAGTGTCATCAGACGCTACGCCAGACCTGGGAACATCTTCAGGCCTTAACAACCGGGAAAGCTGCTGCCGAGGCACGGCGCGAACTGCTACGCTTTCAAGTCGATGAGATCGCTCGCGCCGAACTCCGTCTTGGCGAGGACGAAGCCTTGCGGCAAGAAAAAACCGTTTTGATGAACTCTGAACGCTTGGTGCAAGGCGCAACTGCCGGCGAAGCGTTGTTAGCCGCCGGCGAGGAGGCGGTAACGGATCGCCTCGGACGACTCCTCTCTCGACTGCGTGAACTGGCCAGGATCGACGCGAGTCTGCAAGATGTGGTGGTTCTTGTCGCCGGAGGGTTAGCGCAGGTCGAAGAAGCGGCACTGCAACTCCGCCGCTATGGTCAACGCTTGCACGTCAACCCTGAACGGTTAGAAGAGATTGAGACGCGGCTGGCGCTGCTTTCCCGTCTCAAGCACAAATACGGCGGTAGCATTGAGGCAGCGCTGGCGCTGCAAGAAACGTTCACACGCGAATTGCAACACATCGAAGGTGGCGAAGAGACCGTCACTGCCCTGCTCCACCAAGTCGAGGCTGCGGCAGCAACGGCTTGGGAAAAGGCGCAGCAACTGTCCCAGGCTCGGCGCTCCGCTGCTCAGGCACTGGAATCGCAAATGGCCAAAGAGTTGGCATCGTTAGGCATGAAAGGCGCGACGTTTCAGGTGCGGTTCGCCGAGTTTGGCGCAGCAACCGATGAAGACGGCATCGACAGCCCTTTCGTGCGCGGGCGGCAGCGGCTCCGCAGTGTAGGCTGCGATCGAGCGGAGTTCTATTTGTCAGCGAATCCCGGCGAACCGTTACTGCCTCTCGCACAAGTCGCATCCGGCGGCGAATTGTCGCGGCTCATGTTGGCACTCAAAGCCTTGAGTGCAGCGGTGGGCGACGCGCCGACGCTGATTTTCGATGAAGTGGATGCCGGGGTAGGCGGTGCTGTCGCCGAGGCGGTGGGCCGACGGCTCAAAGCCCTCTCCCACAACCGGCAGGTGCTGTGCATCACTCATGTTCCACAGATCGCTGCGTTCGCCGACCACGCCTACACCGTGGAGAAACGTATGCTCAAGAACCGCACGGTGTCCTCGGCGCGGCGGCTGACTGCCGAGGAACAATTGCACGAACTCGCTCGCATGCTTAGTGGCGTGGAGATTTCTGCGGAAGCAAAACGTCATGCCCAAGAGATGCTCGAAGCAGCACGGAGAAGGTGACTCGTGCTCGTGGCTCGTGCTCGTGATTCGTTGAAGGAGTAGTGACTATGGATTTCTCGTTTTCCCCGGAAGAAGAACAGTTTCGCCAAGATTTACGCGAATGGTTGCGACAGAACCTGCCCTCGGGATGGGGTTCGACCTTTCGTGCGCCAAAAGGCAGGGAACGCATTGCCTTCTTGCGCGATTGGCAGCGGAAACTCCATAGCGGCGGCTATTTAGGACTCTCGTGGCCAAAAGAATACGGTGGACGCGGCGCGTCGATGATCGAGATGGCAATCTTCAACGAAGAGATGGCACGTGTGGAAGCGCCCGGCCCACTCAACGTCCTCGGCTTGGGCATGGCAGGGCCAACCATCATCGTGCATGGCACGGAAGAGCAGAAACAGCAGCATCTGAATAAAATTCTCAACTGCGAAGAAATCTGGTGTCAGGGGTTCTCGGAACCAGGCTCAGGCTCGGACGTCGCCTCGATTCGCACGCGCGCCGAACTGCATGGAGATGAATTCGTCGTCAACGGCCAAAAGGTCTGGACGAGTCTGGCACAGATTGCCGATTGGTGCATGCTGCTGGTCCGCACTGATCCCGACGCACCCAAGCATCGCGGCATTTCTTATATCCTCGTCGATATGAAAAGCCCGGGAATCACCGTGCGCCCGTTGCAGCAGATGACCGGTGAGTCTGAGTTTAACGAAGTGTTCTTCGAGGACGTGCATGTCCCACGCGCGAACTTGGTGGGTGAACTTAACAACGGCTGGGGTGTGGCGCTCACTACTTTGATGAACGAGCGTGGGACCGCTTCCTTCGGCACTCAAGCACGTTTCAAGATCATCTACGACAATCTCGTCGGACTGGCCAATGACACCCTGCGTGACGGTCGCCCGGCGACGCAAGATCCACAGATCCGCCAACAGCTCGCCCAGCATCGCATCGATGTCGAAATTCTTAAGCTGAATTGCTTCCGTAACTTTACACGCCTCTTGCGCGGTGGTACGCCGGGACCTGAAGGGTCAATACTGAAGTTGTGGTGGAGCGAATTGAACCAACGTATGCAAGACACAGCTATGCTCGTGCAGGGACCGTTTGGTCAACTGTTGCGCGAGTCGCCGTGGGCGATGGAAGGCGGACGCTGGCAGTACAATTTTCTCCGCTCTAAGGCCAATACGATTGAGGCTGGGACCTCAGAAATTCAAAGAAACATTATCGCTGAACGTGTATTGCATATGCCGAAGGGGCGCTAGCAACCGTTGGCTTTGCCGTGACAATGTGAAGGAGACCTCATGGACAGAGATGTCATGCTATTACTCTACCGGGACATGACCCGCATCCGCCGCTTCGAGGAGGAGGCGGCACGCTGCTACACACGTGGCAAAATCGGTGGCTTCCTCCACCTCTACAACGGCGAAGAGGCGGTGGCCGTTGGGTCAATTCTGGCCGTCGAACCGACAGACTACATTCTGGCAACCTACCGCGAGCACGCCCACTATCTGGTGCGTGTGGGTGACATGAACGCTGCCATGGCCGAGTTGTTTGGGAAAGCGACCGGCTGCTCCAAAGGACGCGGTGGGTCAATGCACTTCTTCGACGTGAGCAAACGCTTCATGGGCGGGCACGCGATTGTCGGCGGTCACATACCGATTGCGGCGGGCATCGCCTTTGCCTCAAAGTATCGCGGCGATCAAGACATTACCCTGTGTTTCTTCGGCGAGGGTACGGCGAATATGGGTGCCTTCCATGAAGGTATGGCCTTGGCCGCGCTGTGGAAACTTCCGGTCGTCTTTATTTGCGAGAACAATATGTACTCGATGGGCACGCCGCTGTACCGTACCCTCGCCGTCGGTGACGTGGCCGTGCGTGCCAAGGGCTACCCGATGGCGCAAGAGATCGTCAATGGCGACGACGTGTTAGAAGTACGCGAAGCTGTTCGGCGTGCAGCCAAACGCGCGCGTACGGAAAACTTACCGATCTTGATCGAAGCCAAGACCTATCGTTTTCGTGGCCACTCCATGTCGGACCCTGCGAAATATCGCACCAAGGAAGAAGTCGAAGAATGGTTGAAGCGCGATCCCATCCGCCTCTTGGCCGACCGCATCTATGATTTGGGCATTGCCAACGAAGCCCAGCTCAAGGCCATTGATGACGAAGCCAAGCACGATGTGGCCGAAGCCGTCAAATTCGCCGAAGCGTCTCCAGTCCCGGCACCGGAGACGCTCTTTGATGATATCTACACAGAAGAGCAATCAGCTCCAGACATGGAAAACGTTGTCTCCCTGCCCCGTCGCGCCAGCGCCGGAGCGTAAGGAAGGAAGGATATCGTCATGCGAGAACTGAGCTATCGAGAAGCCTTACGCGAAGCCATGGCCGAGGAAATGGAGCGCGATGAGCGCGTCTTTCTCATGGGTGAAGAAGTGGGTCATTACAACGGTGCCTACAAAGTGTCAGAAGGCTTGCTCGACCGCTTTGGCGAACGCCGCATCGTGGATACACCCATCGCCGAGACCGGGTTTGCTGGTGTAGGTATTGGTGCAGCCATGGTCGGCTTGCGTCCGATCATTGAGTTCATGACTTGGAACTTTTCCCTGTGCGCGTTCGACCAGCTTGTCAACAACGCGGCCAAACTGCGCTACATGTCTGGCGGGCAGATTACCTTGCCCATCGTGTTTCGCGGCCCGGGTGGAGCTGCCCACCAGCTTGCCGCCCAGCATTCACAGGTCGTAGAGAATCTCTATGCCTACGTCCCTGGACTCAAAGTCATTGCGCCAGCCACACCCCATGATGCCAAAGGGCTACTCAAGAGCGCGATTCGCGACGACAACCCGGTGGTGTTCATCGAAGGCGAAGTCTTGTACGGACGCAAAGGTCCGGTGCCTGACGAGGATTACATCATTCCCCTCGGCAAAGGTGATATCAAACGTGAAGGGAAAGATGTCACACTGGTAGCCTGGTCGAAAATGCTCCAGGTCGTGTTAGATGCGGCGAACGAACTAGCCAAGAACGGC
>SYOC01000405.1 GCA_005804965.1 Pseudomonadota bacterium
ATAGAAGGCTTTCGCCCCGGCGTGATGGAACGCTTGGGACTAGGGCCAGATATTTGCCTTGCCCGTAATCCGCGCCTTGTGTTTGGCCGCATGACCGGATGGGGGCAAGACGGCCCGCTCGCCCATGCTGCCGGGCACGACATCAACTACATCGCTTTGACTGGTGCGTTGCACTCCATCGGACGTCGTGGCGAAGCGCCGGTACCGCCGCTGAATCTTGTGGGCGACTTTGGTGGTGGTGGCGCCTATTTGGCATTGGGCGTCGTGGCGGCGCTGCTGGAGGCGCAAAAATCTGGCAAAGGTCAAGTCATTGATGTGGCGATGATTGATGGCGCCTCGTCACTCATGTCTGCGATTTACGGACTGCGTGCTGCTGGGCGCTGGACGGACCAACGGGGCGAGAACATTCTCGACACTGGTGCGCATTACTACGACGTGTACGAGACCAGCGACGGTAAGTACGTCTCCATCGGTTCAATCGAGCCGAAGTTCTACACTGAACTGCTGCGCCTGAGTGGCCTGGAACATGAAGAGCTGCCACGGCAGCAGGATCGTTCTGCGTGGCCATCGTTGAAGGATCGTGTGGCGGCAGTGTTCCGCACCAAGACCCGCGACGAGTGGTGTCGGATCATGGAAGGCAGTGATGTGTGTTTCGCGCCCGTGCTCAGCATGCAGGAAGCACCGAGTCACCCGCATAATCAGCAACGCGGCACTTTTGTCGAAGTGGACGGTGTCACGCAGCCCGCGCCGGCACCGCGTTTCAGCCGCACGCCGAGCGCGGTCCAACGCCCACCGGCCCAGCCGGGCGAACATACCGAAGAAGCCCGGCGTGATTGGGGATTCAGCGCAACCGATGTCGATCAACTGCGTAGCGCTGGAGCCATCGGTGCGCGTGGGTAAGGCTTCGTCTACCGGAGCATGAAGGGGCGTCATTCCGCGCCGAAAGGTAATGAAGGCGAGGAATCTCGTGTGGATTCTGCCCGCGTGAGATTCCTCGTCGCTTCGCTTCTCGGAATGACAGTTACTGGCAAGCCTCGGGTGGACGCTGAGCAGCTATCCTTGTTTCGCAATTACCTCGTCGGCAAATCGCTCCAGGGCCGTCGTGACATCACGGTCGCGCAACGCCCGTAGGTTGATGAGCAATCGCTGGACGCCCAATTCTTCGTACACAGCTAAACTTTCCAACCCTTCGCCGTAATAGTTCCAATAGGCCGTCATCTCGATCTCGCGCGGATTGCGACCCTGACGTGCGCATTCGTCGTTGAGCGCAGCGATGTGCGTGCGATACTCGTCAAGGTCTTTGCCGATGACGTACCAGCCGTCGCCATAGCGTGCCACGCGACGGATCGCGGTTGGGCTTACACCACCAATGACCAGCGGCACCCCGCCGGGCTGTGCTGGACGCGGGCGCATAGCGAACCCTTGCCAGCGCACGAACTCTCCCTGATAGTTGACGTCTTCACCCGTCCACACGGCTTTGAGGGCTTGCAGGTATTCATCCGAGCGCTTGCCGCGCTGCGCGAAGGGAACGCCGATGGCCTCAAATTCTTCTCGGAGCCAACCAATGCCCAAGCCGAGCATAAGCCGCCCGCGCGAGAGATGGTCGATTGACGACGCCCATTTGGCTAAATAGAGCGGATTCATCTGTGGCAAAATGTTGACGCCAGTGCCCAGGCGCAAGCGCGTGGTGGCTGCGGCAATAAACGTGAGCGCCACCAACGGGTCGATGATCTCGGCAGTGGGAGAGAACGGGACTTTGCCGCTCGGGTTATAGGGGTAGACCGAGGAGTATTCTTTGGGGATGATGACGTGCTCGGCCGTCCACACCGATTCATAGCCGAGGGCTTCAGCGTGTTGGACGAAGGGAATCAGCATGTCCGGGTTGGTGAATTCACCGAGATTGATCGGCACGATGCCAAACTTCATTGGGTTCTCCTTTCTGGTTGCGTGGGGTATAACGATGACGCACGGGGCAGCGTAGCACTGGCGACAGCTTCCCTCCAGTTCTTCCCGCTGCATAAGGCAGAAGTTTATTGCTGAGAGCATGTATGGACGAGGCTTTCGATATCATTGTTGACGTGATCGCCAATGGGCGCATCTTAGGCCCGCAGGAAATCCCACCGCCAGTTGCCGCTGCTATCGACGCTGCCCTGGCAAGGAACGAAACACCTGCCGAGATCCACCATGACGGGATCGGCTACGTGTGGCTCGTTCGTCCTTGTGTCTATCCCTAAGGAAGAGATTAGAGAGGAAGAGGATGCGTTTACATAACAAAGTAGCACTAGTGACCGGTGGCAGCCGTGGGATTGGCCGTGCTGTAGCGCTGGCATTTGCCCGTGAAGGGGCAGACGTAGCGATCACTGGCGTGAGTGATCGCGTTGCGTTGGCACAGGCTGAGCAGGAAATTGCTGCTGCTGGCAGGCAGGTACTGGCCATACAAGCTGATGTCAGCCAGCAAGCCGAAGTTGAGCGGATGGTGCGTGCCGTGGTCGAGCGGTGGGGACGCATCGATGTGCTCGTCAACAATGCTGGCGTCATTCACCCGACGAAGCTGGAAGAGATCAATGAGGCGCAATGGAGTGCGACGCTGGCCGTCCATTTGACCGGGGTGTTCCTGTGCATCCAAGCTGTGGTGCCAGTGATGAAAGCCCAAGGCGGTGGCAAGATCGTCAATGTGACCGCGCCATCGGCGCTACGCGGCTCATTTGGTGTGGCCGATTACGCGGCAGCCAAAGGCGGAGTCATTGCCTTTACCCGCAACGCGGCGAGCGAACTCAAGGCCCACAACATTCAGGTCAATTGTATTTCGCCGGTAGCCGAGACACGCATGACCGACGCGCTCTTCGCGTTTCGTCGCCAACATCTTCCTGATACGGTGGCAACCTTCGCGCAGGCGAAGCTAGTTGAGCCGGAGGCGGTGGCTCCGGCATTCGTCTTTTTTGCATGCGCGGATGCCGACTACATTACTGGCCAAGTGTTGGCCGTTGATGGCGGGCTGACGGCGTAAAGCATCACACACGACAATTTTCAAAAGGAGGCGGCTATGGATACACAACAATTGTTGGTTGAGGGCGCGAGCGTGCCGTGGAAATCTTTGGCGCTCGATGGGGGAGGGACGACAGACTTGCAGATGTACCTCAAAGGTACGGATGGTGGACCAGAGGCTATTCACGCACGCATTTCTGAAGGCTATGAGGTCGAGCCGCATTTTCACCTCGCCGCACAGTTTCAACTCTTATTGGAAGGGTCGATGACGTTTCCGACGTTTCGTCTCGATGCCCCAGCCGTGCATTACACGGAACACAACGTGCCCTACGGACCGTTCGTGGTCAGTGGCGGGCACGACATGCTGGTGTTGCACACCAAGCCCGGCGGCGTGGTGATGATGCGCGATAAAGAACGACGGCGGCAAGCGAACACGCGGGGCAGAGAACTGTCGTGCTGCGCACACGAAGTTGAGTGGGAACCCTTGCCGGGGCACGAGGGTGCGCGGCGTAAAGTCCTGATCCCTGCGACGAAGGGCCCGTCGGCGGAGATCGTCGAATGTCCACCGGAGATGTCATTCGTCGCTCCGGCGTCGGAGTACGGCCATTACGAAGTCGTGTACAAAGGCTCGGTCCTTGTTGATGGCAAACGTCTGGGGCCGAAGGACCTGCGCTTTGTTGCCGCAGGTGAACAAAGCGCGCCTTTGGTTTGCGGACCAGAAGGGGCGACCCTGATCGTGCTCACGTATGATCGCGACGCCGCGCTGAGCTACGGCGGGAGCACCGAAGAAGTTCTTGCACGTATGGAACGTTAACTGACAATGCCTGAAAGAGAGGAGACTATTATGGCTGAACCGGGAATTTTTGAAATCATCTACTCCACGCGCGCGATGCGGCGCTTAAAATCTGACCCGATTCCTGAAGAGGTACTCAAAAAAATCATCGACGCTGGCATTCGCGCCCCCAGCGGCGGTAATGCTCAAGAGTGGGCATTCATGTTGATTCAGGACCCAGACTTGAAGCGCTTCATCCGCGATTACTATTGGAACACCTGGCAGCAAGTGCGCGCCCAAGGGTCGTTTTCTGGCGAGCTGCCGCCTCCGCAGCAACGCATGATGAACGCCGTGGCCGACTTGGCGGCGAATATGGACGAGGTGCCAGCGATTCTTCTGGCGTGCGTACGTAAAGAATACGCGCCCATCGCGGCGATGAAGAATCAGCGTGGGAGTAACCTCGCCGTGTACGGCACCATCTTCCCAGCCGTGCAGAATATCTTGCTGGCCTGTCGTGCCTTGGGTGTCGGTGCGACGCTGACCACGATTCACTCATTTTTTGAAGAAGCGCTGAAGCAGAAGTTTGGCATTCCCGAGACGATGGAAGTAGCGGCATTGATTCCCATGGGCTACCCGCAAGGAAAATTCGGTCCAGTGTCACGTCGCCCTGTGGAAGAAGTGATTCACTGGGACCGCTGGGGCAATCAAAAAAGCTAGCGGGGCAAATGATCGACAAAGAAGCGGCGCTGCCGGAAGAATAATCCGCAGCGCCACTGCTACCAAGTATCCGAGGAGTGCGGTGGCCCCACGCTGACCGGGACATCTGGCGACACGTCGATCACTCCACGTACCTTCCGCAGTTTGGCGGCGGCTTTGCTGCCCGCCGAGCCGGTAATGCACCCAATCTCTTCGAGCACTTGGCCGTCGGCAAGTCCAGCGGCGGCGAGGTCTTTGGCGATCTCGTGAATCGAGCGATCTCCGCTCGTGGTGATGATCCATGTGGTAGCTTTAGCCATGAGGCATCTTCTCCCTTTCCCTGTCCTCCGCTGAGTGGCACATGCTCGACAGAGAACGGGGAAGATCTATTAGATTATGGAGCCTGGACGAGCCCGCTGCCGATGCGCGAGGCTGGGAATGGAAGTGGCCGTGCTGACCGTTGCAAGTGCCGCCACAAGTTTATACCCCGAAGCGATGCACTGTGTTGCGCCCACAGGGCTGCGCATCCCGCGACGTGCGGAGTCGCCATGCTCGTGCCACTCTTTATACCATAGCGCCTCGGCATTGGTATCGAGGAGAAGACGTCTCGCCCTGGCGCGGTGATCTCGATCTTACCGAAGTTCGAGAATGACGACGGACTGAGCGTCGGGTCAAGCGAAGCCACCGACATGATTGTCGGAGAATTGGCTGGTGCTCCTGTGCTTGCGGCCGCGTTTCCGGCGGCTGCGATAATCAGACATCCACTCCGAAGCGCCGCTGCGCCGGCATTGGTGTACGCCGTCTGGATTGGGCTCTGACTGCCGAGCGACATTGAGATGACTTCACAACGATTGGCGATGGCCCAGTTCATACCGGCTAAGACGCTTCCGCCTACGCTACTTCCCATATTGCTGAGGACTTTGCCGACAAAAATACGGGTGGCATAGCCAATACCGTAGCGGGGAGTTGCGCCTGGAGGGAATTGCGGACCACACGCAGTGCCAATGCAATGGGTGCCATGGCTATGCAGATCCTGAACTGCTTGGCCCACGAATGTGGCCGTGGTAAGCGAGCGACCTACAAAGTCGGGGTGCCTCAGGTCCATACCCGTGTCGAGCACGGCAACTTTGATCCCTGCACCGCTTCTCGTGCTTTGAGGCACTCTGCATCTGCGAAGCCCCCAAGTCTCCCCTAAGACCTGGACGCTGGTGTCGTCTTCCTCATCGGCGACGTCGCGTCCGGCACTGAGGTCCTTGGCAATCGTCTCGGCGGCACGCAAGAAACCACGCAGATATTCGCTATTGTCGGCAAAAACAAAATACTCCGGTTCAATAGCTTGAATGGGACCTTCGTCAGTAGAGACACTTTGGGCGCTCATCCCATGAGCTTGCAAAGCTGAGCCACCCACAAGTGCAACTCCGATCTCCGGAAACTCCAGGGCATCCGCGTCTCCGGCATCCGCGAATGTGACGGCTTGATCCGTGAAATCTCTGGCACTCGCTACGCGGAATCCTTGAGCTTTGAGAGACTTGAACCCTTCATCGGCGCTAGAGTCCCTGTAGGTAATCAAGTAGCGACCGGTTTCGAAGCTCTCGTCTCCTCGCCCTACTGCTGCGAGTAACAGCTCCTCGGTGGTCGCGGAAACTGAGAACTCACCTGTAGATCTCGGCGGGCGACTTCCCGCACTTTTCTTGGCTGCCATAGTTGCCTCCTTTCTTGGGAGTGTTGCATGAGGACCCTTTCTTCATGCGGAGGATGACGGGTCCGTTGCCAACCCTCCGTAGCTTGAGAATGATCCACTCGCGCGAGTGGATAAATTCTACTCGGTAACAAGAAGAAACCTCAACTCGCCATCGGTTTCTTTTCGGTTAAATTTTGGTAAAAGACGGTTAATTATTGCGTGCCGAGCGTACTGCTTGAAAGGGGCGAGCGATGACCACGACCAAAATCTGTATGTCTTTTGCCGGCTCTTCTGGCTTGAGCGGGTTCCCGGATTTTCCGACGGAGAAAGCGCGTGAGCTGCAAGCGGCGTTTCCCGCGACGAACATTGTGGTGGCTACCAACTTGGAGCAGCGA
>SYOC01000406.1 GCA_005804965.1 Pseudomonadota bacterium
GCCGCAGAGCGACAATCACAACGACGGATCACGCGCCCGGAGATTCTTTATGTGCTGAATCATGGTTGGCACGAGAAAAGAAAAGATGTGTTTGACTTTCGTTATTACGCCTGGAATTACGCAATCCGAGGAAAGACTGTAGATGGTCGCCAGTTGCGCGTCATCGTCTCTTTCGAGAGTAACGGACTGCTGATCATCACTGCAATTGCGTTATGAGGAAGAGGATGGAAACTAAAATCGTAGCAAGATATATCGATCGAGGGTTCGGCTTTCCGGTCGTGTTGGAGCAAGTGCCACTGGTACACGTACGTGGCAAGTGGACCCCTAACATCAATTATCTCAATCTCGCGCTGGCCGTACTACAACAGCTTGCAGCACTCCCGGGTCGCCTCACTGGTCATCAGGTCCGATTTATCCGGCAACATTTTGCCTTGAGTGTACCAGAGTTTGCCCGTCGCTTTGGGGTACCACAGCTGACCGTTCTTGACTGGGAAAAGCGTGGGGAGAAATCCACCGGTATGCTATGGAGTACGGAAAAGGACCTACGGCTTTTTGTTAATCGCCAGCTCTCGGGCCAGCCTCAGGAGTTTTTGCAGTTATACGAGCAACTGGTGCATGTCGCTGCATCTCGGGCATCTCGCGTTACTCTGAACGCTGAGAAGATTGCTGCCTAACTGCTAGTCGGTAGGCTGGAGCATGCCCCAGCCTATGTTCTCTAAAGGCTTACGCCAAGCTGGCGTCGAGCACTTCAACCGACGGGGCGAAGTAGAAGGAACCGGACACGGGATTACTGTAGTCCGTGAGTTTATCGCGGACTTGCCCGTCGGCTCCGTACATGGCACGCAGACGTTCGCGGAACGGCGCTTGCGCCTTGCAGAAGGCCATGAAGTAGAGGCCCACCGTTCCATCGTGGAACGCATACGGCGTGGAGCGACGCGAAATCTCTTCGCGCTTCGGCTTGGTAGCATCGCCCGTGGCACCTTGACGCAATTCGACGTGGGCGAGATGGGAGTGGGCAGGTTGCACGGCCAAGCGAGTCGAGTCGGGCTTGGTGCGACCAAAGACACCTTCCTGCTCTTGGACGGACTGTTTGTTCCAGCCGACGAGGTCGTGTACCCAACGCTGGGCGAGAATGAAGCTGCCGCCAGCTCCAGGCTGACCATTCGGCACGATGGCGACTTCGACATCTCGTTCGGCTTCGGGGTTGCCGGTGCCGTCGATGAAGCCGGTCATGTCAAGCGAGTTGCCATAGATGAAGGTCATGGTCTCACGGGCGACCTTCATGTGACCGGTCAGCGCTTGGCGTGCATCCCACTGGGCTTTCCAAATCTGGTCTTTGCGTGGGCTGTTCATCCACACGAGCAATTCTTCCTGGGTTCCCTTGGCCTCGCGTCCGCTGCCATCGACCGATTTGACGGTCTCGAATGGCTGGAAATCGTTCGGCACGTCGCTGGTCAGGTCTTTGAGCAGCGTCGGCCCGAAACCGAGGACGAGATGAGTTCCCTGGTCTGCGCAGACCCGGCGTAGGTTCTGAATGACGGCCTTAATCGTGGTCAGGTTTGCACCTGGTTCGCGGCTCAAGTGTACGTACCATTGGTGTTGCCCCATGTTGCGATCGAGGACCCCTGGCTGTGGTGTCGGCATGTATGCCTCCTTCTTGAATATGATTGATATGAAAAATCGCTCTGCTCTTTAGTAACCGAGTCCGGTCGAGACCGTCAAGGACATCCCTGTCCTGGCGTCCACTTGCGCTGCGAGTCGCTTCTCTCCTTGCAATGGCCTAATATTTGCCCATGAACACGCTCGCAACACTGCAACGGCAACTGGCTTCCTGCTCGCTCTGCCCCCGCCTTGTGGCCTATCGCGGCCGCATCGCTCACGAGAAGGTGAAGCGCTATCGCGACTGGGAGTATTGGGGGAAACCAGTGCCGAGTTTTGGAGACCCTCAAGCGCGGCTGCTGGTGATTGGCCTTGCTCCCGCCGCCCACGGTGGCAATCGTACTGGCCGCATCTTTACTGGGGATCGCAGCGGCGATTGGCTCTACGGTGCGCTACATGACGCTGGCTTCGCCAACCAGCCGACTTCGATTCATAAGGATGACGGGCTCCAATTGAACGACTGCTACATCACTGCCGCCGTGCATTGCGCTCCGCCGGAGAACAAACCGCTGCCCGAGGAATTTACCGCCTGCCGACCATATCTACTCCGCGAGTTAATTTTGCTGCAACGGGTACAAGTCGTTCTCGCTTTGGGGCAGATTGCCTTTGCCGCGTATGTAGCCGCTCGCCGCGATTTGGGCTTAGCTGTTCCTTCTCCCCAACCTCGTTTTGGGCATGCCAGCGTGCATCGGCTTGAGCCGGTGACGTTGATCGGTTCGTACCATCCTAGTCAGCAGAATACTTTTACTGGTCGCTTGACCCGTGAGATGTTTCACTCGGTCTTTCAGCAAGCGAGAGCAGCGCTCGACGCAAGGGGTGTTGTCCTCTGACCCGAGGGACGATAAGGGAAAGACATGGAGAAACGAGAGCCTTTTCCCTTCCCGGATGCCTCCTTCCCTGGATTCGCGAACACACGCGGCGGAGGAATTGAGATCGTCGCCCTTGAGGGGGTGGACAAAGGGAAGATCTGGCGCTTGGAGCAACTGCCGGTGGTGATTGGCAGGGCACCAGAAAACGAAATCCATTCTCCGCTTGATCGCAAGATGTCGCGCCAGCACGCTCGCCTCCTGAAAGTCGAGAATCGCTATTTCCTCGAAGACCTGGGGAGCACGAACGGTACGTTCCTGCGTGGGATGAAACTGGTCGGACAAACCGAGCTGTTCCACGGTGAGCACTTCATCTGTGGCGAGACGACTTTTCGCTTTGGGGTCAAAGACCAAGATATCCCTCGCGAAGATGCCACGGTGATGGTGTCCTCAAAAGAAGCGCCGGCTGCCATCTCGATGACCTATTTGCGCGAAGCCATCGCGGTCCTTGATATCTGTAACTCCTCGGCGCTCGCCAGCCAGTTTGGTGATGAACAAGCGATGCTCGTCAAACGCGAGCTGCGCCGCCACTATTTGCCGGTGGTGCGTCGCTGGGGTGCGCAGTTCGTGAAGAACACCGGCGATGGGTATCTCGTGACCTTTACCCAGGCGCGCGATGCGCTCGGTGCTAGCGTGGAGACGTTGCAGCATTTGCGCGAATACAACGCGACGGCTCCACCCAATGCGCAACTGCGTCTGCGCTTCGGCCTCAATTATGGGGAAACTATGGTCGATGCCGATGGCGACCGCCACGGGAATGCCGTCAACATCGCTTTTCGTGTGGAAGGGGTTCGCGAGGAGAATCGCCCGGAGGCAAGCAGTGCGGCTCCGGCTCTTCGTCCAGAAGACCGCATCTATCTCACCGAAGGCATGTATGCCGAGTTAGCTCCGACGGTTCAGGCGCTCTGTCGGCCGCTCGGCCAGTTCGTACTCAAAGGAATCGTCGAGCTCCATGTGTTGTACGAAGTGCAGTGGGATGCTCTCGACGACACGCAGTTCGAGGGTTAGCCCCCTTGAGCATGTCTCGCCGTTCCTAGTATCTTGCTGAGAACCTTCTGCTGCGAATGACGGAAGGTGAATTTCCACCCCCCAGCGAGAACATCTGTCATGAGCATGATCATCTCCCGTAAGTACGAGGTGCTTGGCCAACTCGGTCAAGGCGGGATGGGCGTGGTGTATAAAGTGCGCCATGTCGCGCTCGATTCCATCTCTGCGCTCAAAGTGTTGCCCCGCGACCTCATGGAAAATCCCGACATGGTGACGCGCTTTTATCGGGAAGCGCGCGTCGTTGCCCGCTTGAGTCACCCCAACATCGTGCGTGTGTCGGACATCGACCACGATGAAGCGCTCGGCTTCCATTATTTCGTGATGGAGTACATTGAGGGGCAAACTTTTGCGCAACACTTGCGTGAGCGTGGTCCGCTGCCGTTGCATGACGTTGTGACCGTGACACGTCAAGTAGCCAGCGCACTTGCCTATGCCCACAACTATACGCCGTCGGTCATTCACCGCGACATTAAGCCTGCCAATATCATGATCGAAGAGCGGACCGGGCGGGTGGTGGTGATGGATTTTGGCATCGCCAAAGAAATGGACAACGCGGACACGACACAGACCGGTATGGTTATTGGTACGCTCAAGTATTGTTCTCCAGAACAGATGCTCCATGAACAGCTTGATGGTCGTGCCGACATCTATTCGCTTGGGATGGTGATGTACGAAGCTTATGCCGGCAACCAATTCTTTGCCGGCCTTGATGAGACGGCGGTGATTGGCAAGGTGCTCTACAACGATCAGGAACATCTCCCGGTATTTTCGCGGCCAGCGCCGCCAGCTTTTGCGGCCTTAGTGACCAAGGCTATCACCAAGGCGCGTGACCGTCGCTATCAAAGCATGGAGGAATTACTGCAGGACCTTAACACATGCGAAGAGACGGGTATTGTTGATGCAACGGAACGTATTGCTTTGCCGCCAGCGACGCATTTCTCATCAGGCGGACAAACAAAAGACGAGGTCAAAGACCTGGAAGAGCAGATCC
>SYOC01000042.1 GCA_005804965.1 Pseudomonadota bacterium
ATCGAAGGACCGTACCCCAGTATCAAGGAGGCTTTCTAGCTCTCGGCGGTTCGGTATCCGCCAGTCGTTATGCCCCGCATACCCCGTCCCGCCTTCCGCATTCACGTCTTCCAGCCAGTCCCAAATCGTCTCCTGCGAGCCATTGCCCGACCAGTTATAGCCGTTATCCTTGTCATGAAGCCCACCCAGGTCGTCTTTCTTCTCCCACATCAGCCCGGTGTTGTTGTCGGTGTAGCTCAGCGTCGCCCCGGCTTCGAGCGTACCATCGTCGGGCACGGCCACCTCACCAGCGATGCCGTCGTTCTTGTTCGCAGTGTACGCCGTGGTTTGCCCTGACGCCGGGAACTGGGACGCTACGCATGGTTCACATGGCTCACATGGCTGCGGCGGGGTGCCCGCGATCGTTACGGCCCAGTCATCCACGCAGGTATCAACGAGGGCCTCAATCTCGTCCACATCCCCTGTCACCGGACAGGCACTGCTCGCTATCGCTGCCGCCGCTTCGGCTGTGGCGAAGGCGCGGATGAATACGTTCTCACACTTGGCCGGGTTCGACGGCTTGCCGAGAATGGCTTTGGCTTCTTCCTTGGCTAGGCAATCAGCTTTCTTGCCAGCGGCTTTGAGTTTGGCCACTTCACACGCGGTCGTCGGATCTGGGGGAGCGGCCTGCGCAATATTGCTCACCAACAGCAGGCTGAACGCGCTTACCGCCAAGCTACGCGATGTAAACCGGATGAGATGAGAGATCATGGACACGACCCTCCTTTGTAGACAAGATTAACAGAGGCTACCAGCCTTTCTTTACCGGAGCAAGGAACAAGGCATTACAGTAGTGGTACCGTTTCGTCTTCTCTTGTAGGGGCACCCCTATGTGGGTGCCCTTTTGCTGGGCGGCCACGCAGGGCCGCCCCTACGAAGACATGGAAATGAATCAAACTGCCCCACTATCGGCACTACCACACAGATGGCTCCAACCCGCCGGAGCTGCCTCCTCCTACGGCCTAGCGACCTTGAAACAGGCAGGCTACAAACCCGGGACACGGGGTGCGCGAGCAATAGACATGCGAATGGCGATCTTGGCTCTGATGTTAGTGGTGTGGGTTTCTGCCTGCGAGGAGAAACCATTGCGTCCCGCCTATGTGCTTCCGCAACTACACCACTGGCCGCAGCCGTATAAAGGTGTCGCTGGTCTGCAACTCCACGTGTTTCAGACCGGCACCGTGACCGTTCCCAGGCGGGCGGTGTATCGGGGTGGGAGCCTTTTGGAAACTCTCGACATCGAGGTCATCGTGTTCGCGGTCAAACATCCGCGTCACGGACTCATCCTGATCGGCACCGGTCTCAGTCGCGGCGTCGCGCAAGGTGCGCAGAGTTATTTGGGCAAGTTTCGCACGGCTATCGGCACGCCGACGCTCGCTGAGGGGCAAGATATTCTCTCACAACTCGAATCCTTGGGCTGGTCGGAGCACGACGTGCGAACCATTATTTTGCCGGACTTGCGTTTTAGCCATACCGGCGAGCTAGAGAATTTTCCTACTGCTCAGGTGATCGTGTCCTCGGCGGAACACAGCACCGCGATGGCAGAAGAAGAAACCGCGCTCTCGTTGAGCGATGAGTACGATGGCGTCAGAAATTGGCAATTGATCGACTTTGCCGGAACCGAAACCTTGGGCACCTTTCGCGCACACCACGATTTGTTCGGCGATGGCAGCATCCTCTTGATCGACGCACCGGGTGCCACCGCTGGCGGTATGGCGATTCTCCTCCGTCTGCCCCACGCGCCGGTGCTCATATGCGGGAACCTCGCTTGGACCTTAGAGCAAGCACGCTACGTGCGCGAACCTGGGTTCGTCGCGGATCGCAAAACGTGGTGGGACAATGCGTGGCGGCTAAAGAAGTTTACCGAACTGGCCCCGGAACTGGCCCTGCTGCCAGACCATGACTGGCCGGCAATCACTGTCGCAAAGACTGCGGACATGACCCTGCATGTCTTTGGCACTGGCCAACCAAAGAACGCTCGGGGAAAGCAGAAAACAGAGCGGGAGACAGAAAAAAAGAAAAGGGAGAGTCGGAAAGGCCAACGAGAGCGTGCGTCATAACCTGTTCCGGTCAAAGCTCCACTGTCATGAACAGATTCGGTCAGTCAGTTCTCGCTGATGTCTCGCAGGGCTGCCTCGATTTGTGGAGTCGGATTGTCCAGATAACTGCGCTTGAGCGCGGCAGATAACGGGGTGGCTACCGTTTCGACACGTTCGCGGGTGCGGACCTTCGCCTGAAGCGTATAGTCGCCATACGACGTCAGTTCTGTGGGAAAGAAGGACTTCTGATCGCGCGACTCATGAACCGGGTCGTAATAAGTCTCATCGAGCAGATACGTCACTGCATAGGTATTCTCGGGGAGATTTTCCATCTGAAGACGAATCCGATAGTGTTTGAGATCGTCGTGTTCCACGACTTCCGGCTCGCCTTTCTCATTCAGTTTGAACGTTGCCCGAATTACAGGTGTCATCATAACTACTTCCTCTCGACTGGAGGTTTCCGCAAATCGGTCAGCTCTCCAGGCTCCCAGTCTGCTTCATATTTTTCGCAGAGTCCAGCAAGTTCTTGTTCGACTTCCTTTCCTATATCCGGCGCAAAAGGGGTCCACGGCCAAGCGTTTTCTTGAATGTTGCGGTCCACGGTGGGAGCGATCTGTTTATCGAGAAGCTCGTTCAGGTCTGACATGGGAGAAGGTTTCGCTAACGCCCGATGAAGCTTGGCCTCTACTTCCCTGAGCACCTGAGAGCAGCTTTTTGCTAAGACTGCTCGTTTCTGGCCTTCTTCTCTGGCAAAGGCCACCCGTAGCACGACCCAAAGAATGATGAGCAGGAGCGTCGGATAATACAACCAAGCAGGCACGGTTGCGAGCATCTCAGGTAGGGCAGCTGCTTTTTGTCCGGCCACCTCGGAGGGGCTGCCATTAGTGAGGAAGGTCAACAAAGGTGCGCTTATTCCGATTGTCATCAACGCAACGACCAAGTCCGTCGTATAACCAAAAATTGTGTGGAGTCGATAAAACCACTGCTGACGTAGGCGATGAGCAGAGACAAGATACGGGAGGGTATCGCGCTGAAGCTTACGTCGGACGAGAGGGTCTGCCATAATCGAGTACTCCTCAGCCTCTTTACCTTACTCCGGCGGCTCCCACAACTCGCGCACGGCGAGAGCAAAACTCGGCAGCACCGGGTCGCCGGAAAGCGTTTCGGGGTCGTCAAGCATGATGACTGGCTGCCCCGGCTGATAGACGTACACTCGGCGTTCGAGCGGATCGAGCAGCCAGCCGAGCTGCGCACCATTCTCCAAATACTCCTGCATCTTCGCTTGCAATACTGGAAGACTATCGGTCGGTGAGCGCAGCTCAATCACAAAATCGGGACAGAGCGGAGCGAAGCCACGCCGCTGCTCTTTGGCAAGCGCGCTCCACCGTTCTCGTTTCACCCACGAAGCCTCGGGAGATCGTTTCGCACCGTTGGGCAACGCGAAGCCGGCAGACGAGCCAAACGTCAGTCCAGTTCTGTCTTGCTTTGACCAGAGATTCAGGGCAGCGTTGATTTCACTATCCGACCAGCCGGTTTCCGATCCTGTAGGAGGCATAACAATCAACTCCCCTTGAGCGGTAAGCTCAATCCGCAGCTCCGGATTCTCGGCGCATAGGCGCTCGAACTGCTCGTCAGTCAGCCACGAGATCTTCAGGTTCACAGGAAAGAGCGCGATGGACTCGGTCGTAACAGCAGCGTATGTCATACGTGGACCTCTTGCCGAAGCAGCCTAGAGACTCTGCTGTGACGTTGCAACCTCAAAGCGCTGGTCTTTCCCCTCGACGTTCCCCTCGCTAAGCTCTGCCGCGTATGGATGTCACAATCATCGGTCACGGTTCGTTGATGAGCGGAACAGGGTTGGCTTTCTCTGGGGTTCTCCATGTCATGGAAGCGCGGATCATTGCGCTGGAGAACTGCCGCCGTGGGTTCGCCAAGCTCTCGAAATATGGAGACCGCTTTGCCACGGACTTGGAGGTGCCGCAGTTTCCCCTGCATGGGCGGGTTGCTGACCCAGCAGCCGCTGCGCAAAACACTGTCGAAGGCTTAGCTTTAACCGTGCGCTTCGAGGAGGCGTGTCGGCTTGCCAAGCGCGAGGGCTATGCTCCAGAGGCACTCCAACAACTGATGGAAATCGCCCGTGGAGAGGCGCTCAGCTTCGCTGAGTTTCTCTGGCAACTCATGCTCGATGCCGAGCATGATGTCGTGTACTATCGCCGCCAGCTCTGCACCTTGGCAGGGTTCACGTCGCCGCATTACATTCCTCACCCTGTCCAGATAGAGACCGCTGAGTATGCATTGCTCTTTTTAGCGCCGGGCACGGAAGGGACAGGTTCAGTAGACGTAGCCTCTGTTCGTCAGCAAACCGGGATACACTCCATCATGGATACGGCGGAAACTTGGCGACGCAAGCCGAATGAAGATCAATTGTCGTACTTCGTGTCATGCTTGTTGGCAGGCGTGCATGGCATCAGTGTTCATGAGCTGCTTGCCCCACTTGTGACGGAGCCGACATTAGCACAACAACTCCGCAGTCGCCTCGCGTCGCACTTGGAAGAAGAGGTCACGCGGTTTCTCACCACCACAGGATTCACCCCCCCACGTTACCATCAGGCTTTTGGCGACGCGGCGGCAGCACGTACACGTAGCGGCTTGGCTGAGTTTCTCGCTGGAGAATCGTCGCCCGTATCTTCCCATAAATGAGTATGTCATGAGCTTTTTTTCTGTAGCCATCGGCAAAGAAATGTTACGCTTCACCGCTGCCCACTTCATCGCTTTTCGCGGGTTTCGCGAACCGTTGCATGGGCACACCTACCAAGCACAAGTCACGGTGAGCGGCCCAGTCGGGCCGGACGGCTATGTGGTCGATTTCTTAGTCCTCAAGAAAGTCGCTGAGGAAGAGTGCGCCCAACTGCACTTCCGCACCCTGCTCCCGCGCGAGAGCGATTGTCTCACTATCGAGGAGCGCGACGGCGCTGTGCGTATCGACTGTGAAGACGGCTCAGCCTTTCTCCTGCCGCAGCAAGACGTGCGTCTCTTGCCTATTGTCCATACCTCATCCGAAGAGATCGCACGCTATCTGGTCGCCCGACTGCGCGAGCGGCTCCAACACCATCGCGGCGGTATCCAGACGATTGAGGTGTTGATCGAGGATATCCCCGGGCAGACAGCGATGTGTCGGGAGGAGTTCTGAGACCGCGGGGGAAGGGGCGAAACGGCGAACAGGCGAAACGGCGAACAGGCGAATGGTCGCTATGGCTCTTCTTTTTCCTCGTGAGTCTCAGTGGCTGTAACGCGTCGCTTCCTGAGCCTGAGTCTCCGGCAGCGCAGATCTATCAGCGGCGTTGCTCGGGGTGCCATCGCGTCTACGCGCCAAGCCTACTGACAGCATCCATGTGGGAGTTCATGCTCGTGCGCATGGAAGTTGAAATGCAGCGTCGCCGGGTGCCGCTACCCACGCCAGAGGAGCGAGCGACGATCCTCGACTACTTGCAGAAGCATGCCAATGATCCGGCGAAGTAGGAGCGATGCATAGATTGCTCCTACGCAGGTGGCTCGCCGAGCCGCCTCTGCCTTATTCCTTCCCGCGCTTCAAGTCGTAGCGATCATACGCCGGTGGTAGTTCCAGCGTGCTCATGGCTTGTTTTTGCAAACGAATCAGGTGGGCTGCAAGTGCGGATTTGCACTCGGATTTGTCGAGACATTCCTGAAACGGTGGAGGATTGTCGGTCATCGCCCGCTGTAAGGTGTACAACACCAGTTGCGCCTCGACACGGTTGGGATCGACGCGCGGTGCCGGAGTGGCAGCTTGCGATTCCGACGAAGAACTGGATTCACCGAACATCGAGTTGGAAGCCCCGGGAATGGCTTGGCCAATGGTGCCCAACACTTGCTGTTGCTGTTGGACAGTACACCCGCCACAGACTAGCAAGGCGCAGCCGCCAATCATTCCGATTATCCTCACCGCCCCGCTCCAACGTCGTCCCCGTTTCATGCTGCCCCCTTCCGCAACGCTTCGATCTCGTCAATCTCTTTAGGAATCGCCTTGGTCAACACTTCATGACCATTGGCCGTGACTAACACGTCGTCTTCGATACGAATGCCAATACCACGGAAGCGTTCGTCTACTCCTTCCGCGTCCTCGGCAATATAAATCCCCGGCTCGACCGTCAGTACCATACCGGGTTCCAGCACCCGAGACTCCTCGCCGGTCTTGTAGAGGCCAACATCATGCACGTCCATCCCCAACCAATGGCTGGTGCGGTGCATGTAAAATTTCCGATGCTCACCTTTCTCAATGATCTCTTTCGTCTCCCCGGCGAGCAAGCCGAAGTCCCGCAGTCCATCCACCAAAATTTCCGTCGCTCGCATATGCACATCGTCGAAGCGCACACCCGGGCGGATCATTGCTGTCGCTTCTTTCTGCGCGGTGAGCACTAAGGAATACACTTCGCGCTGCAACGGCGAAAACCGCGCACCGACCGGGAACGTCCGTGTCACATCCGAACAATAACAGTCGAACTCCGAGGCAGCATCAATCAACAGCAGGTCGCCATCCTGCATCTGCTTGGTGTTCTCGATGTAGTGCAAAATTGTGGCGTTCGCACCGGAAGCAACGATGGAAGGATAGGCTGGTCCCGTGGCCCCGTGGCGGCGAAATTGAAACTCTAACACCGCCTCAATCTCGTATTCGTACATGCCGGGCCGGGTTTGCGTCATCGCGGCATGATGGGCGGCGGTTGTCGCGGTAATCGCCCGCTGCATCAGCCCCAGCTCGCCTTCAGACTTAAACAAGCGCAGATCGTGCAGAAGTTCGCCAGGATCAAGAAGCGCGGTCGGCCCTTTGCCAGTGCGTGGGCGCATCATGCGGGCACGCCCCATGAGGTCGAGCATTTTGGCATTCATACGCTCGTCGCGGCCCAGACTGTAGTAGACCCGCTCCGCCGTCGCCAAATGCTGCGGCAGGATTTCGTCGAGCTTATCTATCGTGTACGCAGCATCTGCGCCGAAAATCGCTTTGGCACCTTCATCCCCGAAGCGGCGACCGGTCCACGTCTCTTTTTCTTTATCACGCGGGCGCACAAAGAGGATGAAGCGTTCGCTCTCGTGCTGAGGAGAGAGTACGCACACGGCCTCAGGCTCAGGAAAGCCCGTGAGATAGAACAAGTCGCTATCTTGTCGATAACGGTAGCCGGTATCGTTCGAGCGGATCGACTCCGGTGCCGCAGGGAAAACTGCGACCCCAGCGCCCATCTTTTGCACGAACGCTTCACGTCTGGCGGCATAGACTCGTGCGTCGATTGTCATCTCTTCATCCCTCGTTGCCCCCGGTTTTCCGTTCTTGCGTCTTAGCGCCGCCGACTCTGTTGCAGCAAATCGCCCAAGGTCACGCCAAACCCGCGCCCTTTCGGAACGGCAGCACTCTTGAGATACGCTTGCGTTTCCGCCTGCTCTTTGTGTACCTGAGCTTTGGCACGTGAGAGGCGAATCCGCTTGCCGCCTTCCTCAATCCCTAACACCAGTACCTCAAGCTCGGTCCCTGGCGCGAACTCGCGGCGATGGTCGGTGCCACGCTGCGTGCCCATTTCGGCGTTGGGGATCAGTCCGGTCTGTCCTGGGCCAATCCGCACGAACACACCAAACGGTTCCACACGATCCACCGTCCCGGTGAGAACCGACCCCACAGTCACCGTCGATTCTAACTGCCCGCCGGGTTCGCTGCCTTCAGGGGCAAGCGCCAGCGAGATGCGTTTTTTCTCTTGGTCGATGCCGAGGATCAGCACGGTCACTTCTTCTTGCTTCTCCGCCGCCTCTTTGACTTGGCCTTGCAAGTTGCGTGGCACTTCGCTCAGGTGCAACAATCCATCGACACCCGGCAGCAGTTCCACGAACACGCCGAAATCCATAGCGCGCACGATGCGCCCTTTGACGAGTTGCCGCTCGCGCAGTTGTCCGGCAACTGCTGTCCAAGGATCACCTTCCAAGGCTTTCATGCTGAGCGAGATTTTTCCTTTGCCACTCTTCTCGTCAACCTTGAGCACTTTCACCGTCACGTTCTGGCCCATCTGAAGCAAGTCAGCAGCTTTGACCACACGTGAATGGGACAACTCAGACACATGCACCAGCCCTTGGATGCCGCCCAAGTCCACGAAAGCACCGAAATCCGTCAATGAGGAGACGGTGCCAGACAGCACAGCACCGGGCACGATCTTCTGGCGCACTTCGGCAGCAGCCTTACGCGCCCCTTCTTCGAGCAACTGTCGGCGCGAGAGTACGATGTTACGACCATTGTCGCCGTAGCGGGACACGCGGAACTCCAACACCTGATTGAGATAGACATCCGACGATTCCACCCGGCGCATATCAATTTGCGAGAAGGGGCAGAAAGCGCGGAGTCCAGCGATGGCAATCTCGTAGCCGCCTTTGACCACGCCTGTGACCTTGCCTTCGACCGGCAAGCCGTTGGCAACTGCACTCTCCAACAATGCGCGGGCCTTCATGCCTTTCAGCAGCTTGCGTGAGAGGCGAATCTCCCCATCCGTGCTGATGACCGTGGCTTCGACTTCGTCGTCCACGCCAACTTCCAAGTTGCCCTGATTATCTTCCAGTTCAGCACGAGCGATGATGGCTTCGCCTTTTTCTTGGATGTCTACGAACACGCTGTCGTCGCTAATTTGCACCACGCGACCTTTGACAATTTGGCCTTCTGCCAGTGCTGGCGTCGATTCTTCGTGTGCCAGCATCGACGCAAAATCCTCTGTCGCTGCTGGCCGTTCCTGTTCTACCTGTGCCACCTGCTCGGTGTTTTCTGTCTGTTCCGTCGTCATGCTTCTTGTCCTTTCTCCCGCGCGAACCAGCGACTGTAACAAGCCCGAATCGCCTCGCGCTGACTCTGGTACTCCGTCAATAACTGCGTCGCCGCTGCCTCGCCTTTGTAGCCCAATCGTCGAGCCAAAGGCGTAAGCGAGACGGCATCGCTCTCCAAGGCTTCTACCGGCTGATCCCGTTCGATGCGGAGGCGATTCTCCACCATGCGCAGAAAGCGATAGCCCTGAGTCAGCATCAGATAATCGTCCCGAGTCAACACGCCGGCATCGTGCAAAGCTTGCAACGCCGGGAGTGTCGCTCGCTGTCGCAAAGTCGGAAGCTGTTGACCGTAGCGTAATTGCAGCATTTGTACAAGAAACTCGATATCGACGATGCCACCACGCCCGGTTTTAATGTTAAAGCGCCCCGCCTGTTCGTGCGCCAGTTCGTGTTCCATGCGTCCGCGCAAGCGGTCAATTTCGGCCACGCCAGTCGCGTCAATCTCCACCGCATAGGCAATGCCGGAAAGCACCGCCGCCACCGTAGCCTGAAACGCTGGCTCGGCGACGACCACCCGCGCCTTGATGAGTGCTTGTCGCTCCCATAACTGCGAGCTGGTCTCGTGATACCGTAAGAAAGCGGCAACTGAGGAGACGAGCGACCCCGAGCGACCCGAGGGGCGCAAGCGGGTATCGATCTTGTACACGTACCCTTCGCGTGTCTGCACTTGCAGCACGGAAATCAAGCGCTGGACGAGTTTGGTGAAAAATTCCTGTGGACTCAGCGTTCCGCTGACAGCCTCTTCTTCTTCGGCAGCATAGAGGAAGATCAAATCAAGGTCGGAATTGTAATTCAGCTCGCTCGCACCAAGTTTCCCCATGCCGATGATCGCGAGCTGCCCAGGCACGCGCACCAATCCGAGTTGCTCCATTAAGGCCGCCCGCGCAACTTCGTACGCGCCCGCCAGACATACTTCGGCGAGATGGGAGAGCTGGGCCGAAACTTCGGGCACTTCCAACGAGCCGTTGCTGTCGTTGATGCCGATGCGCAAGAATTCTTCGGTACGATAGCGTCGCAAAATATCGAGCCGGTCCTCAAACTCGCGCGTTTCGGCAAGCCGCGCCATAAGTTCGCTCCGCATCGTTTCCTTGTCTTTACGCACATGCACGAGATCGGCACGCACGAGACTGTCGAGCAGTTCGGGATGACGCAGAAACACGTGCGTGAGATAGGCACTGGCACCAAAGAGACCAATCAAGGTGTGGAGCGTGGGCGGATTCTGGAGCAGCAACGCCAAGAAACTCGACCGCGCACCAATCGACGCCACTAAACTCGCCATGGCGGCTAAGGCACGATCCGGGTCAGCGGCTTTCACAATTTCTTGCAGCAGCAACGGCGCGAGATCGTACAACAGCTTCCGACGCTTGGGGGTGGCGCGTGCATGCAGCGGACCATCATGGAGCAACCGTAAATTATCATAGGCTTCTGGTACGTGTTGGAAGCCCATCTGTTGGAGCCGCCAAATGACCCGCTCTTCCTTGTCGAGTTCGCTGAACAGCTCGACCAACTCCCCAGACGGCGGTGCTGTCACCTTGTCCTCACTGCCAAAGAATGTGCTGAAGATCTGATGCACAGCATCCATGTGTACACGCAGCACCGTCCAGAACATTCCCACATCGTCCTGTACCGCCCCCGTTGCCGGTTGCCGGTTGCCGGTTGCCGGTTGTTCGGCAACGCGCAACCGACGCGCCAAGGCGCGGATACCAGCTTCATCGTCCGGTAAGGTGTGGGTTTGGCGATCTTGAACAATTTGCAGCTTGTGCTCGACATGGCGCAGAAAACAGTAGGCCTCGCGCAGGGCGTCGCGATCCGCTGCTTCGAGATACCGACATTCCACCAGCCGTTCTAGAGCGGGCAGCGTGGTACGTTCACGCACGCGACCGTCTTTACCGGCGTGGATCAGTTGCAGCGCCTGCACGAGAAATTCGATCTCGCGAATGCCACCGCGCCCCAACTTCACATTCATGCCGCCACGCTCGGGTACACGCAAGGAGCGTTCGACCCGGGCTTTCATCCCTTTGATGTCCTCAATCGTGGAGAAGTCGAGATAACGACGAAACACGAAAGGCTCAATGTCGCGTAAAAATTGCTCGCCAAGGTTCGCATCTCCAGCGATAGGTCGCGCTTTCAACAACGCGACGCGCTCCCAGGTTTGTCCTCGCGACTCGTAGTAGAGCAAAGCGTTGGACAGCGAATTGACAATCGGTCCGTTCACACCGTCGGGACGCAGACGCAAGTCCACGCGGAAGACGCGCCCTCCGGCGACGTGCTCGCTCAGCATTCGCGTGATGCCCTGCGCAAGCTGACTGAAGAACATGCGAGGCGCAACTGTGCCCTTTTCGCCACCAGCCGTCGAGCCAGCGTCACGCTCGTACAGGCAAATGAGATCGATGTCCGAACTAAAGTTCAGCTCGTGTCCCCCTAATTTCCCCATGCCAAACACAACGAACCCGAGCGGACGCATGCCCTCGTGCTCTTCCACCTCAGCTTCACCGTAAGCAATTCGCAGTCTGGCCCGCATATATTCATAGGCAATCTGCACGGCGGCTTCGGCGAGAAAGCTCAGTTCTGCAGTCGTTTCCTCTAAAGAGGTGAGTGCGAGCACATCCCGCATGCCGATACGGAAGTATTCACGATTGCGATACGCACGCAACTCGCTCATGAACTCGTCTTCAGGCAGTGCGAGGGAGAGTTGCGCCTGCAGGGCCGACAGATGAACGGCCACAGTTTTGCCCGACGTCATACGGTCGGTAAGAAAAGCGGCCTCCCAATGCTCTCCTTGGCGGCACAACACTCCAGACAAGAGCTGGCTGGAGCCTAGGACGAAGAGCAAGTCACGACACAAAGCTGGTGAATCGAGCACGACACCCGACCCCGGCCCGCCTTCAAGCAGACGGCTGAAACTGGCTGCCGCCAATTCCGGGTCAGGCGCACAGGCCACACCGGCAAGCACGGCTTCCCAGCGGGAGCCGAGTTGGTCGCGCAACGGCTGCAGGACGTGAAGGATCGACGGAGAGAGCGCAACAGGAATGGACATGCAAGAGGAAAAAGCGGTGAGGAGCAGACGTCTCGGAGGTGGGTGGACTGGAAGAGCAGTCGGCTAGAGCATGCCATCGCACGACAGCACGCTCCCAGCCGGATGTGTGTGAGGTAGGGTCCTCACCCCTGATCGGTACGCAGTGTTACGCAGCTTGCGGCGCGTTCATCATCTGACACGCTTCCAGCAGCCATTTCACACTCGACATTTCGTCGGCAACCAGCGAACGCAGCAATTCCTTGCTCTGTTGATCTTCCGAGATCTGAGCAATCGCGTCGTTGAGCGGCTTGAATACGGCAACAGGATCGGTAAGGCGCGAAGCAATCGAAAGCAACTTCTGTGCGTCCTTGGTCTCTGGTGAACTGTAGAATGGCAGCTCTTTCTCCCGACGTTCTGCTGGCACAGCGCATTGCGGTGCACCACCGAGTTCACGCAGGCGCGCTTCGAGGATCTGCGCATGATAGGCTTCGCGGTGCTGCACGACGCGCAAGCCACCTTTGACGCAATCCTGATCGCTGACATCGACCCATTTCTGGAGATATTCCGCCGCAAAGTTTTCGCCACAGCGGAACTCATCAATGAGATGCATAATCATCTCGCGCTCCGTGGCGAAGCTTTTGCCATTGTAGGTGAAGCATTGACCGTTACTGATCTCTTTCATCTGCGCTTCAAACAGCTCGTCCGAGATCAATCCTTTTCGGTAGGCTTTCAGCAGTTGTCGAGTCTCAAAATCCGCAGTCGCCATAGCCATAACACACTCCTTTGCGCCTTGAACAGGCAAGTATTGGGTGTCCCCCTGAGTACGACAGACACTAGGTGATCGGATGTGTACTGTCAACCGAACGCGCCAGCCGGTAGGGGTGAAGTTTGATTCATTCCCGTGTTCTCGTAGGGGCGGCCCTGCGTGGCCGCCCAGCAAAAGGGCACCCATATAGGGGTGCCCCTACAAAGAAACCCCAGCCTTTCAAGACTGGGCTACCCTCGCCCGCCGCCACTCAGCTGTTCGAACCTCGCAGAGCGAGAGCCCGACGGTAGCCGGGGAGTTCACTCCCCGGCTCTCCTGTCCAGACTTTAAGCAGCCGAGTGCTCGACTGCCCTACTTCTAAGCACTCTGCCAATCTGCTACTCAGCATGGCTCGTTTTTTTAGAGCTTTCTGACGAGGATGGCTGGCATGCGCATTGCTCATTGCCAAGCGTCCGAATTTTAGCGTCAGATCGTTACCACGATGGGAGGGAGTAGGATGATGAAGCATTATTTTCGGTGGATCGGCGGGATCAGCGCCCTGCTTGTAGGACTGACCAGCAGTCAGGTTGCTCGGGCTGAAGAGTCCACCACTACGGAAGCCGCGCCGGCGGAAAAACCCAAGCCGTGGAGCCCAGTCGAAGCCGTCGGACTCGCTGAGCCACTGGCCCAGTGGGGCCTGGAAATCCATGGCTTTGTCGGAGCGAATTATACGTTCAATTTCAACGAACCCAGCTCGGGTAAGAACGGCCTCTACCTCATGAACCGCAAGCATGACGAGCTGCATCTCGATCTTGCGAACATCCGCATTCAGCGCGTGGTTGATGGTGGTATCGGTTTCGTCACTGATTTCAATTTCGGGAAAACTGCTGAAGTCGTCGGTCGTGCTACCCGTTGGTGTAAAGCCCCGCCTTCAGTCAGCGGCAAAGGGGCGTGCGACGAGAGCCGCAATTCTTTCGAGGCTTCGCAATTTTATCTGACCTATAAGTTCCCCGTCGGCAACGGCCTCGGCATGAAGTTGGGCAAATTCGTCACCCTGCACGGTGCCGAAGTCATCAAGACGTGGGATAACATGAATTTCAATATCTCGCACTCCATTTTGTTCGGGTACGCGATTCCCTTTACCCACACCGGCGTGCTCTTCAACTATCCGCTGGCGGATTGGATGAGCCTCGACGCTGGCCTTGTTACCGGATGGGATCAGTTCTCGTACAAACCCAACGACGGCGTTGTCTTCACCGGCGGCGCGACGGTCGTGGCGCATCCGACGTTGACGTTTTATGGCGCGATGACCGCAGGCCCAGAACAAGATGATCGTGGCGACTCGAAACGCGTGCTCTTCTCCCTGCTTGCCACCTACAAACCTACGGATAAGTGGACGTTTATCCTCGATTACAACCATGCTGACGAGACGGACATCCTCCCGCCCATCAAATCGAGCGGGCGCGGCACCAAAGACGCCCGCTGGGACGGTCTGGCTGGATACGCGGTCTATCAGATTAACGACATGTTCACCGCTTCACTGCGCGCCGAGTTCTTCGACGACGTGGATGGCGTGCGCACTGGCACCAAGCAAACCGTCTGGGAAATTACACCTACCATCGCCTTCCGACCGTGGTGGCTGTTCCCCGGCCTGACGGTGCGTCTCGAATACCGTCATGATGAGTCGAGCAAACGCACCTTTGCCGGAAGGACGTTCCCGGTCAGTGGTGGTTCCTGTGGAGGAGGAGGAGAAGGTGATGAATATTGCTACCAAAGCGGCCTGACCGGCAGTTCGACTGCGACTCGGTATTTCTCTGGTCAAGACGCCTTCATCTGGGAAGCGAGCTACGCTTTTTAAGCAAAGGGGAGGAAAGCATTGTGAAAAAGATCGAAG
>SYOC01000407.1 GCA_005804965.1 Pseudomonadota bacterium
GAGGAGCATAGACGATGTCGATCAGTATTAACCCTGCTACCGGGCAGAAGATCTTCAACACCCGTGCTGCGAGCACGATGAACAATGTGGTTGGGCGAGGCTACTCGGTCACCCAAGATGAGTCGCTCAAGACGTTGCCGCCGCCGCTACCGGGCGCGGTGTTCAACGCCGAGGAGCAGGCAAAGTATCGCGCCTTCAAGGAGGCGCGCCGTGGGGCGGCGGATTACATGGCGATGGAGGGCGATTTCAGCAAGTACCTGGAAGACGTGTACTCTGCGGCCCCGGTCCCGCGCGACGCCCTGAGTGATGAGTGCGAAATCCTGGTGGTAGGCGCTGGCTTCGGCGGACTGTTGTTGTGGCACAAGCTGAGCCAAGCCGGGTTCACCGATGTGCGCTTCTGTGAGAAGGGCGGAGATGTCGGCGGTACTTGGTACTGGACCCGCTATCCCGGGATTGCCTGTGATGTGGAGTCGTACAGCTATTTCCCCTTACTGGAAGAGATGGGCTACTTCCCGACGATGAAATTTGCCTCGGGGTTTGAGATCTTCGAGTACTGCCAAAAAATAGCGGAAAAGTTCAGTTTCTATGACCATTGCTTGTTCCATACCACGGTGGAGAAGACCGAGTGGGACGAGAAATCTGGACGCTGGATCGTGTACACCAACCGTGGCGACGCTATGCGAGCGCGGTACCTAGTGTACGCGAATGGAATCCTCACCACACCGAAGCTGGCCCGTATCGAGGGTATGGAGACGTTTCAAGGCGAGTCGTTCCACACCTCGCGCTGGAAGTACGACGTTGCCCTGGATGGGAAGCGGGTCGGGATCATCGGGACTGGGGCGACAGCAGTGCAGGTCATTCCTGAATTAGCGAAGATCGCCGCAGAGCTGCACGTCTTCCAACGCACGCCGTCAACGATCGATATACGCGACCAGCGCGAAACGAAACCGGAGGAGATCGACGAGTGGTCGCGTGAGCCAGGCTGGGCACGCGCTCGCCGGGTGCGTTTCGCCCGCATCTCTGAGGGCCGCACGGCGATCCAGGCCAACGACGACTACCTTGCTGGCAAAGTTGCTGATTTCAGAGAGCGCAAGCAACACGAAACCCCGCTCGCGCCCGAGGAATTGATACAGAGGCAGTTGAACACGAGTTTCCGGATCATGGAACAGATCCGTGCGCGGGTCGACACCATCGTGAAGGACCCAAAGACCGCTGCCGCCCTCAAGCCGTTCTACCCGTACGGGTGCAAGCGACCGACGTTCCACGATGAATTCCTGCCGTCGTTCAACCTACCGCATGTCCATCTCGTCGATACGGCACCGATGGGCGTGACTCGGATCAACGAGAGTGGGGTTGTACACGAGGGGGTGGAGTACCCGCTTGATGTGCTGATCTATGCCACTGGGTTCCAATGGATGGCGAGTGGTCTCTTCGAGAAGACGGTAGGCCGTGATGGCCGCACCATCAAGCAGACCTGGGATGCAGAGGGCACCAAGACCTTTCTCGGTCTCCATGTGAATGGCTTTCCGAACCTCTTCGTCGTCACTGGCCCTCAGGGCGGCGGTGGTAGCTTCAATTTCACCGACGCTATCGACGCGCATGGTGACTATCTGGTGTGGATGCTCTCGACCCTGCGCGAGAAGGACCAGCACATCGTCGACGTTCACCGCCAACCGCAAGACGAGTATGCTGAGCACTGCCGCCAAGCCGACATCATGAGTGCGCCGCTGCGCGACTGTCTGTCGTACTACAACGGGCACGGTGATGCTGAGCCTGGAAGCTTGGCGTATTACGGTGGTGGCCGCTGGCATAAGATCCGCCGCGCGGCGCAGGAGACGCTCAATCCGTACCTCTTTGGTTCGGCGAAGAACTCTTGATCGTTGTGCTGAGGGGCTGCTCTAGTAGTCCCTCTCCTCTAGTAGTCCCTCTCATACGAGTGCGATTTCGTCATGCCAGCGAAAGCTGGCATCCAGAAATCTACGGCATGAGCCTGTGCGTTTGCCTTCTGGATTCTGGGTCTCGCAAAGCTCGCCCGGAATGACGTCGCCTCTACTCCTCACATCGAGAGGAAACACTAGCCCACAATCTTGTTGAGCGGATATTCAATGATACCCACCGCACCGTGCTTGATGAGCTTGGGGATCAACTCCCGCACAATGTCTTCGCTGATGATGCTCTCGACGGCAAACCATTCAGTTTTATAGAGCGGAGACACGGTAGGCGCGGTGAGGCTGGGGACCATACCGACAATGGTGTCGAGGCGTTCTTTCGGGACGTTCATCTTGATGCCGACCTTGGCTTCGGCACTGAGTGCGCCTTTCAGTAAGAGCGCAATCTGTTCGATCTTTTCACGCCGGACGGGGTCCTGCCACGCTGCACGATTGGCGATGATCTGTGGATTTGAGGTGAACAGCTCCCACACGATTTTGAGGCCGTGGGCGCGGATAGTCGAACCAGACTCAGTTACCTCGATAATCGCATCGACCAGCCCTTCCGCAGCTTTCGCTTCAGTTGCTCCCCAGGAAAATTCGACATCGACCTTGATGCCGCGCTCAGCGAAGTAGCGCTTGGTGTAGCCGACCAGCTCAGTCGCGACGCGTTTGCCGTGCAAGTCCTCTGGGCGTTTGATGGGAGAGTCATGGGGCACAGCGAGGACCCATTTCGTTGGTTGAAAGCTCGCTTTGGAATAAACGAGGTCGTCGATGACCTCGACATCCGAGTTGTTTTCCATGATCCAGTCTTTGCCGGTAATGCCGGCGTCAAGTGTGCCAGCCTCGACGTAGCGCGCCATTTCCTGCGCCCGCACGAGCATGCAACGAATTGAGGGGTCGTCGATGCTGGGGAAATAGCTGCGCGAGCTGGTGGTAATTTTCCAGCCAGCTTTTTTGAACAAGTCGATGGTAGAAGATTCAAGACTGCCTTTGGGAATGCCAAGCTTAAGAATATCCGTCATGTGTCCTGTACTCACTTCTGTAAGGTGGAATGCGCCAACGCTGGTGAGCAGCGTGGTGAATTAGGCGCTGAGGCGATGATGGCGTCCGTGTGAGTGTCGCCCCTGAGGGAGCCGAGGAAGGTCTGCCCCTGAGAGGTGATCGCACGTGGTGTATACTCGCGTCGCCATGCAGGGTTTCCTACCATGGCTGGCTAGGGGCCGCAAGCCGCAAAGGTTGAAATTTGCATGACACGTGCGTGCTCTGCCGAGGGAATCCCAGTGTAGTCGCTGGCTGTGGACTCTGGTACATATAGCGCCGCCAAGAGGCCACAGGCGTGGAACGAAGGGAGAACGGCATGAAACTCGCGGAACTGGCTGCACGGTTGCAGTGTGAATTGCGCGGAGATGGTGAGGTTGAGATCCGTGGC
>SYOC01000408.1 GCA_005804965.1 Pseudomonadota bacterium
AGGTAGTCTGTTCCTTGGCCGTTCCTCACGGTTGACAGTCCAGAGAAGGCTAGGTACGACTGAAAAGCCTTATCCGAGGAACCGATAGGTATTCATCAACTACTCACAACTGGCTGTAAAACAACCCTTAAGGAGGGATTTATTATGAGTGGCTACACAATCATTGACGTGGATACCCACGTAACGGAAAGCCCAGACCTGTGGACCAGCCGTGCGCCGGCGAGAATGAAAGAGCTGGTGCCGCGCATCGAAACCGCCGACGATGGACGCCTGTCGTGGGTGATTGGTGGAACCCCGATGCTGGCCAGCCCAGGGCTGACGGCAACCGCCGGAGTGGGAAACTTCAAGAACCCACCTAAGAATTACGAGGAGATGCATCCGGGAGCATACGATGCCAATGCGCGCCTTAAGTATATGGACCACATGGGCATTTGGGCGATGGTCATGTACCCCAACGTCGGCGGGTTTGGTGCGCAAGAGTTCTTGAAGCTGAACGATCCTGAGTTGATGCTGACCTGCGTGCAGATTTACAACGATTGGCAGACAGAGTGGGCCTCTGCCGACTCGCGCCGCTTGCTGCCGATCACCTCGTTGCCGTTTTGGGATGTGGCCGCAGCGGTGAAAGAAGCCCGACGTTGCGCTGCCAAGGGCCACAAAGGCATCCTGTTTACCGGCGAGCCGCAATCCTTGGGCCAGCCGTTGCTGGGCGACCCGCAGTGGAATCCGCTATGGGAGACCGCCGTCGATCTCGATCTGCCGATTAGCTTCCACATCGGCTCTGGCAATATGGAGATGGGGCTGCTGCAAACCAAGATCGCGGCCTACGGCAAGATGGCGGCCTTCACCGAGCTGTCGGTCGATATCTTCTTGAAAAACGGTATCCAGATGAACGACCTCATCATGTCCGGCGTGTTGGCGCGTCACCCGAAAATTAAGTTCATCTCGGTGGAGAGCGGCATTGGTTGGATTCCCTTTGCTCTTGAGGCGCTTGATTATCAGTTCCGTGGCAATGATGTGGCGGAAGAGCATCCAGAATTCGACATGCTGCCGTCGGAATACTTTGCCCGCAACATCTACGCGTGTTACTGGTTCGAGCAAACCGCGCCACGGCGTCTGATCGATAAAGTCGGCGCGGACAACATCCTTTTTGAAACCGACTTCCCGCATCCGACCTCGCTCTATGGCGAAGAAGTACACGCACGCATCCAAGGCGGGCTGTCCGATTGCGAAGCCTCGGTACGTCGGAAGATTCTGTGGGAGAACGGGCAGAAGCTGTACAAAGTGAGTGCCCCAACTGCCCAGGATGAGGCCAAGCGCGTAGCCAACGTATAACGGAGAGTTCGAGTGATGGGGCAGCATCCAGTAGAACGCGGCTTATCGGGTGCTGCTCCTAGGGTCGCCGCGAGAAGACTGAGATGAGGAGACTGTATGAAGAATATGTATTTCTTTCTGCCGACCTTGCCGGCGACCATAGAAGAGCGAAAGACGCTTCGGCCTATCGCCAACGACCCTGAGCGTTGGCAACGGATGATTCAGGAAGTCGTGGAAGTGAGCCAGCTTGCGGAAGAGGTCGGCTTTGATGCCGTGTGCTTCCCCGAGCATCACTTGCATAGTGAAGGGATTGAAGTCGGCAGCCTGCCTGTGCTCACGCAGCACGTGATTCACAACACCAAACGGATCAAAGTCGGCCCAATCGGCTATGTTTTGCCGGGCTGGAACCCGCTGCGACTCGCATTGGAAATCGCGTGGCTCGATCAATTGACGAAAGGGCGCACGTTCGTCGGGTTTGCGCGTGGCTATCAGACGCGCTGGCTCAACCAGATGGCCCAATTGATTCATGTCACCGCCACTGCCAGCGACAAGAGTGAGAGCGACCGTGTCAATCGCGAGGCGTTCGAGGAAGTGTTTCGCTTCCTGAAACTGGCCTGGGGTGACGAGCCGTTCCGTTTCAAAGGCAAGTACTACGAGTACCCCTATCCACAAGAAGGCACGCCGTGGGCTGCGCATGAATGGACCCGTGAATTCGGCTTTCCTGGTGAGGTGGACGACCAGGGGCGAGTGCAGAAGATCAACGTCGTGCCCAAGCCTTACCAGCGCCCGCATCCTCCTTTATTCCAAGCTTTTTCGATTAGCGAAGAGACCGTACGCTGGTGCGCTCGCGAAGGCATCACGCCGACAATTTTGATCTCGCAGCCAGCGCAAGTGCGCAAACTCGTCGAAGCCTATCAGCAAGAAGCGCAGAAAGCTGGACGTGACGTGAAGCTCGGCGAGAGTGTCGGGGTGCTACGAGCGCTGTATTTTGCCGAGAATAAGGAGAAAGCCCGCGCTCTGGCCGAGCAAGGGATCTGTGGCGTGGCGTTCCGCAAGTTCTTCTACCACTTCGGTTTCTTTGAAGCGTGGCGCGAAGCCGCAGATGAAGCCAAGTGGCCGAGCGGCAAAATGATGTTACCTGCCGAAGAATGCACCATCCCGCGCATGGAACGCGCTGACTTTACCTACCTTGGCAGTGTGGACGACGTGCGCCGCAGTATGGATGCCATGGTCGAGAACGTGCATCCCGAATGGTTAGTCTGGCAAGGTGACCAAGGCTTCTTACCGGTCGAGGAAGTCAAGCGACAGGTCGAAACCTACGGCAAACACATATTGCCAAGGTACAAGTAGCTGGACTGTGAGGCGGTGCAGTTGGAAGGAGCGAACCTCTCCGACAACCGCCCGCTTCATTTCGCCAAGGAGGCTTTAATCAACTTCCGTACTTTATCCAGTGCTTTGACTGCTGCTTTTGCCTCCTCTAGCGTGGCTTCTTCTCCCGGGTAGCGGAAGGCAATAGCGTAGCGGGAGAGGAGATCAAGATCGGCCTCTACTGTTTTTAACGCAGGAGCAACTGGAGAGCACATCTCTCCGAGCTTGAGCAGGTCATGGATCTTGGGGAAAGGCGTTTCATGTTCTGTCAGAAGAGCTTTCAGGTATTTTTCGATACATTGCTGGGCATGGAAACACACCGCGTCGTTGTTGGGGCGGCGGCGCACTCGTCTTTCTCGCAGAGCTGTACGGTAGTCTCCATCAGCTTTCTCAATCCACTCTTGCGTTACCGGCTTCAAAGAGCACTTCTCCCTTCGTAAGAATTTCCCGTAAAACTAAATCTCCGCCCGCAAGACGCATTTGCACCTCTTGAGGTTTTAAGACGAGAAGATCCATGGGAAACGGGTGAGAAATGGCGCGGGAGATTTTCAGAGCTTGCGGGAGATTCCTCTCGGCTGTGTCCATGATCACCAAGAGATCCACATCGCTGTCTTCTGTTGGGATTCCATAGGCATGGGAGCCAAAGAGGATGACCTGCTGAGGGTGAAAGTGCTTCGCAATCTCTAAGACTATTTTCTTGATGGCTTTTTTACTGATCATGTCCGTAGACTCAATTCAGTCCCACTTTTTGTAGACCGTTGAGAGGATATTCACGGAAAATTTCTGCTCACTGCACAACCATAACAAGCGAAGTAGAGCAGGAGCAAGTGAGCAACGAGAACAGACGGCGTTGTTGGCTGAGACCTGCTGATGCAGGAAAATTATTTTGAGGAGAGCGACACCAATGGCGACTCAACTACACGGACACGCGCTCATTACCGGCGCGGTGGGCGGACTTGGCACGGCGATGACCCAACGCCTGCTGGGTGCGGGCCATTCAATTATTGCTTGTGACCGAGCACAGGACCAGGCTGGCGCGTGGCTCGACCAATTGCCGGCAGATCAGCGCGAGCGCGTCACGTTTTATCCGCTCGACGTAACCAAAGAAGAACACGTGAATGCTTTAGCGGAGACGTTACGCGGGAAAGGCGTACACGTTGCCTACTTAGTCAATAACGCAGGGATTCACGGTGCTGGCACGGAATCGCGGGTGTGGGAGCGAACGTTGCGAGTGAACATTCATGGCACCTTTTATCTCACGCGCGTCTTTGCCCCGGCCATGAAAGAACGGCGGTTTGGCCGTGTTGTCAATCTGGCCTCGCTGTCTGCCTATCATGCCCTAGGCGAGCAAGGACCGTATGCAGCGGCCAAAGGCGCGATCACTGGCTACACACGTTCTGTGGCGCTCGATCTTGCTGCCTATGGTGTGACAGTGAATGCCATTGCGCCAGGGTTGATCTTGCACGATGGACTGAAAGTCGTGTTCTCCGGTAAAGAGCTAGAAGGGATGGCGCGTGGTATTCCTGTCGGGCGGCCAGGGAAACCAGAAGAGATTGCCGCGACCGTCGCGTTTCTCTTATCGGACGATGCCGCGTTTATCACTGGGCAGACGATCCACGTCAATGGTGGCAGTTATTTGCCGGGGTAGGGCGGTTGCGTCTGGCACCGTGCGGATCTCTCTGGTACAACGCCTCAGACGAACGAAGGAGGATCGTAATGCTCGATCAGAAATTAGGACCGGTGGTAGACGCCGATGGCCATCTCTTGGAACCTGCCGATTTGTGGCTGAAGTATATTGACCCGCAGTATCGTGACCGCGCCATTCGCATTGATCACGACGAACAAGGCTGGGAAATCTTATTGTTCGATAACAAAATTGCCGAAGTTGTGCGCGGCACCCTCGGCGCACTCGGTGGCGTGGGGATGGACCCCGACGAGTTTTTCATTCCTGGGAACAAGTCCTACATGGATGGTTGCCCCCCAGGGAGCTATGACCCGAAAGCTCGACTGCAAGTGATGGATGACGAAGGCATCGACATTGCGTTGCTCTATCCCACCATCAGCATTTTCTGGGAAGGCTGGGTCACCGACCCCAAACTGGCGACGGCGTACACCCGTGCCTATAATCGCTGGCTGGTCGATTTCTGTAGTTACGACAAAAAGCGTCTGTTTCCTATCGCGCATGTTTCCTTGATCGACCCTGAAGGCGCAGTCGAGGAAACCCTCCGCGCAAAGAAAGATGGCTGCGTCGGAATCTACCTCTCGCCGGATATGGTGGCGCGTGGGTGGAAGCATTTCGATGATCCGTCATTCGTCCGTTTTTGGGAAACCGTGCAGGACTTGCAGATGCCGGTCGGTTTTCACGTGGTCGTCCGCGATCAGCCGTCATTTCGTGAGTGGGTACGTCCGGGGGCGGATTTCGGCCTCTTCAACTTCACCTTCCTGGCGATTGACGTGATGGCGGGGTTCACGCAGATGATGTCGATGGGCATGTTCGACAAATATCCGCGCATGAAATGCACGGTATTGGAGTCCGGTGCCAACTGGATTTCAGCGTGGTTGGATCGTATGGATCACAAGTACATTCCCATGAAGAGCCGCACGCAGTTGAAAATGAAGCCGAGCGAATATTTCTATCGGCAGTGCCTTGTGTCAGCTGATCCAGACGAAACCATGACGGCTCAAGTGGTTGAACATATTGGTCCCGACTATTTTGTGTGGGCGTCAGACTATCCGCATATCGACTCGTCGTTCGGCGTTGCCAAAGAGATTAAAGAACGGATCGAGCCATTATCGCTTGATGCCCAACGCAAGGTGCTGGGCGGGAATGCGATTCGCTTCTATAACTTGCCGATTGGAATATAGGCAAACCACAAACTTCAAGTAAGGAGTTCTGCATGCATGATCTGTTGATTAAGGGTGGAAAAGTTGTGGATGGTACCGGGCAGGCACCGTTCACTGGTGATGTGGCGATGACCAATGGTCGGATCTCTGGAGTAGGGAAAGATCTGGGCGCAGCCAAGCGCACGGTTGATGCTCACGGCCTTTTGGTGACGCCAGGCTGGGTGGACGTGCATACGCACTATGACGGCCAAGCTGCGTGGGACCAGTTGATGACGCCTTCGCTGTGGCATGGCGTTGCCACGGTGGTCATGGGCAACTGTGGCGTTGGCTTTGCGCCAGCGAAACCAGACCGGCACGACTGGCTCATTGGCTTGATGGAAGGTGTGGAAGATATTCCTGCCAAATCATTGGCCGCTGGCCTGCCATGGGGATGGGAGAGTTTTTCCGAATACCTCAACGTGCTTGCGTCCATGCCGCGTACGATTGACGTGGGCGGACTTGTCACCCACGGCGCGGTGCGCGCCTATATTATGGGCGAGCGCGGAGCCAAGAATCAGCCGGCGAATGCCGACGACATGGCGAAAATGGCGGCCTTGGTGAAAGAGGCGATTCTTGCCGGTGCGCTCGGGTTTTCCTCTTCTCGGACCTTGGTCCATAGTGCCAATGGCGGCGAACCCGTCCCTGGCACCTATGCTTCGGACGACGAATTGATTGCCATCGCGCGAGCGATCCGTGAGACTGGGCGGGGATTGATCGAGATGGTGCCGATGGGCGTGGCTGGCGAAGACAATGCTGCGCTCACCAGAGACATGACGATGATGCGCCGTATCGCGGCGACCACCGGTTGTCCGGTCACCTTCTTGCTGCCGCAGCACAACTCTGATCCCAATCAGTGGCGCTCCCAGCTCCGGCTCTGTGAAGACGCCGTGCGCGAAGGTCTGCACATCACACCGCAAGTCTTTGCGCGACCGGTGTGTGTTTTGTTCAGTGCGCAAGGCGAGAATCCGTTCCAGTATCTACCCAGCTACGCGCCGCTCATGAATCTGCCTTTGGCGGAAAAAGTCCAAGCGTTGCGGAATCCTGATCTCAGAGCGAAGTTGCTTTCCGAGCAAGATCCCCACACGACCGGTATGTCCCTCCTGTACCAGAGTCCGTTAGTGTGGCAGCGCACCTACCCGATGGGCCAGCCGCTGAGCTACACGCCGGACAAGAGTAACAGCATCGCCGAGATTGCTAAACGCGAAGGTCGCGATCCACGCGCCGTCGTGTACGATCTCTTACTCGAAAACGAAGGCCGTGCCTTCTTAATGTACGCTGCTGCCGGGTACACCGATGGCAATCCCGACGCGATCCACGAGATGCTGCGCCATCCACTCACCGCTCTCGGTGGTAGCGATGCCGGTGCGCATGTGCGGCAAATCATCGACGCCAGCATTCCCACCTACATGTTGACGCACTGGGCGCGGGACCACAAACCTGGTGATCGTTATCACCTACCGCTTGAGTTCGTAGTGAAGAAACTCACCCGTGATGGTGCACGGCTGTTCGGCATGCATGATCGTGGCACGTTGGAGCCTGGCATGAAGGCCGACGTGAATCTGATCGACTTTGAGAATTTGCATGTGAATCACCCCGAGATGATTTACGACATGCCGGCTGGTATGCCCCGCCTCATGCAAACGGCGGCTGGCTATGTCACGTCGTTTGTGAGTGGTGAGGTCGTGCAAGAGAACGGTAAAGCCACCGATGCCCGCCCGGGCAAAATCGTTCGTGGCGGCGAACGCGCTG
>SYOC01000409.1 GCA_005804965.1 Pseudomonadota bacterium
GGTTCGCGAACCGCCCCTACTACATCATCGACATCCGCCCCGCGTGTTCGCGTAGGGGCGGTGCTTCACCAACGTCAACGGGGAACCTCGTAACATATACGCTCGCCGTTTGTCTACCTGGCGGGATAGACAATGTCTTGGGCTGAACAAATGCCTCCGGCCCCTACCATGACGGCTCCCTCTTCTGCTATGGGGACAGGGGGGGATTTGGCATGGCTCAACACGCGCCACGGTTTCGTTTCGTTGTCATGTTTGCCTTGTGGATGACGCTGTTCTTTCTGTTTCTCGACCGCGTCAATATTGCATTGGCGGCTCCATACATCATGGAAGAACTTAAACTGAGCGGCGTCGAGACTGGTATCATGCTTAGCGCCTATTATTGGGGCTATGTCGCCGGGCAACTCGGGGGTGGGATCGCAGCAGACCGTTGGACTATCCGCCGCTGGGCATCGGTGATGTTTTTCTTTTGGTGTGTGCTGACAGCGCTGACGGGGATGTGCCGCTCATTGACGCAACTCGCCATCGTGCGCGGTTTCTTCGGCGTCTCTGAGGGAGCCGTCGCTAATCCACTGCACAAATTGGAGAACCATTGGCTTCTGCCGGATGAGCGCGGGCGCGTCTACGGGTTGTCGATGGGCTTCGGTTACTTAGGACTCATCCTTGGTACGCCACTGGTGGGCTGGATGATCGAAGGTTGGGGATGGCGCGTGATGTTCTTCGGTACCGGCGGGCTGACCTTACTTGGGGTCGGTCTTTTCTGGCTGTTGGTCTACGACCATCCGCATCAGCATCCCTGGATCTCTGAAGAAGAAAAAGTGTTGATTGCCGAGGCTGTGAATAAAGATCGCGTGACCTTTGATCCGCAGCGACACGAAGCCCCGCCACTATCATTTCGCGAAGGCGTCGCCCTCTTGACCACGAATCCCGTGTTCTGGCTCCTGTGTATTGCCGGGTTCTGTGCTTTAGGCGTGTTCTTCACCAACCTGAGTTGGCTGCCCGGCTACTTGGTGAAAGAGCGTCACTACGCGGTTGCGACCAGTGGGCTCTATCTGATTCTTCCCTATGCTGCTGCATTCGCTGGGGCCTTGTTGGCTGGGTATCTGGGCGACCGTACCGGCAACCGCAGCCTCGTGGCACTGGTGACCGGGATCCTGACCGGCCCGGCCATTCTCGCCATGCTGTATAGCGAGAGTGTCACCTCCGTGATTCTGCTCATGAGCCTCGTGCTTTTCCTCAATGCCGCAGCGACCAACAGCTTGATCGTGTTGCTGTTCGATCTCTTTCCAGCAGAAGTCTTAGGTATTACCGTCGCCCTCTTCGCTGGCGTCTGCGGCGGCGCTGGTGGCATCGTCGGCCCCATCGTATTAGGCCGCTCGTATGACCTGACGGGTTCGTTCTTTTGGGGCTTCTGTAGTCTTGCTGGTGCCGCGCTCGTCGCTGCGCTCGTGCTCGTTCCCGTCGCCGTCTACGAACGCCGCGTCAAGCAAGAGAAGCGTGATAAAGCCGATTTGGCGCAACTTTTGGCACAGAACGAGTCGGTGGCGCTCCACTCGTGAAAAGGTGTATATGAACAACGAAAAGGAGGAACTATGGCGCAACTCTAACTGAAAAATGCCCGGTTGATCGACGGGATTGCCGACCAGCCGCGCGATCGCATGTCCATCCTCGTTGATGGCGAACGCATTACTAAAGTCGAACAGGGCGAGCTGCCGTCACCGGCCGGCGGGCAGACGATTGACCTGGGCGGGAAGACTGTCCTCCCCGGGCTTATCGACACGCACGTCCACGCTACTTTTATGGATCGAGAATCACTACCGCTTTTCCTCGCTGCTGGTGTGACCACCGTGCGCGATGTCGGCGCAAAGCTGGAGAAAGTCACTCAACTGAAGGCCGACCTCAACAGCGGTAAGAGATTGGGGCCGCGCATGTTTATTCTTGGTCCGCTGCTGGACGGCACGGATCACAGTTTCGAATACGGCGGACCGATGGGAGAAATGCTCGACAGCGTTCCTTCCCCAGATGCCGTACCGCAAAAAATTGGCGATTTGCTCAAAGCTGGGGTGGATGGCATTAAGCTCTACTTCACCCTGCCGCCGGATACCGCCAAAGCCATCATTAAGTTTGTCGATAATCGCGTGCCGGTGACTGGCCACCTCGGCTACTCACACTCGCTCGACCTTATTAAAGCCGGCATCAACGGGTTAGAGCACGTGTGGATCTCGCCCTACAACGATTTCTGCGCCCTGGATATGCAGTTCGGCCCTGGCACCGGCGTCATGTCCATGATGGACCCCAAGTTCTGGACCGTTACGGTCAAGGGTTGGGAAGAGGCCGACTTACACAGTCAACGCGCGAAAACATGGTTCGGGGCCATGGTCGATCATCAGGTCAACATGGGCACCACGCTAGACCTCTTGTGGTTGGCCAAGTGCGGACGTGAGTTCGCCATGCAAGACCCAGATCGGCAATATATTCCCCCGATGGCCTTGAAGCGGCAGAAAGCCATGATTGCCCACATCGGCGAGCGACCGGATTGGGATATGTATCCCGGCTTCTTCGACCCCGCCCATTGCGTGAAAGCTTTGGAAAAGCACCAAGAAGTCACGCGGATTCTGCACGAAGCTGGCGGACTGGTGGTAGGCGGTACGGATTGCGGCGGCTTGCCGTTTCCCCCGCCGGGGTTTGCGTTGCTGCGCGAAGTCGAATTATTGGCAGAAGCCATCGGCACGATGGGTGCCATCAAAGCGGTCACGTCGGTGGCGGCGACCTATCTGCGCCAGCACGAGAACCTGGGGAGCATCACCCCGGGCCGCTATGCTGACTTCTTGGTAGTTGATGGCGACCCGCTGCGTGACACCCGCGAGATACGGAAGCTCACGACTGTATATCGCGGTGGGATCGCCCACGATCCCCAACAACTCTTGCAACAGGTGCCGAAGTCAGACGTCAGGCTCGGCCATTAGCAATGAAAAGGAGGACTCGACAATGAAAGACTTTACCATTTGTGTCGGCACTGTCGGCGCTGGAGTGTGGTATAGCCCCAACGGCGGAGACAAGTGGCGGCGGAGCAAGATGAACCTGCCATTCCATGCGGAACCTGGAGAGATTCAGATTCGTGCTCTGGCCGTGTATCCGCAGGATCCGAACCGCATTCTCGCTGGTTCTGAAGTGGGGCTGTATCGTAGCGAGGACAAAGGCGCGACTTGGGATTTGGTGGAGTCACCGATTCCCGATGGTCACCAAATCTGGTCGGTGGCCGTCCACCCGACCAACCCCGACATCATCTTTGCTGGCACCAAACCGCCAGGAGTGTACCGCTCTACCGACGGCGGCAAGCACTGGGAAAAGCTCGCGATCCCCATTGTCGAGCGTTGCTTCGCTGGTGCGCCGAAAGTGACGAACATTGTCTTCGACCCGCGCGATCAGCGCTCTGTCTGGGTTGGAGTGGAAATCGACGGCGTCTACTGCAGCCGCGACAGCGGTGATAACTGGGCGCATCTTCCGCCGTTGGGCGACAATTTCCTCAACCAAGACGTACACGGACTCACCATCGCGCAGGGACAACCCAACCGCTTGCACGTCACCACGCCGGATGGCATCTGGACCAGCACGACCGAAGGCGAGAGCTGGACCTTGCACGGCTTCCCGCGTTTCTTCGAGCGCGACAAAATTTCCTACTGTCGTGGCATGGCCGTAAAACCAGGCAACCCGGATGTTCTCTTCGTCGGCAACGGTGACTTCGTCCCTGGAGTCGTCGGCGCGATTCAACGCTCGACCGACGGCGGACAAACCTGGGAAGCGGCCAAGCTGCCTGTGCAGCCTAATTCCACCATCTACTGGTTCGGCACGCATCCTGCGAACCCCGACATCGTCGTCGCCAACAGCCTCCACGGCTACGTCTACACCAGCACCGACGGCGGCGCGTCGTGGGAAAAGGTCAAACAAGAATTCGGCGAGATCCGGGCGATTGCTTGGGCACCCAATTAAACTGCCAGGGCGGGCCGCGTGCCCGCCCTTTGCCAAGCTATGGCACGATCAATGTACCTTGAAGTTCAAAATTGATGGTGCCTGCCACCACCGTCCCACCTGGTCCGAGCATTAAGCCCACAGCAGTTCCACGCGTCTCCCATGAACCAGAAGCACCGGCGAATCGTTTCGTGCTCCCATGACTCTGGAATTCACCGCGATTGATGAAGATGCCAGTTCCTCCTACGGGATCAAGACAGAACACTGAGAACGTTGGTGCTAATACTAAAATGCTGCCGTCATGGAAACGATTGATCCCCACTCCATTAACGAAAGTCAATTCAATAGTCCCAGCTGCACACTCACCAGATGGCGTCTCTCCTGGCCCGAGAGGACGAAACTCGCCGAAAGTCTCTCCTGTCATTCTACCAATGCTGGTTTTCCCGATCAGAAGGGATAGCGTCGCGGGAATCGTATCGCCATTGGTATCAATCGCCGTGTTGTGAAAGGAACCAAAGCTTCGTTCCTGGTAGTGGATGGTTCTCGCCTCCACTGGGGTAGCTCCTCTGAGCAGCGCGAGCCCCGTCATGCACGCCACCGCGAAAGTATTGAATTGCTTCATCGAACACCTCCTGTCAGTCAAGATGGCAGCAACCCTAACGAACCGCAGAACCGCAGTCATAGAAAAGAGGTGTAATTTCAGTGTAATTTCGGTGTGATAGGAGAAGACATGGCGCCAGCGGCTTATATCTACTTTCCACCCTTCCGACTGGACGTCGCAAACGAGCAGTTGTGGTGCGCCACGGCCCGAGGCGACGAGGTCTTGCCATTGCGCCCGAAAACGTTTGCTGTTCTCCGCTATCTGCTTGAGCATTGCCAGCAACTCGTGACCAAAGATCGGCTCCTCAATGCGCTCTGGCCCGACACTATGGTGACGGACTCCGCCCTGAAAAGCTGTGTACGAGAACTGCGCAAGGCGCTGCACGAGACGCCACAAGCCCCACGTTTTATCGCCACCGTGCATCGGCGCGGCTACCGCTTTCTTACTGCCGCTACTCTGCACCCAGACCCCAGTGCGCAGGTTGCACCAATCAGCCAGAAGACGACCGCAGCAAACAACCCAGTTGCATCCACTCTGCACGCCACCACCAACCCTGAGCGCTCCGTCGTCGTGGGGCGTGAAGCAGAACTCGCATGCCTCCACGAGCTGTTCGCCAAAGCGGTGAATGGAGAACGGCAAGTCGTTTTTATTACTGGCGAGCCTGGGATTGGGAAAAGCTCATTGGTGGATACTTTTGTCCAGTCTTGTAGGGTAGGCACTGCCCACCAGCAGGAGGTGGGCAGTAGAAAGGAGGAAAATCAAAAGGCAACAATAGAAAACCTTACACCGAGCACCCAATACTCAGCACCCGTCTTCATCGCCTGGGGCCAGTGCATTGAGCATTACGGTGTCGGTGAACCATATCTCCCAATCTGCGAAGCGTTGGGACGCTTGTGCCGTGGACCGGCGGGCAACCAGATCATTGATATCCTCGACCGCTATGCCCCGACTTGGCTGGCTCAGATGCCAACACTGCGACCGGTGGTCCCTGCGGAAGAGCGCTATCAGCATGTGGCAGTGGCACCTCAGGAACGGAGGTTGCAAGAAATGGCCGAGGCGATAGAGGTCATAGCTGCGCATCGCCCATGCATCCTCCTTCTTGAAGATCTGCACTGGAGTGATTCTTCCACGCTTGAGCTGCTCACCATGCTCGCGCGCCGCCGCGAGCCAGCTCGATTACTCATCCTGGCCACGTATCGTCCAGCCGACGTGGCACGAGGCCATTCGCCACTCGTGCGTGTTCAGGATGAACTCCAGCTCCACGGTGACTGCCACACTCTGCCCCTTCGCTTTTTGACAAGAGCACATATCGCGGCGTATTTATCTTGGCGCTTTCCCCAGCATGCGTTCGCTCCTGCCGTCGCCGAGGTCATTCATCGACAGACCGAAGGCAACCCACTTTTTATGGTGAGTATCGTGGAGGAACTTGTCCGCCAAGCACGAATGCTCGAAGTCGGTGGCCAGTGGATCGTGGCACAACCACTCGACAAACAGGCAGCAGAGGTCCCGATAACCCTCGCCCAGACGCTCGCGCGGCAAATTGAAGATCTCACACCCTCCGAACGGCGCATGCTGGAGGCCGCAAGTGCGATTGATGTCGAGTTCTCTTCCGCAGCCGTTGCTGCGGTGCTGGCCGAGGACATTGAAGCAGTCGAAATCTCCTGTGACACATTGATCCGACAAAGCCGCTTCCTTCAGTCCATTGGACTCGTTGAAGGACCTGATGGAGCCATCGCCGCCCGTTACCGCTTCATTCACGCTTTGCACCGCGAAGTCTTGTACAGCGGTCTCGCCGTCAATGCCCGCATACGGCTGCACCGGCGTATCCGAGCCTGGCTTGAACGCACCTACGGTCACCAGACGCCGAGTCTTGCCAGTGAACTTGCGCTGCACTGTGAGCGTGGACACGAATATCAACGCGCCGTGCGCTATCATCAGCAGGCTGGGAAGTGCGCCTTGCAGCGGAGCGCTCATACTGAAGCCTTGGTGCATTTCGAGGCCGGATTACGCCTGCTGCACAAGCTCCCAGTCTCCAAAGAACGGAACGCACAAGAACTGGCCCTGCATATTGCCCGGGCTGCCCCTCTTGGCACAATGCATGGTTATGGTTCAGTTCTCGTAGAAGAAGCCTACGAGTGCGCCCGTCTCCTCTGTCGGCAGGTACGCGAATCTCCCCAAATCTTTCCTGTTTTGGCTGGCCTCGTCAGTGTGTTGCACATGCGCGGAAAATTGCTCCAGGCCCAGGTGCTTGAAGACCAACTGCTGCGCATTGCCCAACGCGCCGCGAATCACACGCTTTTCCTGTGGACCTATTTCTTCCAGGGAGCCACGGCCTACCATCGTGGTCAATTGCTCCTCGCCCGGAAGTGTCTCGAAACCGCCCTACCGTTCTATGACCCACACCAACACAATCCACAAGCGTCGAACGGAAGAGAAGATCCCGGGCTGCTCTCTCAGCTCACTTTGGCCTCGACGCTCTGGCTGCTCGGCTATCCGGACCAAGCGCTGCAAACTTTGCGAGCAGGGCAAATCCTCGCTGACCAGTCGGCTGACCCCGTGAGTCAAGCGATGGTGCTTGGCCAAGCTGCGGTGTTGCATCAGCGCCGACGCGATGCCCCTGCCGCGTTAGCAGCAGCCGAGAGGTTTCTCGTGTTGACTCAGGAACAAGGATTTTCTTTTCGTGCGGCGACCGGGAAGATTTACCATGGTTGGGCATTGGCCGCCTGTGGCCACACAAGCACAGGCCTCGCCCAATTGCGTACAGGTCTGGATGCCATAGAAGCAACCGGCACCAATCTGGCTCGCCCATACTACCTTGCCTTACTGAGCGAAGTGTACAGCGGGGCCGCGCAGTGTGAAGAGGCACTGCTCGCTCTCCACGAGGCGCTGACTTTAGCTCATGCCAATGAAGATCAGTTCTACGAAGCAGAGCTGTGGCGGCTGAGAGGAGAACTCTTCTTAATACAAGCAAAAAAGAGTGCTTCCTCTGTCCGTGCCAAGCGCCGTCCGAAAAGCAATAGCCTGGAAGGCAAAAGCACAGCCTCGCGAGCAACAAACTCTGGGCAAGCGTAACGAATATGGAGCGATTGAGCCGCTCGCGGCTTTTGGCTATGGTGAGCCGCCCGCGAACAGCACCAAGAGGAGAAACACCTCCCATGATCCGTTTAGGTTTCTGGGCTCCTGTCTATGGCAACTGGATCTTCTCGAAACATCCCGACACCCACAACGCTTCGTTCGAGTACACACGTCAGTTAACCGCCCTAGCCGAAAAGATCGGTTTCGCTACCACGTTGCTGGCCGAACATACCTTCAACCCGTTCGATGCCGAGAAAGATCAGCTCGAAACCTGGACCTCGACCGCTGGTTTAGCCACGATTACGCAGCACATCGAGTTGATGCCGGCCGTGCGTCCGACGTTTAAGCATCCCGTATTGGTCGCCAAGATGGCCAGCAACATCGACCAAATGAGCAATGGACGCATGTCGATCAACCTCGTCTCCGGCTGGTGGCAAAAAGAGAGCGACGCCATGGGGTTGCCCAGCCTCGCGCATGATGACCGCTACCAACGGTCGGAGGAATACCTGACCATTCTCAAAGGGCTGTGGACGCAACCGCATTTCAGCTTTGCTGGACAGTATTATCAGGTCAGCGATGTCACCTTGGCTCCGCCACCTGTGCGTCACCCACATCCGAAGATTTACCTCGGCGGTGAATCCGACTTGGCCCAACGCTTGGCCGCACGATTTGCCGATGAGTATCTCATCAATGGTCGCCCAGTCGAGAAGACCCAAGAGCTGATTGAACACGTGCGCCCGTACAGCGCTGAATACGGACGTGATCTCCAATTTGGCATCAGCGCCTTCGTCATTTGCCGCGACACCGAAGAAGAAGCCTTGGCAGAACATGCGCGTTTACATGCACTACGCGCCGAGGAAATGATCGAGGGCGTTGATCCTAAGGTTGTGATGATTCGCACCTACGCCTATCGCCCTGGTGCGGTCGGCTCCAATGGAGGTACTGACGCTGGACTGGTTGGTACACCGCAGCAAATCGCTGACCGGCTCAAGGCATTTCTCAACATCGGCGTCACAACGTTTCTTCTCCAGTTCCACCCCATGTTGGAGGAGATGCAACGTTTCGGGGAACAGGTCGTGCCGTTGCTGGAGCAAGCTGGCGTCTGGAAGCATCCGGCGCACGATGAGACCCGCTAGGATTATGCTATGTACTCAAACCGATCCCCCTCACCCGCAGCCGCTTATGCGTCTGCTGCCCTCTCCCCTCAGGGGAGAGGGAAAGAGTGAGGGGCGCTACTGAACAGGAGGACCTGCATGA
>SYOC01000410.1 GCA_005804965.1 Pseudomonadota bacterium
GAAACTCGCAGTCCGACAGAACTTTCAGACGCTCTTCGCCAATCATGAGAGCTTTACCTTCACGCCGATCAATCCCCAATACCGTGTGAGTGGCAACATGGGCGTGGCGTGGGGGAACTACATGTTAGCGCTCAAGCCAAAAGATGGTCCGTTGGCGACCTCTTTGGGTCGCTATACCGTCACCTTGGTGAAATCGGATGGACGGTGGCTCCGGATATCTAGGCACTTCTCCTTGTTGCCGCCAGAAAACTAGTGGGCCATCTCAATGGATTTGCGGGGTGAAAAAACGTCATTCCGGGCGAGCAACGCGACACCCGGAATCCAGGCGCTATCCCCAAAGGTTCGTGCTGAGTGCGCCTGGATGCCCGCCGGAGTTTATCCTGAGCGAAGCCGAAGGGTGGGCATGACGAAAACAAGTCCTCAAATTTGGACACCCTCTAACAAACCGCGCAAGAGTGAGGCCCTCAACTACAGTGAAGGAGAAACGAGCATGGACAACACTGCCAAGTCATGGATGACCAGCGCAGACCAATTCCGCCCCGGCCCTCCGTTGCCCGAGGAGTTGAATGTTATTCCGTATTCTCCATGCCCCGCAAGAAACGTAAAGCATCTCAACTTGCTCGCTGCGCCTCATTCCTGGTATGGTCGGCTCCGCTATGTTTCACTGGCTGGAGCCGACCGATGGTGTATCGCTTTGCCGACTGTGAATTGGACGAACAACTCTACCAACTGTGGCGTGCCGGTGCGCCGGTGGCCGTCGAACCCAAAGTGTTCGATGTCCTGGTCTATTTGCGCGGCTGGGAGCAGGCAATACGAGCGTACGCCGGAACAAAGCGAGAAATAAACGAACAAGCCCGGCAGTTGTTTGAACAAGCGATTGCTTTAGACCCGCACTACGCCCTCGCCTATACAGGCTTGGGCATGACCTATTGGCGTGACTGGTACTTACGCTGGAGTAGCGACCCTGCCCAATCCATGCAGCGCGCGATGGAATTTGCACGGCACGCCATCACCTTGGACGACACCTTGCCACACGCACGTACCAGCTTGGGCGTTCTGTATATGTGGCAGAAGCAATTGCCACAGGCCATTGCCGAAGCCGAACGGGCCATTGCTCTTGATCCCAACTTCGCCGAGGGGTTTTCGATTCTGGGCAATATTCTGATCTTTGCGGGACGGCCACAGGAATCGATTGAGCTGATTGAGAAAGCGATCCGTCTCAATCCCCGACAAGTCGGAGCGTATTCGACGTCTCTACCGCTTGCCTATCGTGATGCGGGACGGTATGAGGACGCCATTACCTCGGCGCAAAAGATCCTGGCCGTCACCCCCGACGCTGTACATTACTATTTCACGTTAGCCTTCTGTTTTGCTCAACTCGGCCAAGAGACGGACGCCCGCGCTGCGGTGGAAAAAATACGGCAACTCCAACCCTCGGCTTCTCTGGAGTGGGTGCAGAAGACCGTGCCGTATGCAAATCCCGCCGATCTTGAGCGTCTTGTTGCTGGCCTGCGGAAAGCGGGGCTGAAATGAGTACCAAGTGCTGAGTGAAAAAGCACTTCATCCGTTTCAGATTTGTCAATTTGTTGTTACAGTGCCAGCATACGGAGAAAGAAAGCCGAAAGGGATCAAAATCATGGCGCAATTAGAAGTGCTGGAAGGCACCTGGGAAGAGCTTGCCGTCCATGCCGAAATCCTCAAGGGGAAAAAATTACGGCTCATCGTACTTCCCAAAGAGGAAGTGTCTGGCGTTCCGCTTCAGCAACAACTACATGAGCGAGCTGCATGGTTGCTGGCAGCAACCGACAGCCTTCAACGAGAACCGGGCAAGCAAAGCGATGATCCTTATAAGATAAGCTTCGGCGATATCGTGGCGGAAAAACATAAGAGAAGGGGATTGAAGCTGTGACGCTGACGGATGCCGGTGCTCTGGTTGCGCTGCTTGATAAAGATCAGCCGCAAAACGCGCGGTGTCGTAACGTCTTTCCTTCTTTGTCTCTTCCTCTCCTCACGACATGGTCTGCTTTTACCGAAGCGATGTATCTCCTCTACCAAATTGGCGGATGGCCGCTGCAAGCCAAATTGTGGCAGTATGTTGAGGAAGGAATTCTGTCCCTCCATTCTTCTAATGGGGTTGAACGACAACGGATACGCCAATTGATGGAACAGTACCGAGACACACCGATGGACCTTGCCGATGCGTCTTTGGTGGTGACCGCTGAAACGTTGAACCTGATCCGTATTTTTACTTTGGACAGCGACTTCTATGTGTATCGGATCAAGGGAGCCGAAGCGTTTGAAGTAGTTCCTTCCCGTCTTTGACTGTGACTGAATGTTCCGCGCAAGGCCTCGTGGCTTGCTCACCGCTCGCCACCCCTGCTATGGTCGGCTCCGCTACGTCTCAACGGTCAGAACCGACCGAGACCTACAGGAGAACGAACAATGCGTTACGGAGTACATCTTGGCGGTGCAGCAGCACTACGCACGGTTGACGGGGCTAAGCAGATCGGTGAGTTGGTCGAGGAACTCGGCTACGATGGTGTCCTGACCGGCGATCACATTACCATCCCCAAGCAGATCGCTTCCGAATATCCCTACACCAAATTTTCCCGCTCACTTGGGGCCGACCCCTATGCAGTGTTTACCACCATAGATTGGCTGGACGCTTTTACCGTGCTGGCCGTGCTGATCCCGCTCACCAAGAAAGTCCGCCTGGGCACGAGCGTGACCATCGTGCCTTATCGACACCCGTTAGAAATGGCTCGGGTGGTGGCGACGCTGGATGTGGTTTCCGGTGGTCGCATCATCTTCGGCGCTGGCGTCGGTTGGATGGAAGAAGAGTTTCGTTTACTCGATGTGCCGTTTACGGAACGGGCCACGCGCACGCGCGAGTACCTCGCGGTCATGAAAGAAGTGTGGACGAAAGAGTCGCCGCGCTTCGCCGGGAAATTCGTTCAGATTGACAAAGACCTGCACTTTGCACCTCGACCCGTCCAGCAGCCGCACCCGCCGATTTGGGTCGGTGGGGAATCAACGCCAGCTCTCAAGCGAGTCGTCGAGTTTGGTGATGGTTGGCATATCGGTCCGGTAGCGCTGGAAGACGTGAAGCCACGCTTCGCTGAACTGCGCACGTTGATGGAGAAGGCTGGGCGCGACTTCTCGACTGTGGAAATCACTTCAATGGTGGATAGCCGCATGCTCTCGGCTGCGGATATTCGTGCCTATCGCGACTTGGGGGTGACTGGACTCTACGCCGTCGCGCCGGGGCCACAAGTTGCCAGCGTCCTGAAAGTCCTCCGTGACTTCCCCAAGAAAGTGCAGGACGCTGTAGGGTGAAACGATGAATGCAAAATGATGAACGCTGAACGGTGAAAAGAAAAAGCCGAGACCGTTGTCGTCATTCTGCATTTCTTCCTCAGCACTCAGCATTCAGCACTCAGCACTCAGCACTTCTTTCTCATGTGGGTTCTTCTCGCGGTGATTGCCGGATGTGTGCAGACCGTGCGCAACGCCTTGTCGCGCAGTCTGACGGGTAAGATTTCGCCGACGCTCAACAGTTGGGCGCGGTTTTCCTTTAATCTGCCGTTTGCGACGGCGCTGGTGCTGATTTTAGTCGCGTTGAATGGTGCGCCCACGCTGACGTGGCGCTTCTATCTCTTCTGCACCGGAACGGCGATTGCGCAGCTGCTCGCCAATGTTGCCTTGATCAAAGCTTTTGAGCGCGCGAACTTTGCCCAGTCGATTGTGCTGCACAAGCTTGAGGTGGTGTTCACCGCGATTATTGGCATGTGGCTGTTTGCGGAAACGCCATCGCCGCTGGGGTGGGCCGGTGTAGTGGTATGTACACTCGGCATGCTGTTGATCAATTTGGGACGAGAGCGCGGACCCGAAGGCTGGCGGCGTGCGGTGCACATCGACGCTGGAGCATTCTTTGCGCTGGCCTGTGCTCTAGGATTAGTGTTTGCCGGGTTTTTTCTCAAAAGTGGCGTCGGGCATTTTGTGCTGGCGAACCCTCGGGTTGGTATGGGTCGGTTTGAAGCTGCCGGGCATACGCTCTTTCATACGACCTGGATTGAGGTAGTGCTGCTGTCGATTGCGCTTGTGTTGCGACAACCGCAAGAATTTCGCCTCGTGCCCGAGCATTGGCGGCGGATGATACCGCTGGGAATGAGCGCATTTGCTGGTAGTGTCTGTTGGTTCTGGGCTTATTCGCTGACCTTGGTTGCTTACGTCAAAGCGGTGGGACAAATCGAAGTGGTGTTCGCTATCGTGCTGGCTATCCGCGTGTGGCGTGAAAAAGAAATCTGGCAACAACTCCCTGGCGTTGCCCTTGTGACGTTAGGAATTGCCCTGGTAGTGTTGGGCTAGACGTAAAGCCTCATGCGTAATACGTGTTGCATGAACAGCACGTCCGAACCTACGCACCACGTAGCACGCGACACGCAATAATTGGTATGAGAGGAGCATCCCCTATGGCCGACCGCTATCCCTTCATTGACAGTGACGCTCATGTCATTGAGCCGCCGGACATGTTCGAGAAATATCTGGAACCAAAGTTTCGCGACCGCATGCCCTATGCACTTGCCGACTACAAAGGATCGCCCTTGGCATTCGGGTTCGAACTCAGAATCCCGGCCCCGGACGGCGGCGAGTATCTTATGCCGTTCGGGCGCGACCCCCTGACTGGCAAGAACTCCATCGATACGCATTCGCATTTTGCTTCGTTGGAGGCCGGGGCACGTATCGCGCTCCCCGGCCAGGATGACGCCTACGCCGAGTTCGCGCGTCAGGGGTTTCCGCCCGAGATGTATAAACTCGCTATGGAGCGTACTGGGATCGACTATATGGTCGTGTACCCCTCGGCTGGGTTGCTGACGACGGCGGTGCCCGACCTCGAAGCCGACCGCGCGGCAGCGTATCGTCGCGCCTATAATAACTGGCTGAATGATTTCTGTTCAGCGACGGAAGGGCGCGTGTTTGGCGCAGCCTCGGTGGATCTCCGCGATGCCGAGGAAGCCGCGCGTGAGGCGCGTCGTTGTGTGAAAGACTTCAATTTCAAAGCCGTACACATCAACCCAGTGCCAGTGGGCGAGCACCGCTTGTATGATGATTTTTACGACCCACTCTGGAGCACCTTGGAGGATCTGAACGTGCCGTTAGCCGTCCACACCGGCACCGGCACTGCTGCTGATGAGATGCTCTATTACTATCTGCCACGGCTGCGGACGGCGCAGACAACTGTGGCGTTTACCATCGGCAACATTCTCGCTTCCACTGCACTGATTATGGGTGGAGTGCTGGAACGGCATCCCAAACTCAAAGTCGTCCATTTGGAGTCTGGCGCAGGCTGGGTGCCATTTTGGTTGGATCGTTTGGCGGCCAGCGTACAGGGCGGCTTCCGTGGCTTGGACATTCCCGGCTTGAAAATGCACCCGATGGACTATTTCAAGCGACAGTGCTTCATCGCTGCCGACCCAGATGATCCCGGCATTGTGCAAGTCATCAACTATCTTGGTGATGACAACATCGTCACGGCAACGGATTTTAGTCATCCCGAAGGGCGGCGCTACGAAGTTGCCGTCAAAGAGCTGATGGAAGTCCCAGGAGTTTCGTTGGCGAGCAAGAAGAAAATCATGTGGGATAATGCGCTGCGGCTGTATCCGATCCAGCCGTAGAGGAGAAAGCACCCCATGGCTCTCGACCCTACCGCGAAATAGGCATGCATGGATGGAGACGTGCCCCATGTCGTCTCCGCCGTGCGAGCTCTCACTTCCTCACCACCACCAGCTCCATCCGGCGATTTTTCGCGCGACCGACTTCGGTGTTGTTCGGGGCCAAGGGCTTGGCTGATCCGTAGCCAACGGTCGCGATACGCTTGGCTTCGATCCCGCTCTTGAGCAGTTGGGCTTTGATACCCTCGGCGCGATTCAAAGCAAGGCGTGCATTGGCGTCGGAGTTACCGACGTTGTCGGTATGCCCATCAATGCTCACTTCAGCAGTGGGATAGGCTCTGAGAATGGTCGCGAGTTGTGTAATGGTGGCGCTAGAGTCTGCTCGCACTTGCACCGAGCCAGGGCGAAAATTCAGCCGGTCAAAAACAAAAGCCTTGGGCACGCTCGTATCGAGCGTGTTGGTGAGGAATTTCGCTAGGACGTGATTGGAGGAGTCTTTGGGGACGGCTAAGGTCCCGCCGCCCGGCAACACGAGGGTGACTTGGTCCGAATTTGGTCCGCGCAACGCCTCACCACACCCGCGTGGAGCGGTGAGTAAAAAGAAGCTCAGCAGCCCGAGCGCGACTAAGGTGAACAGCCAAATGTCGCGCAGGGGGTCGTCTTCATGTTCTTCGGGTGGTGTGTGCGAAGTGCGGTCGGTGGCCATAGCTGGTTCTCCTTATCGGCGAAGTCGAGTAAGCAATGCGAGTGAGCTACAGTTAGACGAGGGGCAGTGGCGTGACAAGGGTAGGGGGAGAATCAGAAATTCCTCTCGCCTACTCCCCTACAGATTCTTCTCTGTACCTCTTTCTTTCCTGTGGTATAGTGCCTGGGCTGATTTTTTCTTCGCTGCACAACTACCAGGGAGGGGCTTATGCAGACAGGGAGGGGCTTATGCAGACAAGTGAAACGCGCATTCTAACGACACATGTGGGGAGTTTGCCCCGTCCGCCGGCACTTGCTGATCTGCTCATCGGGCAAGAGCGAGGTGAGGCCACCAATCAGGCCGAGCTGGATCGCCAAGCTGAAGCCGCCGTGCGTCATGTGGTACAGCAACAGCTCGCGTCCGGCGTCGATATTGGTAACGATGGCGAGCAGCCGCGTATCGGGTTTCAGACCTACGTGCCGGAGCGCATGCGCGGGTTCGGCGGCGAAAGCAAACGCCCGACGCCTCAGGACATGCGCGAGTTTCCAGATTTTGTCCAGCTTATGCAACGTCGCGGTCTGATGCGGGCGAAGGTGTTTAACGCGCCGCAGGCTGTGGCTGAAGTACACTACGAAAGCCTGAGCGGCGTCCGGAATGAGTGTACACTTTTCGCGCGCTGTACCGATGAAGCTTCGCAAAAGTTTACCGAGCGCTTCATGACCGCCGCCTCTCCTGGCATCATCTGCACGACGATGCTGAACGCGCACTACGACACCTACGAGCGCTATGTCTTTGCCGTGGCCGAACAGATGCGTCAGGAATACGAGTACATCGTCGCGCAAGGGTTGGTGCTGCAACTCGATGCCCCGGACTTGGCGATGGAACGGACCTTTCTGTTTCAAGACCAGTCGCTAGCTGAGTTTCAGAAGACCATCGAGATGCACATCGCGGCGTTGAACGCGGCGGTCACGAACATTCCGCCTGATCGGGTGCGTCTGCACGTGTGTTGGGGCAACTACGATGGTCCGCATAATCACGACGTGCCACTCGCCGATATTCTGCCGATCTTGTATCAGGCGAAGGTCGGTGCCCTGTCTTTGGAAATGTCCAATCCGCGTCATCAGCATGAGTACAAAGTGCTCAAACGCTTGCAGGTCCCAGGCTCCTTGATTGTGATTCCTGGTGTGATCGACTCCACGACGAATTATGTCGAACCGGCGGAAGTCGTCGCGGATCGCATCTGCCAAGTCGTTGATGCCGTAGGGGATCGTAGCCGTGTGATTGCCGGCTCTGACTGTGGCTTCGGGACGTTTGCTGGATGGGACATGGTAGCGGAGAGTGTTGTGTGGGCCAAACTGAAAGCCTGTAGCGACGGTGCGGCGCTCGCCACGAAACGTTTGTGGGGATGAGGAAAGAAAAACCGCTGTTAGGTGTATGGCACAATTCTGGATTCCGGCTTTCGCCGTAATGACGACGCTGCATGGTTCGTCATTCCGGGCAAGGCCGTAGGCCGCGACCCGGAATCCAGGGACTGCGCGGAGGATCTATGGTGTATTGTTCATCTTCTTCGGACATTCGATTGCGAACCTCATGGTGGCGACTCCTCGTTGTCGTTGCCATCATCATGAGCTGGCTGACTGCGAGCGGCCGCAGTGAAGCTGCAACTACGTGTAGCACCAGCATCTGTGTCGGAGGCAGTGCCTGTACCATCGGCGGTGGCACGTTTTATCTGACGCCGGGCTGTGTGCTCGACTTCAGCGGGCGCGATGTGTTGTTGTCGAATGGCGGGCGACTGGTGGAGACTACGGGTGTGGGGTTCACCGTCATGGCGCATAACTTGACGATGAAAGGGTCGTTCGAGCCTAACCTCGCACCGGATGATGGTGCCACGCTCAATGTTTTGCTCACTGGTAACTTGACCACGATTGAGCACGGCGGGTTTCTCGTTGGGAAGAACGGCATCCTTAATATCCAGGTGGACGGGAATGTGAATCTCGGAGGCGGGGAGAGTCTTACGACCTCACCCTTCGGCACGATTACCATTGATGCTGCCACCATCACGGCGAACCAAAAGATCGACGCTAACGCTGGGACCATCAATCTCCGCTCGTGTGGACCGGTCGTCGTTGGCATCCGTGGTCGCTTGCGTGCTGATAACACGACGGTGGCTGGGGTTCTGTATGACGCTGGCGAGATTCAGATTGAAGCCGAGGGCGGAGGGGTAACGATAGGCAGTTCAGTGTTCATTCGTGGCGGCTCCCGAGCGGATGCTGGCACGTTGACGGTGATCGCTGATGGCGATGTGGCGATTACTGGCCCCATCGCGGCCAACAGTGTGAAGGGCAACGGTGGTATTGTGGATGTAACCGCTGGCGGTCTTATTGCCGTCAGTGCTGCGATCAACGTCAATGGCAAGAACGGTCAGATTCTTCTGCACGCTGGCGGGACTATCTCTTCGACAACGCGCGGCGCATTGACCGCAAATGGCAGCAACGGGCTCATCGACATTCTGGCTGGCGGTGGCCCTCCGCTGCTCCTTGGCATCGTCCAGGCGAACGCGGTCGGGCTGGGGTCTGTGCCGGGAACCATTATTATTGCGCCCTAGCTCTTCAGCTTGCCCGAGGCGCTGTGCTACACTCCGCGCCATGCCAAGTTCAGAACAACAATTTCCCAACTTGCCCTCTCCCAATCAGCCGAGAAAATCCGTCTTAGACGTTCTTGCGGCTATCGTTGGCGGCATCGGTGCCTTCGTTCGTAAGGCTCCGATTGCCGTGCTTTTCCTGGTGATTGCCGGCGTACTGTCTTTCCAACAGTACAATCAGCCAGCCGAAGAAAGCCCACAGTTCGCTGATCCAGAGACGCAGAAAGAGCCAGCCCCGCCTGCCGATTTACCGGCAGGGACGAGTCCTTCGGTGTGGATCTGTGTCCACCGCTCCGACACCCAACTGTCGGGCAGTCTCTGGGCCGATATTTATTTTGGCATGGAAGTGCGCTTGGACGGAAAATTGCTCACCGTCAAAGTGACGGAAAAATGGAAAGACCTCTCCGACGACAAGCGCAAAACCGTGACGAACCTCGTCGTGGATACCTGGATAGGCAACGGCCAAGCCCTGCGACTGTTCAACTCTCGCGAGGAAATGGAAGAAATTATCATTAAGCGCCTACCGGAAGACGAAACCGTCGCAACTTGGAAGCCGACGACGGGTGTGTCGTTGGTGGCACCGGAAGCCGGTGCCTGACTACGTGCAGATGACACTCTTGAGTCCTGAGACAATCGGGAATGCTGGTTCGTCATCCCGGGCGAGCGGAGTGAGACCCGGAATCCAGCAGGAAACCCTGGATTCCCGCGTGCGCGGGAATGACGACGCTGGAAACGCTCATTGTCGCTGCCGCACCTCATAGAAAAATCTAGAGATCCGTACAACAACACCATGAACGACTTTTTTACTATCGAATGGCAAGACGGAGCAGTGGTGATGATCGACCAGCGGCTGCTCCCGACTCAGGAAGTGTATCGTACCTACAAAGACTATCGCGGCGTGGCCAAGGCGATCAAAGACATGGTGATTCGCGGCGCACCAGCAATTGGTGTGGCGGCAGCGATGGGGCTTGCGCTTGGGGTGCGCCAGCTCAAGAAGAGCGATCAGCCGGAAGAGTTCGCGCGACTCTGCCAGATTTTTGCTGCCACACGCCCGACGGCAGTGAATTTGTTCTGGGCGATTGACCGCATGCGCAAGGTCTATGACCGCGTGCGGAGCCAAGGACGCGATGCGCTCTGCGCACGACTAGAGCACGAAGCGCTCAAAATCTACCAGGAAGACATTGCGATCAACCGCCGCATGGGCAGGTTCGGCGCGAGTCTGATTCCCAAAGGTGCGAGTGTGCTGACGCACTGCAACGCTGGAGCCTTGGCGACTGCCGGGTATGGCACGGCAATCGGCGTGATTCGTGCAGCCTGGGAGCAGAAGAAAAACATCTCGGTGTTCGTGCCTGAGACGCGTCCGTTTCTACAAGGCGCACGGCTGACGGCGTGGGAGCTGACCAAGCTCGGGATTCCCGCGACGCTGATTACCGACAACA
>SYOC01000411.1 GCA_005804965.1 Pseudomonadota bacterium
CGCTGGACGTTTCTGTGTACCATCGCCCCGCTCGTGCTCACGCGCGGCACCGCCTCGCCGGTCAATCCGTTGGCCATCTTCTGATGAGTGCCGCGTGAAAGTGTCGACGCTAGATCTTATAGAGCTGCTTGACGTTTTCGCCTGCGATTTTTTTCTGGACCACTGGCGACAGCGGGGCGAGCATCTCTCTGAGTTCCCGCACGTAGTGACCGCCGTGGTCGGGATGTGGGTAATCGGTGGCCCACATCAAGCGGTCTGCGCCGATGTAATCGACTTGGTAACTCAGCGCTCGCTCATCCGGGTCGGCGCTGATCCAGCATTGTTTGCGCAGATAGGTACTCGGCAACTCCTTGAGCTTGCACGACGCGCCGACCGGCACTTTGTAGAAGGCATCCATGCGGTCGATCCAAAATCCTACCCAGCCCGCGCCGGATTCAAGCGCGACGAGTTTGAAGTTGGGGAAACGGTCGAAGGTGCCATACTGAAAAAAGGTGGTGAACGCCATTTGCGTCCCCATGCCGGCGAAGACGTTGTAGTACCAGCCGGTTTTGTGGCCCATGCCGGCGAAGCGCAAATGCGGATTGGTGGCGACAGGTTCTAACGTGGGATGGATGGCAATCGGTATGTCCAGTTCCTGCGCCTTGGCCCACAAGGGATCGTGGTCGGGGTGACCATGCGGTTTTTTTGTGATGGTAAACGGTGCGACGAAAGCGCCAATAGCGCCGGCTTTCACCGTGCGTTCGAGTTCACGCACAGCCTCGTCTACATCGCCTAGTGAAAGATGGGCAATGGGCAAGAGTCGCCCACCAGTGTCGGAACAAAAGTCGAGAATCCAGCGGTTATACGCGCGGCAATAGGCAGCGGAAATTTCCGGATCTTCGACTTCGGCTTCCCACAGAATGCCAAGCGTTGGGTAGAGAATGGCTTTCTCCATGCCTTCTTGGTCGATCAATTGCAAGCGTTCCTTGGCGTCCATGGCACCGAACGGCGCCCCACGCACGTAGGTGCGCTCAGGCGAGGGGATAGTTTCTTTTGCCGTTTTGCCCATGCCACCGAGAAACCCGAGGGTGCCGTGGGCGCTCAGTTTCGATTTCTTGCCGTCGAGTTCCAGGTATTCCAAGCCGCGCTCATCGGTCTTGATACGAATCGCGCGGTCGCGGTACTGCGGGTCAATGTAGCGCTCCCACAGGTCAGCGGGTTCGAGAATATGGCCGTCGGCGTCAATGACACCCGCGAACGGCATCCGTTCTGTCGCAGTCATGCAGATTCCTCCTTGTCGCAGAATAAAAGTTACCAGCGAAAAACTCAGCGCTACGTCTGTATCACGGCGCTGGTGGTGCGGCCACCACTGGTGCGAGGTCGGCACCGAGCTTGCTCAAAATGGCCTCCAGGTTACGGCTCATGGCTTCGGCCACGGCGGCAGGGTTGCGTTTCGTCGCCTGCTGAACGGTAGTGTACGATTGAAACCATACCGGCGTGCGCTGTTCGGCACGTGTCAACCAGAAATCGATATTGAGCACCGCCTCCCAGGTTTGTTCATGATCTACTTCTTCGAGGCGGCGGATTTTTCCGTTCAATGCAAAGTCTGCCGCACCTTCTCCAGTGGGAGAGACTCTAGTGAACAAGGCAGTGTCGCGCAGATAGCGACGGGTCCAGTCGGCAATCTGCTCCGGCGGCGGTGCCGCCCAACGATGATAGTTGTAGAAGTCGAGTTGATAGGGCGAGGTGCGATAGACAAGCCGCTCCTGGCTGTACGGATCTTGCGCTGAGAACGGACGCACGACGAGGGTCGCTGAGGCTGTGGCACTGCTAGCTGCCGGAAGCGCGATCTCCAGGGTGTAATGGCGTACCTCGGGTTGTGGCTTCGTGAGACTACAGCCGGAGAAGAGGACGATCCCTAAGACGAGACCCCACGGCCAACGTTTGCTCGGTGTGTTGCTGCTCATTGGTCAGGAATATCTTTCTCGGGAAGATGGTGCCCCCAAATCAGAGTGGAGGGGTCACTTTGCACCGAATCTGCCGTGGCTTTTAAGGCTCGGGAGGTTTCCGCCAGATTGGTCAGCGCTTGCTTGATTTCTTGTCGGTTCTCACCTACCAACTCGCTCAGTTGGCGAGTCAGCTGCGTGACATCCTTCGCGAGAGTTGCGGTATCGGTCGCCGTCTGTTGCACTTGGGCAATCATGGATTTGCCGTCCTTGAGGAGTTCGCCGCGCATGTCGTTAATCGCGTCGGTGACGTGCTTCATGCTGGCTGCTGCCTGGGCGATGTTATCGACCATCGCTTTGAGCGAGGCACGTGATTCAGCCGTCGAAACATCTTCAAGCGAGAGGCGTAGGCTTTCGCTCAGTCGTGCCGCGTTGCGCAAGAAGTCGGTGATAGCTGCGCTATTTTGTGCGCTGAGCAGATCTTGCTCGATGCGTGTCAAGACATTCGTCAGCCGCTCGGCCACTTGGCTGGCACGATCACGAAACTCTTCAAATTCTCCGCCGCGCACGGAAATAACGCCACCTGGCTCAAGCAGCGGGGCGGTGGGCGATCCGCCTTCGAGTTCGACGATGCGGATGCCAGTGACCAAAGACCCCAGCAAGGCCGCTGTGGTGTCTTGGCGGACTTTTGTGGCTGGGGCGAGTGCTACTGAAACCACGACTTGGGGTGGAGTGTCATCGGTGAGGCGAATGCGTTCAACCTTTCCAACGGTGACGCCTTGGTACTCGACTGCTGCACCGGGCAGAAGGCCAGTGACCGACTTGGTGAAAACGATGTCGTACTCGGCGACTTGGCGTAAGAATCGCGAGCCGGTGAGCCAGACAATCGCTCCTGCCAGAATGACTAGACTGATGACGACGAAAAGCCCGACTTTGAGGCGCGTCTTACCCACGAGCATCTCCTTCCTCGGCGAGGATGGCGGCAAGCAAGCCGTTGCGCGTTTCGCTGGGGCGCGGGCGGCGGTCGAAGAATGCGCGGACCTGTGGGTGTTCGGCGGCCTGCACTTCGCGCAAAGGTCCCGAGGCGATGACCTTGCCTTGATGGAGCATGATGGCTTGATCGGCGATCATCTGAATACTGCCCAATTCGTGGGTCACAATGACGATGGCCATATCGAACTGGTGCTTCAAGCTGAGGATCAGTTCGTCAAGCTCGCGAGCGGTGACTGGGTCCAGCCCGGCTGAAAGTTCGTCGAATAAGAGGAGGGTGGGGTTCAAAGCCAAGGCCCGTGCGACCGCCGCGCGTTTTTTCATGCCACCGCTGATTTCCGACGGAAGCAGGTGCGCGGCGCGTTCGAGGCCGACAAGCCCAAGTTTCATACGTGCGAGCATGCGGGCTGTTCGCGGAGCAGCATGCAGGTGTTCGATGATCGGCAGCGCGATATTGTCCTCCAGGGTCATCGAGTTGAACAATGCTCCGGCTTGGAACGACATGCCGATGTTGCGCAGCATCGCCTCTTGTTCTTCTTCTGAGACGCGATGGATATCCTGCCCGTCGATGAGTATCCGCCCGGAGGCCGGGGTAAGGAGACCGACAATGTTACGCAGCACTGTCGTTTTGCCGCAACCGCTGCCGCCGAGGATGACGGTAATCTCGCCACGATGCGCGTCGAAAGTGACGCCATCGAGGATGGTGCGCTCGCCGTAACGTGAGACAAGCCCTTCTACTTGTACGTAGGGTGTCGTCTTCATTGTGTCAGTCCAAATAGAAGAAAATAGTCGTGAAGACGGCATCGGCGAGGATGCAAAGGACGATGGAAGTAACGACCGAGGCCGTGGTATTCACCCCGACGCCCTCCGCCCCGCCGCGCACGTAGAACCCGCGATAGCAGGAGACGAGACCGATGAGGAGTGCAAACACCACGCTTTTGACCATACCAGTGACGAGGTCGTTTATCAGCAAGGCTTGGGCTGTCTGTTGCAGATAATTGCGGCTGCCCAGACCTAAAACCACAACCCCGATCCAATAGCCGCCCATAATGCCAGCAAGGTTAGCGAGCACCGTGAGGCACGGCACCGCGCACAGTAGCGCCCCAATGCGTGGGAGGAGGAGAAACCGCCCGGGACTCAAGGCCATCGTGCGTAAGGCATCGATTTCTTCCGAGACCACCATGGTGCCAAGTTCAGCGGTGATCGCTGCGCCACTGCGTCCTGCCACAATGATCGCCGTCAGCAGCGGCCCCATCTCACGAGTCACCGACACCCCAACGAGATTGGCGATGTAGATGGACGCCCCGAACTGTCGGAGTTGGCTCGCGGCATTCAGGGCGAGGACCGCCCCAATGAGGAACGAAAGAAAGACGACGATGGGCACGCCATCGAGCCCAATTTTCACAATTTGCTCGTTGATCCGATCCCATTTGACGCCTTTCCCGCGCCACGGGGCGAGGAGTGACCAGTAGACAATTTCCCCGATCATTGCGAGTAAGCGCCGTCCTGCTTCGATAACCTCTAAAGTGATTTGTCCGACTCGTTCGACGGCGGAGAAGCGCGGTGCCGCAGTGTCCTGCTGCTGCAAAATTTCGATACCAAGCCCGACGAAGCTTTGGCGGGCATTTTCCGAGAGTCCGCTGAGGCGTACTGAGACATCCCGCTCCTTGCCTTCGCATACCAACTCAAGCAGCATGGCAGCCTCCAGGTTCGTGAGCGTAGCGACGCCGGAGAGATCGACGATAACGTGTGTGCCAGAGGCTGCGTGACGCAAGACGATATTCCACAGCTCGGGAGGCGCGGGTATGGTCAGGAGGCGGACGACGGAACGCCCGTCCGGTTGTGTTGGGGCGGCGGGGGTGACTTGATTGGGCATGGGCGCGTGAAAGTGTTTCTCTACATAAAGCGTTCGTGGCGGGCTGTAAAGCGAATGGAGTTTTTAGTTGGTAGTTTTTAGTTCTGAGTTGGTAGTTGAAAAGGGCCGTGGCCAAGCGCCAATACCCTAACCACTCCTTACTACTCACTGTCTCACTTGCGTTCCCGCGCTCGTCGTTTACTACTGTGGAAGAGCACAATTCTAGTCTGTTGCCGGTACTGGAGGTGAGGAATGGCGTTGTATAAAAAGCACGAGAACGGGTTGGTCGCCTGGCTCCTCGCATTCTTGCTGCTGAGTGCTGGATGCGGTGGCGGAGGGACGGAACCGCCCGCGTCGTCACCAACACCTGAGCGTACGCCACCAGCTGAGGTCCCAGGCATGACTGGCACGCCGCCGGCGGCTGCGACCGCGCCAACCACGCGCGGGGTCGTGATGACGAGCCGAGAATTACGGATGAGTGTGAGCGGCCCGGGAGTCGGGCATATTGACCGCTCTCTTGATGTTTTAGAACGACAAATCATCGCTCTTTTGCCGGGGATGCGGGATGCCTACGATGGTGAACGTGCGCATGAACCCGCCCTCATGGGTAGTCTGGATGTCAGTGTGACGATTGAACCCAGTGGTGCGGTGTCGGAGGTGCGGTTTCCAGTAAGACGTGTCTCTAACGAGTGGTTGACCACTGCGGCCTTCAATCAGATCCGCACATGGATTTTTCCTCCGGCTGAACAGCCAGTCTCGCTACGCTTTTCCCTGCTGTTTATCCCCCCAAGCGTTGATGAAGCTGCGATCCTGTTATGGGAGCAACGACTGGGCAGCCGACCGATCATCGAGAAAGGAGCCGAAGCTCCGGCTTCGGCAGCTACCATTCCCTCCCAGGAGCCAGAGCGAACAATTGCAGCAGCACCAACGCAAGAGCGGCCGCAAGCTGCCGCTGCCGCGCCATCAACCCCAGAGGCTGTCCTGAGCGCCGAGCCCGTGCGTTGGTATCGGGTGACGAGAAATACGGTGCTGCGGACTGAACCCCGGGAATCTGCCGATGTGGTGCGGCAACTGAGAAAAGGGATACGGGTACGAGTCGTAGGCATGGTCAAGGGTCGGTGGTTGGAAGTACATTCCGTGTCGAAACGTCCACCGGGATTCTTATGGTGGCGAGATGCCGACCCAGAGCCGGACAGCCCCGAGCCTAGAGCACCGCGTTAGACAGAATACAAAGAGGAGCAACGTCATGACCCGGAAACTATTACTTTGGTCTGCTTGCCTAGTTGGGCTGTTGGTATCAGTCTCCGCGCACCCGTCGCTGGCGGCGACGATTCACATCATCAATAACGATGGCTCGGGAGAAGGGTTTAACGATACGACCCCGGTAGCCCCGGTGGGTGGCAACCCCGGCACCACTATTGGTGCGCAACGGATGAACGCCTTCCAGTTTGCTGCCAATCTGTGGGCGGCACGTCTCGATAGTCCGGTTGCCATTCGAGTTGCTGCCCAATTCAACGCGCTCTCGTGCTCGACCTCCTCTGGCGTGCTGGGGCAAGCTGGGCCGAACTCAGTCTTTCGTGACTTTGCCGGTGCTCCTCAACCGAACACGTGGTACACAGAAGCGCAAGCCAACAGCCTCGCCGGAGTAGACCTCGATCCGACAAGCGACGATTTGGGTGCAACCTTTAGCAGCAACATTGGTACGCCGGGCTGCTTGCAAAGTAGCGGGTGGTATTACGGGCTGGACGGCAACACGCCTTCCAACTGCATCGATTTTGTGGCCGTGCTGCTGCATGAGATGGGGCATGGCCTGGGATTTCTTAGTCTTGTCAATCTTTCCAGCGGTGCGAAATTTCTCAGCTCTAATGATGCCTATATGCAGTTTCTGGAGAATCACTCCACGGGAGAGTCCTACCCGGCCATGACCAATGCTGAACGAGTCGCGGCCAGCAAAAATACTAGTAACCTGCACTGGACTGGAGCCAACGTGCTTGCCGCAGGGGCAGGGCTGACGGCCGGACGCCACCCGAGTGGCCATGTGCAGATGTACGCACCAAATCCCCAGCAACCCGGTTCCTCGGTGTCGCATTGGGACACGGTGTTGACGCCAAATCAACTGATGGAGCCCCGGTATACCGGCCCTACCCACGACTTCGAGCTGGAACTGGTAGCGTTTCAGGACATGGGCTGGTCGATTTTGGGACCGACGCCGTGCGGCGATGGTGTCATTGATGCCGGAGAAGAGTGCGATGACGATGGCATCTTGGATGGGGACGGCTGTAGTGGAGCCTGCCAGATCGAAACGTGTTCCGCCTGTGTCGGTGAGCCTTCGAGCTGTTCGTTCGACCCGAGCTGCGGCTTGAGTGTGCGCCATTTTCTTTTTTATAAAGTGCAGACATCGCCAGGGACGCCAAGCTTTGTGGCTCCGCCGCCGGTGCTTCTTGCTGACCAGTTTGAAACCAAGACGCACCCGGTAACGAAGCCGCTCGCGTTGGGCAATCCCGCCAACAAGAACAACGAAGATCCATTAGCACCGTTGGATGAGAAGCATTTGAAAGCCTATCAACTCGGGACACTACCGGGAGCACCGCCCCACGTTCCTCATACTGTCCGGGTGGATAACCAGTTCGGGACTCTCTTTGTAAAAACCAGCAAGCCGGATCGACTCCTGGTGCCGACGGCGAAAAGTTTGGTCGGGCCTATTCCGCCCTTAGTGAGTCCGACGCTCGACCATTTCAAGTGCTATCCGGTAACCATTGCCACTGGGACCCCGGCGTTCCCGGCTGGGAAGCAGGCGACGGTAGTCGACCAGTTCAATCAAGCGAAGACGTATGACATCAAGAAACCGCTACGTCTCTGCAACCCCGTGAGCGTGAGCGGGGCACCGATTCAGGATCAAGAGGCACATCTGCTGTGTTATCAAATCAGGCGTGCGCTCGGCCAGCCGAACCATGTGCGCATCGACCACATTCACGTGAACAATGCCTTTGGTCCCGAGCAGCTCAAGACGATCAAGGATGAGGAACTGTGCCTGCCGTCGCTCAAGACGGATTGATGTTGCTGCTCCAGAAAGACTGGAGCAGTCAGAGATTTGTGGGGGTGCATAACAAAATTCTGGATTCCGGGTCGCGGCCTACGGCCTCGCCCGGAATGACGAGTGCAGCGAATCCAGAAAGAGCGTGAGAAGGCTTTTGCCACGAAATCGTTATGCCCCTTGTTGCCCCTATCTTGCTCACGCAGCGGGTTTTTCCTCTCCCCCCTCGGCGGGCGTACAGACGAAGACAAGTCCTTCTTCCCCCAAGTCAATCTTGGCCGTACCACCGTTTTGCAGTTTGCCAAAGAGGATCTCGTCGGCGAGCACCATCTTGACCTCTTGTTGAATGAGCCGTGCCATCGGTCGCGCTCCGAAAGTCGGATCGTAGCCTTTCTCGGCTAAATAGCCGCGCGCTTCCGGCGTTAACGAGATCGTCACTTTCTTTTCTGCTAACTGCACGACGACTTCCTTGAGGAACTTATCAACGACCTTTTCGACCGCTTCCCGCACCAAGGGGCCGAACGTGACCGTCGCATCGAGCCGATTGCGAAACTCGGGGCTGAAGAGTCGCTCCAACGCTTGTTCGCCTTTGTTGAGGTTCGAGCGCTCACCAAAGCCAATCGACGCGGAGGCCATTTCCCGCGCCCCGGCGTTGCTGGTCATGATGAGAATCACATGCCGGAAGTCGGCCTTCTTGCCGTTATTGTCCGTCAATGCGGCATGATCCATGACTTGCAGAAGAATGTTGAACAGATCGGGGTGGGCTTTCTCGATTTCATCAAGCAGCAACACCGAGTGCGGGTTACGTGTGATTGCTTCAGTCAGTAGCCCGCCCTGGTCGAAGCCAACGTAGCCGGGAGGGGCACCAATCAATCGCGACACCGTATGCTTTTCCATGTATTCGCTCATGTCAAAGCGTAAAAACTGGAGTCCCAAGGTGAGCGCCAATTGCTTGGCCACCTCGGTTTTTCCTACGCCAGTCGGCCCGGTGAAAAGGAACGAACCCACTGGTCGTTCGGGATTCCCGAGACCGGCGCGTGCCATGCGAATCGCCGTCACCACTGTCTGAATGGCTTTGTCTTGTCCGAACACGACCTTCTTCAGATCGCCATCGAGGCTTTGCAGCCGCTCTTTATCCGACACCGACACACTCTTGGGAGGAATACGCGCAATCTTTGCCACCACCGCCTCGATGTCAGTATCGTGTACAATCATCTCGCTCTTCTCGGCAGCTTTCAGGCGAAACGACGCGCCGACTTCATCAATCACGTCAATCGCTTTATCTGGCAGGAAGCGGTCGTTGATATATTTGGCCGACAACTCGGCGGCTGCCCGGAGCGCCTCCGGCGTGTAGGTCACGCCATGATGCTTCTCGTAGTGTGACTTGAGACCTTCGAGGATTTTGACCGTATCCTCAACACTCGGCTCGTGAATTTCGATCTTCTGAAAGCGGCGGGCGAGCGCACGATCGCGCTCGAAGTAGCTGCGATATTCGTGATACGTGGTCGCGCCGATGCAGCGGAGCGTTCCTGACACCAGCGCTGGCTTCAAGATGTTC
>SYOC01000412.1 GCA_005804965.1 Pseudomonadota bacterium
GATGCACAGCGATGAGAGAGATGCACCGTGCTGAGAGAGATGCATGGTGATGAGAGAGATGCACAGCGATGAGAGAGATGCACAGTGATGAGAGAGATGCACAGTGTTGAGACAATGTCAGCAGACGGGAGTTCCGCTCGCGGTGCCACCCCAGGCGCTGCCGCCTCGCCCACACGGACCCGATAGGCAAGCACCGGTTTGGCAATGTTTTTGACGGTCTGCTCTCCTAGCGGGTCGTAGTTGAGCGCAAGAACGGTGAGCTTGTTTTCGACTTGGTCGTAGGCAGAACCAGAAATGCAAATCCCTCCAGGCTCGGCCAATCCTTCCAGACGCGCGGCAATGTTCACGCCATCGCCATAAATACGTTCGCCTTCGACGATTACATCTCCAACATTGATACCGATGCGAAACTCCATCTTCCGTTGATCTGGTAGCGTCGCGTTGCGCTCCTGTAACGCGCCTTGGACCTCGACCGCGCAGTGGACAGCATCCACAACGCTAGAGAACTCGGCGAGGAGGTTGTCGCCTGGGGCATCAACCACACGGCCACGATAGCGCTGGATAGACGACGCCATGATGTCGCGGTAGGCCGTGAGCGTGCGGATCGTCGCCACCTCATCATCGCCCATCAAGCGGCTATAGCCTTTGACGTCGGCACTCAGGATGGCAGCAAGCTTGCGTTGAACGTTGGATGCAGTCATAGCGTTCGTACAGCCTTTCGATCTTGCGGTCGGTTGTGAGTTGCACGGTCGTTGTTTTCGCTTTTTCTTTTGGCGTTTACTTTACTCTTCCTGGAACGCAGAGTGAACCACTTGTCTACGCACGCGGAAAACCCATATAAGGGGAGCAAGGAGGATCCGCTATGCAAAAAATCGGCAAAGAATTTGTTGTGCGCACATTTGACGCCACCCATCCACCGGCTGCACGCGTAAGCTCGGGGGAAGTATTCGTCATGGAAACCAACGACCGCTTTCGCGAATGGAACGATGGCGGGAAGTGGCCGGTCTCGCAGCTTACGGTCATGACTGGTCCAGTGTATATCGAAGGTGCCGCGCCAGGGAGCGTCGTCGCTATTGATGTCTTGGACATCCGCCCGGCTCAGGGGTTCGGTTATGTCGTGGCGATTCCCGGGCATGGGGCGTTCAAAGACCGCGTGGAATTCCGCAAAAAGATCGTACCGATTGAGGGCAACCACATTCGTTACAGCGACACGCTCTCGCTTCCGTATGCCCCGAATATCGGCAAAATCGGTTTCGCTCCTGCTCAAGGCTCGCAGCCGAGCGGCGCCACGGGCGCTTTCGGCGGACAAATGAGCAATGCGCAGCTCGGCCCTGGCGCAACCATCTATCTGCCGGTGTTCGTCGAAGGCGGACTGCTGACCATTGAGGATGTCCACGCCAAGATGGGTGATGGCGAGATCGCCGCGTCAGCAGTAGAAATCGCGGCAGAGGTCACGCTACGCTGTCGTCTGGTAAGCGAGATGAAGTTGGAACGGCCTCTGGTGGTCACGCAAAAAGAAGTGCAGACGATGGGTGCAGGAGAAACCGTGGAAGCCGCTGTCCGCGTTGCGGTCGATAATTTAGCGGGGTTGTTAATGGACCGCACCGGAGCCGATATCACCGAAGCCGCCATGCTCGTCAGCATTGCAGCGGACCTGCGGGTCTCGGATATCAGCGCGAAGCCCTGCCACGTTCGTGCGGCGCTGCCGAGAGAGATGGTAGGCATGTGAGTTATGAGAACCCACCGCCGCTGCTACGCCGCGTCCTGGGCACGCGGCGTCCTCATCTGTTTATTCGCCTTAGCCGTTGCTGCGTGTGCTCCAGAAAAGGAACAAAGCAAAGCCTTGGTCAAAATCGCCAACGTGAAAGTCTGGCGGTCAGATGACAGCACCCTCAAAGTCTTTCTGGATTACGACTTGGAAATGGGCGTGCGGTTGCCACTGCCTTATCAGGAAATCCTGGTGTCGCCGCTGGAGCCGCAACTCAAACTGGTCGGAGCCTTGGAGCCGTTTCTCCTTTCCGTCGGGAGCGTTGGGGTGACACTGCCGGTACCTGAAGGTGCGGTGCAGTGGGACCAATTACAAGACAAAGACACGTGTTGCATCGTCTCGCTAAAAGGTGTGGTCGAAGATGCCAAGACGAAAACCACACGCTACGAGCGCATCAGTAATGAAGTCCGCGTCTTGCCACCGCAGGTGGCGGAATAGGGGTCAGATCCTGAATCAATGGATAGGATGCGAACCATAGGAAGGGCAATGCAGTTCAATTGATGTTGGGCGTTTCTGCGCACCGCTACTTTTCAATCACTCACTAAACACAACTCAGAAAACCAAAACTATGAGCAAAATCGCCATCATTTATCATTCGACCTACGGCCACACGAAGCTTCAGGCCGAGGCCGTCCTGCGCGGCGCGCAGAGCGTGCCCAACAGCACCGCCCAGCTTTACACTGCGGAGGACGCTGCCGCGCGCTTGGACGAGTTGGACGGCGCCGATGCCATCATTTTTGGTTGCCCAACGTATATGGGCAGCATGTCCGCTGGCATGAAGACTTTCATCGAGGTCGCCGCCAAGAAATGGTTTACGCGCGCTTGGAAGGACAAAGTCGCGGGAGCCTTCACCAACTCTACTTCCTTTTCCGGGGACAAGCTCAATACGCTCTTCGGGCTCGTCATCAACGCCATGCAACACGGAATGATTTATGTGGGTCTCGGCATCATGCCTTCCTCCAATAGGCCGGAAGAAATGAACCAGAACACGGGGCCGGGGCCGGACGCCCACAATCGCGTTGGCGCGTTTATGGGGCCGATGGCTGCGAGTTTCCAAGTCAAGCCGCCTGACGCACCGTGCAAAGGAGACCTCGAAACGGCAGAGATGTATGGCCGTCGGGTCGCGGAAATCACGCTGCAATTCGCCCGTGGAAGAAGCGCATCGTCTATAGACCGCTGAGGAGCGACCCTATGAACATGAACACTGAACCTCAATCCACATCGCAAACCTCCAATGAGACCGCCCAGAAGAGGGTCCTGGTGATCGGATTGGACCCCGCACTCATTGATTTCTCGGATCCCAACTACGCCGCGTTTCCCGGCATGACCGCCGCAAAGGTGTTGGCGGGACTCACCGCCGCCGAAGAAGGGCTGAAGGCTCTTGGTTATGACGCGCATCATTGTCTGACCGACTTTGGTCAGACTGCGGCGGCGGTAGTCACAGCCCAACTCGAACGGCAGCAGTTCGACTGCATCCTGATTGGTGCGGGTGTCCGGGCCGTCCCAAGCAACTTCATCCTGTTCGAGAAGCTGATTAACGTCGTGCATGAACACGCTCCTCGTGCCAAAATCTGCTTCAACACCAATCCCTCAGATACGCTGGAAGCACTGCGACGCTGGATATAAGGGTTGTCGCACCTCTATTGGCAATAGCGTGTGGCGAATCAAGTGCAAGCAGGAACCGCTCGAGTCTGGCATCCGAGCGTTGACTGATGCGAGAATGAAGCCAGATTCACCGTAATATGGCAGCCTAATTACTAGTTGGGCGGTGTGGAAGAGCCCAACGCTTATCGCAAGGAGACTCATATGGACCTCGAAGGCATGCTTCTGAAGGAGACGGTTTCGCCGGACCCACAGGCTCCGTCCGTCGTTGTGTTCGGCAAGACTGCCGGCCGCATGGACGAGGTCATCCGCCTTCTCCGCGCCATAGGCGGCGTCAGCGCCTACGGCACCTTTACCGAGGCGGAAGCGCTCCAGCGCATCGCCACGGTGCCGCGACTGGGCGCCGTGCTCCTCGGCGGTGCCATTAAGGAGGACTCGCGCCGCCGCATCCGCGCCGAGCTCGCGCGGAACCACCCGGGCGTCCTCACGAGCGAGCCCGGGCAGCAGTACCCCTACTCCGACGAGAACATCGTCGCAGACGTCCGGGTGAAGCTTGGGGCGCAGGGCAGGTAGCCGGCCGATCACGAGGCCTCTCCGGCAGGATCGGGGCGGCGGGGGCAGGTTCGGTGGGTTGGCAACATGCACGCGGTGTGGGCGCCCAACAATTCGTTCAAGCGGACAGGCTCTGACGAGCCTGCCGCTCAACTCAAACGTTGGGCTTATAGCGATTTTCACTTGCGTGCGCCCCTGGGTCGCGGGCATCCCGCCCGCAAAAAAAGCGACCGAGACGGCCGCGCTCCCAGGAAAAAAGTCGCATCCATTCGCAAACTGCGATAAGGCCACAATGGCCAGGGAGTAGCAGCACATTATGCCCCTTACCGTCGATCAGTTGCGTCGCTACGCGCTGGCGCGCAGCCTGTTCAAACCTACCACCTTGAGGCGGGCGCTTGCCAAGCTTGGTTTCGTGCAAGCTGATCCGCTGCGCGTACCCGCACGCGCACAGGACCTGACCTTGCGCCATCGCATACTTGACTACCGGGCAGGCGATCTGGAACGCCGCTATCCCAAGTTGCCGATAGAAGAGGATTTCTTCGTCAACTACGGCTTTCTTGGCAATCAACACCACGCACTGATGCATCCGCGCACACCACGCACGCTATGGCCCAAGTCCCGCCAGGCGCAGGGAGACGCTGTGCTGGCGTTCGTGCGCGAGCGTGGGCTAGTGCACCCGCGCGAGGTTGATGCGCAATTCTCTCATGGCAAGGTACGCAACTGGTTTGGTGGCTCGTCGAACGCCAGCACCGAATTACTCGACGACATGCACTACCGCGGTCTGTTGCGTGTGGCACGCCGTGATCGAGGCACGCGGGTATATGCGGCGCGTGCGCCGTGGCCAGAGCATGGCGGGCGCGCTGCGTGCCAGGCACGCATGGATGCGCTGGTGGATCTGATCGTGGCCGCCTATGCACCCCTACCCGCGCCATCGTTGCGACAACTGGTTAGTGCGTTGCGCACCGCCGCACCGCAGTGGGCTGACGACCGCAATCGGGCGCTGGTCCACGCGAAATCCCGCCTGGGTCATGCGGAAGTGCAAGGTATCGACTGGTATTGGCCTGTTGAGGAAAACCCCGCCTCGCGGCGCTGGCAGGTAGAGGAGGGGGCGCTGCGTCTACTGGCACCGTTTGACCCAGTGGTGTGGGATCGGCACCGCTTTGAAGTATTCTGGGGCTGGAGCTACCGCTTCGAAGCGTACACGCCGGCAGCCAAACGCAAAATGGGGCATTACGCGCTGCCGATGCTGTGGGGTGAGCAGGTGATCGGCTGGTGCAACCTCGCTGTGCGCGACGCGCGCCTAGTTGTGGACCCGGGATTTGTCGCCAAGTGCCCCTCTGGTGTAGTGTTTCGGCAGGCGTTTGATGATGAGCTGCAGCGCATGAGCGATTTTCTGGGGCTTTGATATCTTGAACTTTGTCGCCGTTCCCGGCTATTCTTGGCCGCGTGCCATGGTCGCCGTCTCACTAGCGTCGACTTTTCTTCGTCAGCTATTGCTTACGCCAGCCGTGGGCTTCGTCGTCCGCAGTTGTTCCTTAGCGTCTCGACTCCCCTTGTCGCTCTCGCATCGGGCAGACCTGTGTAAACGACAACCCCACGACTACTAACGAAAGATCATTACATGCTCAAAACAGGACTCGTCATCGACGCTCGCTACCAAGACCATGCCACGGGGCAGAATCACCCGGAACGTCCAGCCCGCCTCGGTGCCCTCCTCGATCTTGTGGCAACCTACCAACGTCCAGGTTTGCAACGTTTCGAGCCGCGACTGGCAACGCCGGAGGAGATTGCGCTGATTCATGACCCTGCCCATGTCGGGCGCGTCGCTGCCACTGCCGGTCAAGAGCGTTTCGCCTTCGACGCCGACACTCCCGTCTCTGCGCAATCCTATGCCACGGCGCTGCTGGCCACCGGCGGTTTGCTCACCATGATCGACGCGATCATGGAGGGGAAAATCGACAACGGCTTCGCGCTTGTACGCCCGCCGGGGCATCATGCCGAACGCAACCAAGCGATGGGCTTTTGCCTCTTCAACAGCGCGGCCATCGGCGCACAGTATCTACGGGAAAAATTCGGCCTCACCCGCGTTCTGGTGATGGATTGGGACGTACACCACGGCAACGGCACGCAACACAGTTTTTACGATGACCCAGGCGTACTTTACGTCTCGACCCACCAGTATCCCTACTATCCAGGCACCGGCGCAGCCAGCGAAGCCGGACGCGGGCAAGGCGCGGGCTACACGGTGAATTTACCGATCCCCTCGGGCTGGGGAGATGCCGAGTATCTGGAACTCTTCCACACCGTCGTGGACCCGATCTGTCGGCAATTCGCACCCGAGTTCGTGCTTATCTCTGCTGGGTTCGATGCTCATACACGCGACCCGTTGGGCGGGATGGCAGTGACCGAAGCTGGCTTCGGTGCGATGGCGCGGCTCCTCCTACAGGTCGCACGTGACCATGCGCAAGGACGCTGCGCAGCGGTTCTCGAAGGTGGCTACGATCTTGAAGGCTTGCAACGCTCGACCATGCAGGTCCTCAGTGAAATGGGTGGTGCCACTTTGGATGTCGCCGTGCCCACGCCCACATTACGTGGATTGCTCCCTCAGGTGTGGGAGGTTCAGCAGCGTCACTGGGAACGCCCACGCTATTGAAACAGGGCGTGGACGAGATCGCCAAGTCCCTCCCCTATGGACAAACCACCGACAACGTGGAAGTGTCCCTGACCAACAGTGGGCATGCCGTAGTGCGCAAAATTTCCCTTTGGTATGCTCGTAAAATTCGATTCGCGACAGGAGCATCGTTGTGATTGGGCACTTTCTCTCTCCTTTTTCATGGCTACTCGCCGTACAGACCGAAGTTCCTGCAAGCCTCACCGGGTCAGTTTTTACCCTGGCTGCGAACTCTGATCTGGTCGTGCAGTTTGTCCTGTTTCTTCTTCTCGCCTCGTCCATCGTGAGCTGGACGATCATCTTCACTAAGGTGTATCAACTTCAGGCGGCACGCAAAGCCTCCACGCGTTTCGCCTCGCTCTTTTGGGACACCGAAGATCTTTCGTCGATCCATACCGCCAGCTTGAGCCTGCGCACGAGTCCCACCGCCGCTCTTTTTCGCACCGGCTACCAAGCCTTGCAAAAAGAATCACGCAAAACGGCAACAGCCAGCGAGCCTCTGGTGGCGTCTGCGCAATTGAGTCTCAGTACTATCGAACAGACCCTGCGCCGCACCCAGCAAGAACAAGAGGAACTGCTTGGCCGCCGCCTGCTGCACCTCGCAACCATTTCCAGTGCCGCACCGTTCGTCGGGCTTTTTGGCACGGTCTGGGGGATTATGAATGCTTTTCGCGGACTGAGTTCGGCTCAGGTGTCATCGATCCAAGCCGTGGCTCCCGGCATTGCCGAAGCCTTGATCGCTACGGCGGTCGGTCTGGCTGCCGCCATTCCCGCAGTCGTCGCCTACAACTACTTCGCCAGTCGCGTGCAAGAATTTGCCGATGCCATGGAGAGTGTGACGACCCGTTTCCTTCTTCTTGCGCAGCGGCATCTCTAACCAACGAGGCCCGGCATGGCGACCAACGACAAAAGACGCCCTCTCATTGCTCAGATCAACATCACGCCGCTCGTCGACGTTATGCTGGTCTTGCTCGTGATCTTCATGATTACTGCCCCCATGCTCCAGCAAGGGGTGAACGTGTCGCTCCCCAAAGCCACGGCCAAACCACTGGGGGACGTGCAAACCCAGGTCGTGCTGGCCGTGACCAGCGACGGAACGGTGCGCATCGACGGTACCCCTACTGCCATCAATGACTTAGCAGGAAAGCTCACTGCGCTACTGAATCCCGACCCGAGCCGCCCGGTCCACGTGCGCGCCGACAAAGACGTACCCTACGGTCGCGTGGCCGAAGTCATGGCCGCCGTGCAACGCGCCGGTGCCAAGAAGATCGGCATGGTCACCGATCCGGGGCAGGAGAAACGGTAGAGTGATTGCGGAATCACGGAGTACGACAATGCCACAGAGTGACAAGACCGCAACATCGCTAGGACAAGCACTGGGAGCGAATCGTGTCATCCCGCTGCCCGGTTTGCCGAGCGGAGGTCCGCTGGATCTTCTGCAGTTGCGTGCCGAAGTCGCCACGCGCCTCCAATCCTCCGGCGGACGCCCGACCGATCCAAGCTGGACCGTCCAACGGTTGGTCCCGTTCGGGGAAGATCGTTGGAAGCAACTCGAAAAGCTTGCAGAGAACCTCAGTCACGGTGGACGCCATGTAAGCCCCGGCCAGCTTGCCGCAATCCTGATTGAGCGTACCCTTAATCAGATCGCTGAAGGGGACGTACACCCGTAAAGGCAAGTGGTGACGGTCCTCAAAACCCTTCAGCCTCCGCTTGCGCAGCGGTATCGGACGACGTAGCCGCCGTTTCTCCCGACGATAGAGCCGTTGCGTCCGTGCGCTGATTTGGTCCGGTGCCGGGGCGGAAACGTTCCAAAATAAACGACGAACTCCCAGCCAATGCACGCTCGCCGGTGCGTGGATCAATCGGCGCAAGCACGATCTCTTTGGGCAGCTCGAAGTCGCGCACTGGAGCGTCTCCTAAGGCTTGGCGCATGAACGCCAGCCAGATCGGGGCCGCCGCCCGCCCTCCGGTTTCTTTCTCACCTAACGATCGCTTTTCGTCGTAGCCCACCCACACCCCAACCAGCAGCTCCGGGGTGTAGCCGATAAACCATGCGTCGCGGAAGTCGTTGCTCGTCCCCGTTTTGCCGGCGGCAGGCCGGCCCAACACCGAGGCCGCTTTCCCAGTGCCGCGCTCAATCACATCCTGCATCATGCTGGTCATGAGATAGGCGTGTGCTGACGAGAGCGCCTTGTTATCGGTACGGGTGAATTCGTAGAGTAGGTTTCCGAAGTTATCGGTGATCTTAGTAATGTAGAGCGGCTCAAAATAGGAACCGCCAGACACGAACACGCCGTACGCACGTGTCAGTTCTTCCAGCGTGACTTCCGAGGAACCCAAAGCTACAGACAAGTGCCGCGCCATGCGGCCGTGGAGACCAAATCTCGTCAAATGCGAAGCGAGAGGGCCAAGCCCAAGCTGCGCGGCCAACTTCACGGTGACGACGTTACGTGAAAACGTCAACGCTTCCCGCACACGCGTGGGACCAAAGTAGCGGCGCTCGTAGTTCTGTGGCGACCAGACACGACCATTATCCTGAAACGATACAGGCGCATCGTTGATGACAGACGCCAGCGTGAGCTTGGGAATCCCTTCCAATGCTGCCGCATAAATGAACGGCTTAAACGCCGAGCCGGGCTGACGCTTCGCTTGGGTGGCACGGTTGAACTGACTGCGCTGGAAATCCTCGCCCCCAACCAGGGCTTTCACGTGTCCAGACGGGATCTCAATGGCAAGCAGCGCTCCTTCAGGTCGCGGCACGCCGTCGCGTCCACACTGTTGCCGCTCGCACAACGCGTCGATCCCCGCACGCACCGCCCGTTCCGCCGCGTCTTGCAGGTGCAAATCTACAGTAGTGTGCACCTCGAAGCCGAGTTGCTGCATCGTTTGTCCGCCGTAGCGCTGCTGCAAGAACTGCCGCACATGTTCGACAAAGTATGGCGCAGCTGAGATGGTCTCTTGCCGAGCCGCAGGCGTGGCCAGTGGGGTCTCAGCTTGCCACGCCGCCATCTGCTCGTTAGAAGAAATGTACCCTTCATCGACCATCCGCTCTAAAACATAGCGCTGCCGTGCTTTCGCTCGTTGCCAATTTTTCACTGGCGAATAGCGACTCGGTGCTGGCGTCAGACCGGCAATCATTGCGGTTTCGGCCAGCGAAAGCTCGTCGACCGATTTGGCAAAATACTCGCGTGCCGCCGCCGCAATGCCATAGGCACCGCTGCCAAGGTAGATGTGGTTGAGGTACAGCTCGAAGATCTCTCGTTTGCTGAGATGCCCTTCGAGGCGCAGCGAGAGAACGATTTCTTGAATTTTGCGTCGATAGCTTTTCTCCGAGGTCAGCAACAGCGATTTCACGACTTGCTGAGTGATTGTGCTCCCACCTTGCAGCTTGCGTCCAGCTCGCCAGTTGGTAAGAAAGGCGCGGACCATGCCCACAGGATTCACACCCGGGTGGAAATAAAACTCAGCATCCTCCGCCGCCAAGAAGGCGTGTTGCACCTGGAGAGGAATGCGGTCAAAGGCCAGCGGATAACGCTTCTCCAGATAGAATTCACCAATCGGGCTCTTCTTGGTGTTCTTCTGGTCGCTCTGCTGAGGAGCGTTCGGATCGTAGGCGTAAATGCGTGTTGATGAAGGAGTCATGTATCGCGACAGTTGCTCCACAGACGGCAGGGCCAAGGTAAGGTCATGATAGGTCAACCACCCTGCACCGATCGCGAAGAGCACCGCCAGCAGCACAAGCGCACGCATCAGCACTCGCAGCGGATGGCTCTCTCGCTGCCAATAGCGATAGGTCAAGGGATAACGCGAACGCATGCTCATAACGGCAATCGTACCCTGTGGTGTTACAAGTCGCGATAGCTCATCAGCCTAATGCGCTGTTCGGTCACGGCGTCGCGCACACTCGGGCTTGTCAACGCTGATGATTCCACATCCCGACGATAGGTAGGCGTCCAGTACTGCACCTCACGACACGGCAGGAACGACGGATGACAGTACAATTCTGTCACCCCTGCGCGGAGCTGCGGCAGCAGATTCAAGAGATAACGCTCGTGTACGTCGCCACTCTGGTGAAGACCAAAGACCGTATCAGGAAAGACGAGGCCACGTGCTCGCAATTTGCGCTCCGCTGCACGTGCCAGTCGCGTGAAAACGAAAGACTCCCAGCGCTTCCGCCAGGCAAAGCGTGGATCGCAACCGAGACTGGTGGCCAAATCCTCGCGCGTTAGGCGCAGTGCTTTCACCCCATATTCAGGCGCGAGATCGACGAGAATGTCTAAGACAACAGGATGCATATGCAGATGGAGATGTCCATCGACATGCGCCAAAGAGAGGCCGGTGCTCACGAAACGGTCGAGCTGCGCACGACACTCGTCGCGCAATTGCACCCGTGCTCGGCGAGAAAAGAAATAGCGCAACCCTGCTGCCGTCGGGTTATCGGAAAAATGACCATTCCACTGCGCAACATGCGTCAACAGGTGCGGCAACGACACTGCGCGACCTTGCACGAGTGTGAGGTGCAACCCCACGCTCAAGCTCGGCGTGTCTTTCGCCAATGCCACCGCCTCCTGCCACGCAGTACCAGTCACCATGAGACTGGTACTGGTCAAAATCCCGTGGGTGTGAGCACGGAGGATCCCCGCGTTCACCTGCGATGAAAGGCCAAAATCGTCGCCGTTCACGATCAAGCCACGGTTCAATTGTCCTACATGCTGGTCATGAAGAAGAGCTGTCATGAGTTCAGTCCTGTGTTTGGCCTGCTCCGTGCGCCGTGTGGTCAAGTAGCGCTTGGTTCGCAAACATCCGTCGCAATCCCCAGCGTCCGACTTCGTGGCGCGGCGGCGGTATCCACTGCTCAGGGTCAGCATCCGAGTGCTCAGGGTCCACAACGAGCAGGAGCGGTCGAAGGCTCTGCCACCGCGCGGCAAAATCCGCCCGGGTCACAAACGCGGCCTGCCCATCCAGGCGCAAATAGGTGGGAGGAATATAGCCGTCTGGCAAGACAATCGAGAGGGGCTTACGGCTGTAAAAGTTCAACCCGCCACATATCTGATATTCGTCAGACGCCGCGAACACCGCCTCGCCATCCGGCGGCAATAGTGCCGCCAGTCGCATGCCAATGGGTTTCCACGAGTTCACGGGTTCGATCTCAACTAAAGCGCGATGCGTATAAAAGAACAGCGGCACAGCCGCACAGGCCATAGCAACCAACGTCTTCGCATCAGCTTGTGTTCCCCCACGCCAGAACACCACGCCAGCAAGGCCGGCGCCGAGCACCAGCCCACCACATACGAGTCGCGCAGAAGTGAGCAGTACAGGAAACTCACGCGCCCACTCTTCCATAGCCAAGCGCATCGGTAGCACAAAGAAACCAATCACTCCGATAAGCCCGGAGCAGACAATGGGAACGAGAAAGCGAACTTTCTCCTGCTCCCCTAGTGCCGCCCACCAACTGCCCAGCACTAACGCCACCGCAGGTAGCGCTGGCACGGTGTAGTGTTCCAACCGCGAGGGAGAAAGTGTGAAGAACCCAAGCACGACTCCCAACCAGACCACAGGCACAACGTGTTGTGGCGCACGGGTTTTCCAAGCGCGCGCCAGCGCCCACCAGACAGCCACTGGCACGAACGCCACCCAAGGAAACGTGCGGCCAAGAAACGCCCCCCAAAATACAGGGACGGAATCTGGTAACGAGTCACGCGGGAATTTCTGATCGAAGAAAAACAAAAGATGCTGGTTGACGACATAATCCCACCAGAAGCCATCGTGCCTCATCCCCACCAGCACATGCCACGGCAACACTACGAGCAGAAAAGCCCCGAGGGCAAGCAACCAGGGTACCTGCCGCACCACCGCGAGCCGTCGGCTCCAGAGCAAGGCTCCACCGATGATTCCTCCAGCCAACACGACGCCGACCATCCCTTTGGTCAAGACGGACAAGCCGAGGCTAGCGGCACTGAGAATGATCCACCGTGTCGCCGCCGCGCTGGCAGTTGCCGAAGAGAACAGCGACAGAGCTTTGACTACACCCACGAGTGCCAGACACAGCCACAAGGTCAGCAAGAGATCAGGCCGCAGCAAGCGACTCTCCAGAAAAAATCCCCCGCTGCTTAACAAGACCACACCGGCAAAGAGTCCGGCTCGACGCCCGGCCAACGTGTGCCCGAGCCAGACAGTGACGACGAGGACCAGCATACCGACAAAGGCTTGCCACAGCCGCGCGTATTCGGAGAGGCCGGTCACAAGGAAGGTGAGCGCTGTTAACCAGTAGGGCAGCGGCGGTTTGTTGAGGAAGACAGCAAAATTGAGGTGTGGGGTCACCCAATCGCCACTGAGCAGCATCTCACGGGCGACTTCGGCGTACCGGCCTTCATGATCCATAAAGGCCGGGCGATCCAGGCCGGAGAAAAGTATGAAAATGGCGAGCAAGAGCAAAAAACAATATAGAAACGGAGAAACGGAGAAACGGAGAAACGCACGACTTCCCCTGTTCTTTCCCAGTTCCTCTTTTACCCTCTTCCCCTATCGACGATAGCGGAAACCTCTATCCACATGCCGCCCTGAGCGAGGGATTGCGCCCCGGCTTCGAGCACAGCCAATGTCCGCAGCGATTGTTCGCCACTACTAGGAGCCGGATCACCGCTGTGGATCATCTCGCGAAACGCAAGGCTGGCACGAGTCAAAGGTTCGACAGGATCGCCGTACACTTCTTCTTCGACTTGATACTGCTCAATGGGAATAACGTTGGCGGCTCTGCGTATTTCGGGCGCGACCTCGCCGAGCCGATAACCATAGCGGGTCAAGCGGCGTTGCTCGAAGCGGCCTTCATAACGCAGCATGCCGCGCTCACCCACGATAGTCAGCGGCGCTTTTTTCTCGGGGAATAACCAATGCAAATGGATGTGCGCCATTAGCCTTTCCTCCATTTGCAGCGATGCCCACACGACATCGGCAATGCCGGGCTGAACGAAAGCATACCCAAAGACGGCAATGGCACGGACACGAGCGTTGAGGACATAGTGCAAGATGGAGACATCGTGCGGAGCCGAGTTCCACCACACGTTCGAGTCGCGACGAATGCGCCCCATGCCGGTGCGCTCCAGCGTGACATGCTGCGGCTTACCGATGGCACCAGCAGCAAGCCACACGCGCAATTGCTCTACCAGCGGGTCGTACAGAAAGGTCTCATCCACGAACAAGGCACGGCGCTGCGCGTGCGCCAGCGCGACTAAGCGTTGCCCCTCCGTGTACGTGAGTGCCAGTGGTTTCTCCACCCACACATGTTTACCAGCGTTCAGTGCAGCTTCAGCGATGGTTACATGCGCGGCTGGCGGCGTTGCTACCACAACAGCGTCAATAGTCGGATCGCGCAGGACTGCGGACAAAGCCGATTCCACAACCACGTGCGGATAGCGCACTTGCGCGTCGTGCAACGCCTCGGGCCGCATGTCGCAGACATGCGTCAGTGCGAACCCCTCGGTCGCCTGAAACACCCGCAACAAATGCGCCCCCCAATATCCAGCCCCGACCACAGCCACCCGAATGTCATGCTTCATAGACTAGGGCTCGCTCTTCGCTTGTTCTCCATGTATTTGTTCGACACGCCAGTCTTGCGCTTTGAGGAACTCCTGCACTCGATAATAACCTGCCGCCAGATAAGCAACGCCAGCAAAATCGAGCGCCAACATCAAGAGCAGGACCGGCATCGGCGCACTGTGCGCTGCCCACGCTAACCCAAATAAAAGCACGATTGCCAGCACCACACCGCCGACCAAGCGCCGCGTCGCCGCACCAGGGTCGCAACGAATATCGCGCACCGGCAAGAGATCGCATAGCACAGCGAAGACGCGGCTGAGACCGTAGTGAGAACTGCCGGACTGACGCACGCGGTCGTTGACCGGGACCTCAGCCACGGCCTCTGGCGGTACCGGCAACAGCACCGGTAAGAAGCGATGCAACCCTTTGGGCAAAGACAGACCATCAAGAACTTCGCGGCGGTAGACCTTCAGACCACACCCACAATCATGCACCGGCATGCCTGTCACCCAACGAATCAACCCATTCGCCACACGCGACGGGAGAATGCGCGGCCAATACTCCTCTTGCCGCTGCCGCCGCCACCCGCTCACCACCGCATAGCCCTCGTCTATTTTACCCAGCAGCAGCGGAATATCGTGGGGATCGTTTTGCCCGTCGCCATCAAGCGTCACGATCATGCGCCCACGAGCCTGCTGAAATCCAGCGGACAGCGCCGCAGCTTCGCCTTGGTTGCGTAATAGCCTCACGACGCGTACCCGAGCATCATTCCGTGCAATCTCGTCAAGGATCGCTCCAGTCCGATCACTACTTCCATCGTCCACGAACACGCATTCGTAAGTCTTGCCCAAGGGCTCAGCCACCATGCGAATCTCACGGTGCAGTTCCCGAACGTTGCCTTCCTCATTGTGAAAAGGCACGACCACGGACAAAGCGGGGCGCAGCACGCCAGCGTGGCTCTGAGTAAAAAACGCACGCACCCCGTCGATAATCTCGGCAATTTCCTCGGCAGTCAAATCAGGAAACACTGGCAGCGAGAGTATTTCTTGTGCCGACCGTTCTGCGTAAGGGAGCGACGGTGAGGTACGATACTGCTCGCGCCACGCGGGTTGCAGATGGAGAGGTGTTGGATAATGCACACCGGTTTCGATGCCACGCGTTCGCAAGTACGCACGTAGCTCGTCGCGATGCGGGGTACGAATGACATATTGATGGAAGACACTTTCGCGGGTCGAGTCTGCCCATGGCAAGCCAACGTCGAGCGGTGCAAACGCCGCCGTGTAGGCCTGGGCTATCTCGCGCCGGAGCGCATTGCGAGCGTCAAGATGACGGAGCTTTACCGATAAGACAGCGGCTTGCAGCTCATCGAGGCGACCATTGGTGCCATAACACAAGTGAACATTTTTCTCTGCTTGTCCGTGCGCACGCAGTAACGTTAGCCGTCTCGCAATAGTTTCATCCGGTGTCGCTACAAAACCTGCCTCACCAAACGCCCCCAGGTTTTTCACCACACCGGCACTGAAACAACTGACCGTGCCAAAGCTGCCCACTCTCTGCCCACGATAACGGGCACCGTGGGCATGCGAACAATCTTCGATCAGATGCAGTCCCGCGTTGTGACAGATCTCTAAGATGGGAGCAAGATGCACCGGGATACCGTAGAGATGCACGACAAGCACGGCCTTAGTTTTACGGGTAATACAGCGGCGGATGTGCTCTGGGTTTGGACCTCCGTCCCAGTCCTGCACATCCACCAGCACCGGGCGGGCTTTCAGCCACCAGATGGCTTCCACTGCCGCCATGAACGCATTCGCAGGAAGAATGACTTCGTCGCCCTCGCCAATGCCGCAGGAGGCAAGTCCGAGGATCAACGCTTCGGTGCCGGACCCAACACCGACCACGTGCGCAACCTCAAGGAACTGCGCCATGTCCTGCTCAAAACGCTTGACGTGCGCCCCGTTAAGAAACTGCGGGCGGTCGAGTAATCCATCCCACAGGGCTTTGACTTCGGTGCCAATCTCGCGAATTTCCCGAGAGAGATCGAGAAGCGGTATGGTCATGTTACCTTCGCTGCCGACGCTGCTTCATACGACGTAGACTTTTCGGTATCCCGAACACCAGCGACGGCAGCACGATGAGGCCAGCTACGCTCAGCCAGCGTACGGTAGATGGCCAGTTCGCCTCCCAACCTCGCCAACAGATACCTTCATACGCCTGCAGGGCGGCAATCCCGGCAATCCATCCGCAGCAAGACTCATACTCTTTGCGCCAAGCGAACTTCCAACCAAAGGGCAAAGTCGTGCGTATCGCTGCCCCCAGGTTCCTCAAAGCAGGGAAGAAGCGCGGCGTCTCCTGCTCGCGATAGTGATGATATTCCTCGCCAAAGCGCCGCTGCATGCGCTGCTCTTCCATGTCGGTGATGACGTAATAGAGATAGGCGAGTGGCGCAAGAAACAACGCGTAGCCCCATGCATTATTGAAAACGATAACCACGCCAGCAGCGATCAAGAAATTGCCGGTGTAAAGGGGGTGTTGCAGCAGGGCATAGGGTCCGCGATCACGCACGCCCCATTTGCCGACAGTGGCGTTGCTGCCCCATGCCCACAAACGGAACCATTGGCCGAGCATGCATACCAACACGCCCACGATATCTAGCAAGGCGTCCAGCAGCGGACTCGCGCCCGGCATGGTCGGACGTAACCACAGCGCAGCTATCACGATCAGCGGAATCGGCATGTAGCGCCGGTAGCGACGCAGCCAGACGCCAAGACCAGTCTGGGGATGAGCTGGTAGGCTCACGCCCGGCGGCAACGGAGAAGCGGAAGGCGGCGGTTCGATAGCCATCTCGGCGCTTGTACCTAGGCGCACGCAATCATGCAACCGGGGAGCGCTCAGCCCAGCAGTCGGTCAGTTGTTCGGTCTTGCAGTCGAGGGGGCGATCACTCGAAGAGGCAGCAGTGAATGGAGTCTGGACTGTACGCACCAGTCCCGGTCTCTGTCCGGTTCCGTTTTCAATTCATCCTTCATCATTCCTCATTCAGCCTTTTCTTCTCCCTCCGGATCAATCCCCGCTTGGCGAAGGAGAACCGCAAAGCGTTCGGCACGTTGACGTTCGTGTTCAGCCCGCTGATGTTCCTGCTCAGCTCGCTCTTTGCCGGTGGGAATCACCTTCTCCTGTTCATCCGTCCATCGCAGCCACGTGTCCACTCGCCCCTCGAACTCCCCTTCCCACAAGCTCAGCCCTAAGTGCAGCACCTCAAACCGTGCCTCCACTTGGCGCTCATACTGTAAACCTTGCAAGCGATAGACGGTCAACACCTCGGGCATGATCTGTAATTGCGGGTCGTAAATGACGTAGAAAGGCACCCGTAGCCATGCATATTTCCGCCGCTTCTCCGCATCCTCACCGCCTTCGGTGTTGGACACGATTTCGAGCACGAGATCCGGCGGCTTGCCAAATTCCCAGATGAAATAGGAACGATGTTCCTTCTTCCACCATTCCCGGGCTACTGTCACGTCAAGGCTGAGAAACATATCCGGCACGATGGCAGGAGTGTGAGTCTTCGAAAAGACACCCACATTAGCGGCAGCTAAAAACGGGCGATCCTCGCCCGGGCCACCCCAGGAACTGTAGAGAGGTTCGGTAAGCAGGCGTTGTTGTTTCTCGGAGGGAAGATTGTCCACGGGTGTATCATCCTCCGTGATCAGGTCGTCGATCTCGGGCACGACGTCCGGTAAGGGTTCTAACATTGGGACACCTCGCTGACTGCGGCAATACTCGGCAATTGTGTGCTGAAAGGATGAAAATACAAGGAGTTGCATCGCCTGTCTACGCGAACGCGCAATGTGTAGCCTTCCTCATTCCCCCACGTCTCCCAACCAAATCACCACGAGGCGCGTCTCTGGGTCCGGTCCCGCCGAATCCTGACTGTCGAGAACGAGACGAGCCTGAGAAGTCGCACGCAGCTTCTGCCAATGCCGCTCGCGTAGCAGATACCACCCGGGCTGACACTGGCTCAGGTCGGCTTGTTGCGCACAAGGGGCCAAGGGCACTTGCCGATTAAGGTAGAAATAGACCTGCGAGAACTCGTCGAACTCCGAGGAATAAGGCTCCGGCGTGTAGAACCACAACGCCTCGTGTGGACCAATCGTACGCTGGATCGCCGAGGCAAATCCGGTAAAGGCTTTGATCTCTTTCAAGTAAGCACGAATGAAGGGATACTGGCCAAGAGCGCTCACGACGGCAAGCAGCAGCAATCCCGAGAGCGCCGCACGCCAGCGGCCACTCGTTGCGGCAAAGACCGCCCATAGCCCACCACCACTCAGCACGCCGTAGAGCGTCATCGCATACAGCGGATGTTCAGAGAGAAACCGTAGGTGCGGGGCGAGATTCTCCCATTTCGTGTCGCCCATCAGCCATTCAATCCAAGGTGCATCTAGCGAGACTCTCCCGAACGCCCCTTGCACCGCCACCCACAAGACCAGCCCACCCAGCAATGTGCTCACCAGCCGCACTAACACCGACAGCCATGACGGCAATGGGCGCGTTTGTTGAGCCACCCACGGCCACCCCCACTCAGCGGCAAACAGCGTCATCGCCGGGTACACCGGCAACAAGTAGACATTGCGTTTCCCAGCAGAAACCGAAAAGAACATCACCGTGGCAAACAGCCACAGCAATGGCAGCACGCCCTTTTCACGCACCGGCGCATGGCGAGAAAAATTCCACAGCCCAACACCGAAAAGCAAACTCCACGGAAACCCTTCTACGACAAACGGCATGGCAAAGAACATGCTGGAAGGAATGCGCTTCCCTGAGCCAGCGGTGAAGCGCACCAGGTTTTCTTGCAAGACTTGTTTCTGGACAAATGCCCATCCTTCCTGAGCGAACGCCAATCCGTACCACAGCAAAGGTATGCCGAGGGCACACACTGCGCCGCGCCAATTCCACAACAACCACAAGCGCGACAGTTGTTGCTGAATCGCTAGGTAGGCCACAATCACAAGCAGCGGGAGAATATATCCCAGCGGCCCTTTACTGAGCGTGGCGCACGCCAACGACACATAAAAGACAGCGCTGCGCCAGCCGCGCCACTCCTCATCTTCATACATGGAGGCAAAACTCGCGAGCGCCGCCAAAACAAAGAACGCGAGCGCCGGATCCACCCAAGCCTCGCGCGACATCTCTAAAAAGCATGGGGTCGTCAATAGCATCAGCGCGGCGAGCAGTCCCACCTCGCGACCAGACAAGCGACACCCTAACAAAAACGTCAGCGCTACGCTTAACGCCGAAAAGAGGGCATTGGGAAACCGCGCACTCCATGCAGACACCTCACCGCTAAATGCAGATACCCCAACACCTAACCAATGCAAAAACGGTGGCTTTGACGGAATGGTTTCGCCATTGCGCAGCGGCAGCACCCAATTGCCGGAGCGCATCATCTCTTGCATGACCAACGCTTCGCGGCCTTCCATCGTGCGATAAATCGGACCTTCGCCGAGCCGCCACAAGAACGCACTCAAAGCCAGCACAAAAAGCAGCGCAGCAATCGCAAGCGGAGGCAGACGATGAAAAAAACGAGAGACAACAGGAATCATGGCAGTCGTCCTTGTTTACGAGCCCCGCTTCTTATCATTCTCGGACTGCGGGAGATAGGTCGGAATGGTGGCAGTCTTCTACGTCTCAAGCCCGCTCCTTTTCTCGAGTCCACTCAATCAGAAAGCGCCTTGACAGCTTTCCTTGCCCGGTGTAGCCCAAGGTGGCTGGCGCGAAAAAGGAGGATGCTATGGAAAACGTACTCAAAGTCAAAGTGCAGCCGCTTAACGCGGAGGCGTTCAAACCCTACGGCCAAGTCCTACAAGAAAAACAGTTGATCTACCCAGAGACCGAGGAAGGCCGGGTAGCAATGGAGATCCTCCATCTGAAGTATCGCCCCAACGCCAGACGGCTGGATCAGTTGGCCATTCACTTCTCTTACAATCAAACCTTCATTCCCGTGCAAGGCTCAATGGTGTTAATCGTCGCCCCCACACCGCGTAATCGCGAAGCCGGACCGGCAGGCTACGAAGTGGATTATGAGAAAGTCGCCGCGTTCGCCTTGGAGCCGGGACAAGTCGCTTTCATCGACAAAGGTGCGTGGCACAACCTCATCACGCTGAGCAACAACTGCACGTTCATCAACGTCACGCGCAAAAACACCGGCGAGGGTATCAGCCCAGCAGAAGAACTCGAAGGCAAGATCGAAAAAGCCAATGCTATACGTTCGTATGTCGAGTATGTGGATCTGCGCAAACGCGACAACCGGGTGATCGAGTTGGAGCTGTAAGGAAATCCAGAAACGGAGAGGCGGAGAGAGGGGAACCGGAGACTCTACCCGTCCTCGATTCTCCGACGCTCCGATTCCCCGGTTCAGCTGGGTACTGCACTGACTTGAAGGAGGGAAACCGTGTCCGAGAAAATCATCTCCGCTGATTCTCATATGTGCGAGCCACCGAACCTGTGGGTGGAGCGTATCGACCACCGCTTTCGCGACCGCGCACCGCGCGTGGTTAAAGACCCCGACGGTAAAAAAGGCTCTTTCTTCGTCTGTGAGAACCTGCCGCCGTTCCGCGTTTCCGGCGCTTTCGCCGCTGGCAAAACCTTCGATAAGTCGTTTATGGAAGCCGGTCTAGAAAATGCCATTCCCGGCGGCTGGAACCCGGCGGAGCGCGTCAAAGATATGGACCTCGACGGCGTCGCAGCGGAAGTGCTCTACACCACCTGCGCCTTCGTGCTGTTCTGGCTAGACGACGCTCCTCTTCAGGAAGCCTGCTTTCGTGTTTACAACGACTGGCTGGCGGAATTTTGCAGTTACGATCAGAAACGATTCGCTGGCCTCGGCTTGATCCCACTCTTCGATATCGAACACGGTCGCCAGGAATTGATCCGCTGTAAAAAACTGGGGCTGAGAGGTGCAATGATCTGGGCCTCGCCGCCGGAAGATCAGCCCTATCGTTCCTCAGCTTACGACTCGTTCTGGGCGACGGCGCAAGAGCTAGAGATTCCCCTCTCACTCCATCTTGTCACTGGTAAAAGCAAGCACAGCCAGCAGGATGAATCCAACTTGGTCGATCTCTACGTGCGCATGATTAACCGCCCGCACGAGATTCAAGACTCGCTGCTGACCCTCATTTTTTCTGGCGTGCTGGAACGTTTCCCACAGTTGAAACTGGTCTCTGCCGAAGCCGATGTGGCCTGGGTCCCACACATGCTGGAGCGTGCCGATAAGTATTTTCGTCGCTTCAAGCAAGGCTACGATGTGACCTTATCACTCAAGCCGAGCGAGTATTTCCGTCGCCAAGTGTACGCCACGTTTATCGACGACCCGATGGGTTTGCAGACGTACCAAATGCTCGGCGGAGCGGACAACATCATGTGGTCCACCGACTATCCGCACCAAGCCTCGACGTTTCCTCATACGCGAGAGTTTATCGAGCAAGCATTCAAAGGCGTTCCTGAGGCGGACAAGCGCAAGATCGTCTGCGACAATGCGGCGAAGCTGTATGGGTTTGCGGTGTGAAGGGAAGGAAAAGGAAGGACGAAGCGCCTAGGGCCGGTCCTTCCATCTCAGATTCTTGTCAGTGAGGGTGAGAATGATCCCGATAGCAGCAAAGCTGGCCACAACCCCAAAAACGATGAGGAGAACAGTATTGGGATTCACGACTTGATTTCCTTCCCATCTAAAAGATGTCCAAACAAGACAGATAAGATGCCAGAACAGATTCCTAATCCGACAGCTTTCAGGTCCACGGCTTCAGGCTTTGCAAACGGCGCAACTACAAGAGCTGCCACCATGATTTTGGAAAGATCCCACCAATACTTCGCCAAGTTGTCTTTCTGCTTGTCGGTGCGAATAATCCTCATGGCTTTGCCCTTTTTCAGACCCTAGTAGCTTGCCAAGGCTTTGTCAACGTAAATGGACAGGCGCTTACCACTCTACCACCTCACGATATTTCCGATACAAGGCACGGAACTGATGATAGGTAAGCCCGAGCAGTTGCGCGGCTTTGCGCTGGTTGTATTTGGCATCGCTGAGGGCTTGGCGTAGCAGACGCGTTTCGAGTGCTTGCACGGCTTCAGTCAAGCTCCTACTTTCATCCGGCTTGGCTTCAATTGCTGACTCCGCCGCGCTCAATGAAAAGATCTCTTGCCGGGCCAACTGTGGTCGCGCCGCGCTCGTAAACGGATCGAAAACAATCTCACGAATCGCTGCCGACTCACTACGACACACGGCCCGCTCAACCACGTTTTTCAACTCACGCACGTTCCCCGGCCAGGGATAGGCTTCGAGCGCAGTCAGCGCCTCGTCGCTGAAGACTGGAGCCTCGGACCATCCGAGTTCCGACGCCATGCGTGCTGCAAAATGGTTAGCCAATAGGAAGATATCCTCCTGTCGGTCACGCAGCGGCGGCAGCATCAGCACCTCAAACGACAAACGGTCGAGTAAATCACGCTGGAATTTACCAGCCTCGGCCAAGGCAACTAAGTCAGCATTGGTTGCCCCAATCATCCTCACGTCCACACGAGTCGGTTGCGTGTTACCCACTCGCTCAAAGACACCGTACTCCACTGCACGCAAAATCTTCGCTTGCACTTCGAGTGGAATCTGACCGATTTCGTCGAGAAAAAGCGTCCCGCCGTGGGCTGCCTCGAACCGCCCAGAACGTCGCCGGGTCGCGCCAGTGAAAGCGCCTTCCTCATGGCCGAAGAGTTCCGACTCAATTAACGTCGGCGTGAGCGCCGCACAATTGAGCGCCACCAGCGGCCCCTGCCAGCGTGGAGAAAGATAATGCAGCCGAGCGGCAGCCAACTCTTTTCCCGTGCCACGCTCACCCACAAGCAAGACCGGACGGTTCACACGAGCGACTCGCGACAAGCGCTCCTGAAAGGCCAAGAACGCTTCACACTGCCCGAGCGCTTCGGTTCCGCCCACAGGTGCTGTCGCGCGAAGACGCTCAAGACGAGAAGTGATCGTTGCTGGTTTCGTTTTCTGCACCATAGATTGGTGAGATATAGCGCTTCTTCGCTTTTTTCGCCAGACAAGACGAAGCTGCTGTCATCATGAATCTCGTGCGTTCTCGGGTAGTTTGCTATTTTCACGCGGATGGCATGATTCCTGCCCTTAGCATCCTCAAGTTTGTTTTTAATGATGGAGGACAGATCATGGGTATTTTTAGCCGCTTGAGTGATATCGTCAGTTCGAACCTCAATGCCATGCTCGATAAAGCCGAGGACCCAGAGAAGCTCGTCAGGCTGATGATCCAAGAGATGGAAGACACACTGATCGAGCTGAAGGCCTCATGTGCCGGCGTTATGGCTACCAAGAAGAAAGCGCAGCGCGAGTGTGAAGAAGCGCAGGTTCGCGCTCAGCAATGGGGCGACAAAGCCCAACTCGCAGTCGACAAAGGCCGCGAGGACCTTGCCCGCGAAGCGCTGCTGGAGAAACGCCGCTACCGCGAGCGAGCCGATACCTTGGAGCAAGAATTGACGCAGTGCGATGCGATGGTGGAGCAATATCAAGCCGACATGACGCAATTAGAAGAGAAACTGAGCAGCGCACGCGACAAGCAGCGGCTGCTCGTACAGCGCCATGTGCAAGCCCAACGGCGCAAGCGTGCCCAGCAAGGCATTCGGCGCTTCGATAGCAGCGACACCTTGATTCGTTTCGAGCAGTTCGAGCATCGCATCGAACGCATGGAGGCTGAAGCCGACTTGGTCAACTTTGGGCGCAAACCGCCGCTGGAAGAAGAATTCTCCCGCCTCGAAGGAGACGAGGAACTCGAAAAAGAACTGCAAGCGTTAAAGACCACCAGCACGAAGAAGAACGATGCCACCCCCAGTGCCTCCTAACCACGGGTAATCGGCAAGAAGGAGAGCAAGATGAATCCAGGGAACTTTGCCGTGCTGTTGATTTTCGGTCCAGTGCTGGTCGCGGTCATTGGCACCTTTCTGCTCTTGTGGAAATGGCTGTCAACGAAACAAGGCAACCAACTTCCTGCAGACGAAGCCAAAATGATGCAAGAACTCTATCAAGGTCTCTCGCGCATGGAGGAGCGTATCGAAGCCCTAGAGGCGATCCTCTTCGAGCGGCAGAGAAAGGACGAACGCAAATGATGCACAGATTTCATCGCCGCCACAGCGGTCTCTATCGTTCGCGCACCGGCGCGATCTTAGGCGTGTGTAAGGGTGTTGCCCGTTACTTTGACCTGTCTGTCACCGGAACACGTGTCTTCGCCGGTATTTTGTTGATCGTCTCCGGGTTTTGGCCGGGGTTAATCCTGTACTTCCTGGCAGCGCTGCTCATGCGACCCGAGCCGGTGTTGCCGCTCGAAACCGAAGAAGAGCAGGAGTTCTATCATTCCTATGCCAGTTCACGCCCGATGGCGTTGCATCGCTTGCGGAAGACGTACGACAACCTCGACCGCCGCTTGCAACGCATGGAAGGCGTCGTCACCTCCCGCGAATACGATTGGGAGCGGCGGCTGAAGCAGTCGTAAGAAGACCACGCAGTTGACGAACCCCCAGGAATAGGAGAAACACGGGGAGGACGCCACACTGAAGGAGGAGCCGGAAGATGACAACGACTGGAGCATTTGCCGAAGAGCTGCGCTCGTACATGAAGGAACAAGAGAAATCTCCGCTGTATGGTAAGAGTTTTTTCGAAGGGGTCATGGCCGGGACCATGGACCGCACCGCCCTCAAGAAATGGGCGATTCAACATCACTATCGCACTGGGCAACATATTCGCGCTTTTGGCGGAATCTTCCTGAATACCGGCCTGAGCCCACTCGACCAAAAAATCCGCCGTCATATCGTCGAGAATCTCATCGACGAAGAAACAATCATGGGACGTGGGGATGACGCGCACTGGGCGCTCTCGCGCCGCCTCGCGGAAGCCTTTGGTGCGACGCCGGAGGAGCTGGCCCATCCTCGCGTTTCGCCCGCCGCCGTGGACTACGTCAATTGGGTGATTGAGCTGGGACGACGGGAATATGGCTTGGTGACGCTGGCTGCTATGTCGATCGGCGGCGAGAGTCGCCGCGAGGATTCTTTCGAACGCACGGTCAAAGCCCTCTCCGAGAAATACGGGCTGAGCCGCGAGGCGCTCGAATTCTTCTATGCGCATATGGGTGAAGCCGAGGCGCACGGCGATCCGGTCTACCAACTCGTTCAGGAATACGCGACGACGCCTGAGCGCCAAGACAAGATCCGCACTGCCCTCAAGACGTGGTGCGAAAAATTTCGTGCTGCGCAGGAAGGCATCTTCAAAGTAGCCATGGGAGTAGAAGACGGTATCGAAGCCGTGATGTAAGGTCCGCTGCTGTCGGACTACGCTTTCGTCAGCAGCAAATCCCTTGCTTCTTACTCTATCCATGACACAAACACACCCGACTCCGGCTTCTCAGCCTCCTACTCGTCATCGTCTCCAGCGCTGGCTGCTCCAAGGCCACGGCAAACGCACGGCGGGTCCGCACGCCCGTGAACATGCCCACCAACAGCATTCGTGGTGGCGTGTCATGTGCCTCACCGGCGTCGATTACTTTTCTACGCTCGGCTATCAGCCCGGCATCGCTTTCCTCGCTGCCGGTGCCCTCTCGCCGTTCGCCACTCTGGTTCTTGTACTGCTGACGTTGTTCGGCGCACTGCCAGTCTATAGTCGCGTGGCGGCAGCCAGCCCGCACGGCGAAGGTTCTATTTCGATGCTCGCCAATCGGCTATCGAGCTGGCGCAGCAAGCTATTCATATTATGTTTATTGGGTTTTGCTGCCACGGATTTTATTATTACCATCACCCTGTCTGCCGCCGACGCCACCGCGCATATTCTCGAAAATCCATTTTTCCCAGAGACGCTGCACTATCCAGTGCTGCTGACCTTGTTGCTCATCACTATTCTCGGAGCAGTGTTTCTCAAAGGCTTTTCCGAAGCTATCGGCGTCGCCGTGTTTCTGGTTATCTGCTACCTCACCCTCAACTGCATCGTCATCGTTTGCGGCATTATTGAGCTGACCCATCACCCAGAAGCCTTTCCTCAGTGGCGTGAGGCATTATTCGTCAGTCATGGCAGCCCGGGCATGATGGTCGCTATGGCGTTCCTCTTGTTTCCCAAACTGGCGCTGGGTTTGTCAGGTTTTGAAACTGGCGTCGCTGTTATGCCTCTTGTCCAAGGGGGAGGAGAACAGCTCAGAGAACGCGTCCAGAATACGAAGAAGCTGTTGTTGACGGCAGCGCTGATCATGAGCGTGCTGTTGATTGGCAGTAGCATCGTCACTACCTTGCTCATCCCTGCCAGCGAATTTGCCAAAGGTGGAAAAGCCAACGGACGTGCCCTCGCCTATTTGGCCCACCAATACCTTGGGGAAGGGTTTGGCACCGCATATGACCTTAGTACCATCGCCATCCTCTGGTTTGCCGGAGCCTCAGCGATGGCGGGCCTGCTCAACATCGTCCCGCGCTACTTGCCGCGCTATGGCATGGCCCCAGCATGGGCCAGAGCCAGTCGTCCCCTGGTGTTGGTGTTTACTGCCGTGGCTTTTGCCGTGACGATTATCTTCCGAGCAGATGTCGATGCCCAAAGTGGAGCTTATGCCACTGGCGTATTAGTGTTGATGTGTTCCGCCGCCATTGCCGTGACACTCACCATGTGGGGAACGAGCCGCAAGCAGTGGCTTTTTGCCGTGATCTCTGGCGTCTTTGTCTACACTACTATCGTCAACATCATTGAGCGACCAGAAGGGGTGAAGATCGCCTCTTTCTTCATTCTAGCTACGGTGGTGGTATCGTTCGTCTCACGTATTCTTCGTGCCACCGAGCTCCGTATCGAAGGCGTCGAACTCGATGCCAAAGCACGACAGTTCGTTGCCGAGGCGCAGCGGAACAACGTGATCCGCGTCATCGCCAACCATCCGGATAGCCGCGATGCTTTGGAGTATCGCTTAAAAGAGCGGCAAGAACGCCAAGATAATCTGATCCCAGCAAGCGAGCCCGTCCTCTTTTTCGAGGTGTATGTTGACGACGCCTCGGAGTTCTCCGATGTGCTCGACATCCACGGAGTCGACGTCAGCGGTTATCGCGTGCTCCGCGCCAACAGCCCAGCAGTACCCAATGCTATCGCCGGTTTTCTCTTGCATCTACGCGATGCCACCGGCAAGATCCCGCATGTTTACTTCGACTGGACAGAAGGCAATCCTGTCACCTATTTGCTCAAGTATATTGTTTTCGGCGAAGGCTATACCGCGCCGGTCACCCGCGAGATTCTCCGCCGAGCCGAGCCCAACCCGCGTCGGCGACCGACGGTCCATGTCAGTGAATAGCGCATCGCTACCTACGAAGGCCAAGTCACCATGCGACCCGACACTTGCGGCTCCTGGCACTATCTCGCCCAGGAGCAAGACATCCCCAATCCCGGTGATTTCCTCGTGCGCAGGCTCGAACAGCAATCGGTGATTGTCGTACGCGGGGAAGACGGTCAGATCCGCGTACTTCTGAACATTTGCCGTCATCGCCAGGTGCCAGTGTGTCGAGAAGAGCGCGGCAGCGCCGCACAGTTGACCTGTGCCGACCACGGTTGGGTGTACAACCTCAACGGCAACCTGATCGGCCTGAGCGGGCCGGAGGGTCGCACCCGTCGCTTCAGCGAACGTCGCGGACTCATCCCCGTACCGAGAATGGAGATTTACCGGGGTGTGATCTTCGCGAGTTTGCATCTGGAGGGGGAGAGTTTGGGTGCTGCGTCGGGGCAATTCCGAGGAAAGAAAAGATAAGACCCGCCACTAAACCAA
>SYOC01000413.1 GCA_005804965.1 Pseudomonadota bacterium
AGATGGCGCGATTGCCGAGCATCTCGAAGTATTGTGTCGTCCGCGTAGAAGGCGCACTGGCATTCGCAAAGCTATACGCCATACTCACCCCCTCGATCGGCTTCTGGGCCACTCCGTTGAGCATCTTGGGGAACTGCATCCCGGTGGTCTCCAGAATCGTGGGCACGATGTCGATGACATGGTGGAATTGGGTACGGATGCCGCCTTTGTCCTTGATCCGTTGGGGCCACGAGATGACGAGACCGTTGCGCGTGCCGCCAAAGTGCGAGGCTACCTGCGTGGTCCATTGAAACGGCGTATCCAGGGCATGCGCCCACGCAACCGGATAGTGGTTATACGCCATGGGTCCGCCGAGGTCGTCGATGATGGACAGGAGGTAGTCGAGGCTTTCCGGAACGCCGTTGGCGATAATGCCCAATTCGTTCGCAAGGCCTTGCAGCGTGCCTTCAGCACTGGCGCCGTTATCCCCCTGAATGAAGATGACCATCGTATTGTCCATCTCCCCCATCTGCTCAATGCTCTGAATCACCCGTCCGACTTGATAATCGCAGTAGGCCAAGGCTCCGGCATAGACCTCCATCATTCGTGCATAGAGCCGCTTTTGATCCGCGCTCATCCCATCCCAGGCTGGGATCTCTTTCGGTCGCGGCGTGAGCTTGGCGTCGGCTGGGATAATGCCCATCTGTTTTTGCCGGGCATAGATGTCCTCACGCAACTGATCCCATCCCGCATCAAACTGGCCCTTGAATTGGGCGATCCATTCCTTGGGCGCGTGATGGGGCGCATGGGCAGTTCCTGGAGCGTAGTAAACAAAGAACGGTTTGTTCGGAGCCACAGCATGCTGCATGCGGAGCCACGAGATGGCGCGATCCGCCATGAGCTGGTCGAAGTGCATGGGATGACCGTTGCGTTGCTCCTCGGCCTCAATTGGCTTGGTATTCTCGTAGATTGCCGACTTCCATTGGTTCGTATCGCCACCAAGGAAGCCATAAAAATATTCAAAGCCGAGACCAGTGGGCCAGAGATCGAACGGTCCAGCCTGGCTCGTGTGCCAGTCGGGGATGTTGTGGTTCTTGCCATACCAAGAGGTGTTGTAGCCATGCTGCTTCAGCACCTCGGCGATGGTGCCGCTGCTCTTCGGCATCAGCGTATGGTAGCCGGGATAACCACTCCCCAATTCCATGACCGCGCCAGACGCATTGCTGTGGTGGTTCCGTCCAGTGATGAGCGCCGCCCGCGTAGGTGAGCAGAGCGCGTGGGTGTGGAACTGCGTGTAGCGCAATCCATTGGCGGCGAGGCGCTCGAACGTCGGCGTCGGGATCGGCCCGCCGAAGGGACTGCTGGCCGCGAAACCAACATCGTCGGTCATGATCAACAGAATGTTTGGTACCCCTTGGGGAGCCGAAACCTCTTTGGGGAAATCGGGAGTCGAATCCTTGACTGTCCGACCAATTTTTCCCTTGAACGGCTGAGTAGGCCGGGGAAGCGTCTCTTGAGCATGAGCAACAGTCACAAGCCCTGCCATCAAGCCAGCAACCCCCCAGACTGCGGCCAACCATAGTTTTCTCCGCCGGTCCATCATCCGCGCCCTCCTTTTGGCAATGTTACGTGTCACCACGCGACGAGCGCGAGGAACGCGCCCGATCTCTCGGCGGTTCTCGTGCTAGCGTTCACGTCGAGCAGTTTGTAGTAACACCCAGCGGTGATGAAGTCTTTCTAGTCCCCGTCTTTGGTGTCAAAGCGGAAATTGCGGAACTGGCTCTGACTAGGCGCTGTGTTGGTCATCGTTTTTCTCTTTCCATTCAGAAGCCGGGAGTTTATCTGAGAATGTTTGGAATCGGCAAGCGGAGATGCAGTGTAAGGAACATGGCAAGTTTATGGAAACTCAGTCGTAGGCTGGGTCATGACCTAACCTACATGACGATGGCTACTCCGCACTGTCTGGGCGATCTCCTTCATAATACGGTGACCGACCCAGCTTATCCTTGAGATGAACAAATACCTTGTGCGAGAACCACTCAGTATACTCACGCACGGTGACTGGCCGATACTGGGGCGGATGCTCCACGTCACGGCACGTTTCCACACAGTCAATCAAAGTGTCTGGGCTCGGACTATAAAAAAACGGAATTGCATAGCGATCGCGGCCCGACTGGTTGATCACGCGGTGCCATGTGGACCGGAATCGACCGTTGCTCCACAGGCGAAGAATCTCGCCCGCATTTACTAAAAACGTCCCGGGGAGCGCGGGCGCTTGAATCCATTTCTTCTCAGGCGTGCGCAGTTCCAATCCTGGAATCTCGGATTGCGCCAGGATCGTAATAAAATCGCCGTCAATATGCGGTGAAGCGTTGAACTGGTTCTCTTCACATTGCGTGGCTGGATAGTGGGAGACACGCAGAATGCCCAGCGGACGCGAATGCACAAACGCCGGGTCAAAGAAATGCTCAGGGAGACCTAGCGCCGTGGCGTAAACCGGCAGTAGGCGCAAACTCAGTGCTTCCATGGCCTCAAAGTACTCGATCAGGGTGTCGCGAAAGCCAGGTAAATCCTCCGGCCACAGATTCCCTCCTTGGTAAAGAGGATTTGGAGTGTCGACATCTCGCGTCTTCGCTTGAACCTCGCGCCCGATAAAGAACGCCTCACCAATGTCTGGCTTGCCAGGAGTCTTGCCGCGATGGTACTTAGGCCGTTGGAGTCCTGACGGCATATAGCCAAGGCCTTTGCTATTCACTTTTACGGCTAATTTACGCTCCAGCGGTTGAGCGTGGAACCGTGCATTTTCGGCAAACACACGGTCAATCAGCAGCTGGGGAACGCCATGGTTTTCGATAAAGAAGAAGCCAATGTCTTCAAGCGCGAGACGTACTTCCTCCCCCAAGCGTCCGAGCGCGCCAGGCTCTCCAGCCAGGGACGGTCCAATATCCAGGACGGGAATACGATCCTCTTCACTCAGAGGCTGGGCTTCTTTGAAGATGAATGGGTGTGTCGTGCTCATGAGATACTCCTCACGAAGCCAGGTATCCTACTCTCTCCTAAAAGTCCAGAATTCTGGAGTTCTCACCCGCCCCGCGACCTTTCTCAGCGCGACGAATAGGCCAAATCCTTGGCGAAGTCGTGAATGGTAATCGCACGTTTGAGGTTGAGCTTGTCGTCCATCAGATCATAGGTCCGATCCGAAGAGCCACGCATCGATAGGCGCAGTGTTTGCCATCGTTTTTCTCTTTCTACTGTGTAATCTCTACGATAAATCCGTCCGGCAGCTCGCGCTTGCCGTAAATAAAGTCGCCGTTGATATCAGCGACCCATAACCTATTGCCAACGAACCGTAGCCCCCAGGGATTGATAAACCCGGAAGCGACAAGTTCGAGTTTACCTTCTGGTGTCACGCGGTGCACTTTTCCATCTGCTCGTAGCGCCTGCCCTAGCGGTACCGGGATCTCATAGTGGCCGACATCCACGACAAAGAGCTGCCCAGCATAAAGGCCGAATTCTGCGGGCGCAACATCGAGCGAGCCGAACAGGGTCGGCGCTTCCACAACGGGCTTGTCCACCACTTTTCCATCAGGCAGTACGCGTAAGATCGCGCTGCCGCGAGCAGCAAAGATACCTCCCCGAACAACCGTCACCAAGAGGGATTGGCCATCTGGAGCGAAACGCAGATACAACGGGCCGCCATGCCGCTTCGTATCAAACGTGACAAACGGCAAGCACTTGCCGTCTGGCGTGATTTGATAAATCGTCTCGTTCAGCGTCGTCGATGCATAGAGTTTGCCGGCAAACGGACTTCCAGGCGGTCCGAAACTCGCATCAACGCCAATGCCGCTGACTTTCTTCTTGCTCAACCCTGGCAAAGTACAGAAGATGCTGACGGCATAGTTGTCCCGTGGATTGATGCGCTGGATCACGTAGTTTTCCAGTCCACCTTTATCGCCGATCTTCGGTTGAGAAAGCGCAAAGACTTGGCCACCGAATGAGCCGAAATCGTCCGGGGCGATGTCGAAGCCTGCACTGATCGGCAGCATCTTATTGGCGTCCACCAACACCGAGACTTTCCCTTGCTTATCAATTGCTAGGAGGCGGCTACCCTTGTCGCCCTCCTCTTTGCCGTCGTCATTGAGCCACACTGCCTCGTCGTGCAGATGCATCACCAGCGGATCATACAGCTGACCCGGTGGCACGATGACCTTGGCCGTAAATCCGGCTGCGGGCTTAATGTCATGCGCCATCACCCGCTCCAACAAGGCTTTCAATTCGTCATCGGCATCGGCTGAAGCAATCAGCAACACATTCAACACTACCCCAACAAGGACACGCCATCTCTTCCCCATCATTTCTCCTTTGCGGTGAGAATCATAACGCATACGCAGAACTCCAATTCTAATGTCTTGAGGATTGTCATATCCCCCTTCCCTAGCGGACGAGTATAGATACGCGACCGTAGACAGTATAGTCACAGAGCCTTGACCAAGCAGCAAGTCAACCTCTGCACTGCTGTGCGTCCGCCAAAAGTACATCATCGGCCACGCACAGCGTGGAGATTTGTGTCGAGCACGACCCCACTCTTCCGTGGTCTGATTGCGCTGCTTAGAGATGCGACAACGCTGGTACGCTCTCATGATGGAGAACACGGCAGGATGACAGCGGAGGTTGACGGCACCTATGAACTCCGTACATTGAAGCTACTACACCCCAGACGTGAGGAGCATATTCTATGGCAGCTGCAGTTTCCCCCCTGACCCCGTATCGCTTTGACGATCGGCAAATTGACTGGCGAGCGCTCGGTGACTTTCAGCATCTCGAGGCCTCCATCTTCTTTGTAGATGAAGAACAGAATATCGTTGATTTCATCATCAAATTCGATCCCAACGAGAAGGTGTTGCTGCATCGGCACCTCGCTGCCACCAATACCTTTGTGGTCGAGGGAGAGCATCGGATTTATGAAGCCGACGGTCAACTCCGAGAGGTTCGCCCGGCGGGTCGGTATACCTTTAGTACCGGGGGCGATGCCCATAATGAAGGCGGCGGCCCCACAGGCGGGATTGTATACTACACCGTGCGTGGTCAGACCGATGCGCTGTTCGATCTGTTGGACGAAGATCTCAAGGTGGTAGCGACGTTACGCACTGGGGACTTCAAAGCTGCGCTCGACGCCCAACAACAGTAACAGGGTAAGCAGGCTGTCCTCAGCCACATGTGTAAATGGAGTGTGACAAGTGTGGCTCCCGCTGGCATCCTCGTGCAATCCCATGCTTTATTCGGTTGCTCAGGTCCAGCGTTGCCAGGTCGGTTGGACGTGCAGCTCGGTTACGTAAGCGGCAGGCCTCCCCAAGAGTCCGCCTTTGCACACGCGTTGGACGGCGAAGTGGAACGTATGACGGGGTTCTTGGCGCTGGAGGGAGGGAGCTTGGCATGTGTTTCTGTCTTCGCAAGCGCTCAGCGAATCGCCAAGCAACAATCTCCCTCCTCTCTCTTGTTTCGTCTCGATCGCTATTGTACAAAGCCCCCCATGCCTGCTGCGCAGAAGACGAGTCTTTGCCTGGTGACCCATTGGGCAGGCTGCTCTCAGGCTGATGATTGGCAGTGACGTAACTATGAGGCTGCAAGCACCGTATGCCCACGCTCCTTGCGGCCAACGACTTAACCTGGGCAATGACGAGGAGAAACGATGGCAGCAGTCAGCAACCTCCCTGTGACGCCGGTGTCCGGCTTGGCTCTTGATCATATCACGTGGATCCATCTCGAAGGGAGCCCGAGGTTTGACTATCCAATCGAGTACTGGGTCGCGGTGCTGGGAGCCGAACCAGAGAAGGGTCGGATTGACTTTCTCTCCAAATGGGCACCGAACTCCTACTGTCACTTCCATCGGCACATCGGCGAGACCACCACGCTCGTACTCGAAGGCGAGCAGCATATCGTCGAGACCACCCCCACGCAGACGATCCATAAAGTCCGCAAACCTGGCTTTTATGCGCACACTCCTGGTGGCGAGGTCCACATGGAATACGGAGGACCAGAAGGGACGGTGGTGTTCTTCAGTTGCCAGGCCGACAACGGTCGCCTCTTCGAGGTGCTCGACAAAGAGGAAAACGTGCTCGCTGTCGCAACCATTGAGGGGTTTCTCTCCGGAAAACTCCGCTAAGGTAGTTGCCTGCCCAATGGCTGAGCCACCGCCGGTGACCACGGCGATTGTTCCTGCGCTACGTCCTGCCAGCCTTGCTCTAAATCGGACCACAAAAGATTGGCACAGCAGCCCTGTCACCTGAGTGAAACGAAGGGTCTCGCCGAAAGATTCTTCGCTACGCTCAGAATGAGAGACCTCAAGGGCTGTCGCAGAAAGTGTACGAATCTTCTGTGGACTGATTTAGCCCTTGGGGAAGCCTAAGACCCGGTCGCCGATGATGCCCCGTTGGATTTCGGAGGTGCCGCCAGCGATGGTCATGAGTCGAGAGGAGAGTGCTCGGCGACTCCACTTGCCGTTATCCAGGGAGTGAGCCGCGCCTAACGCTAACTGACTATAGGGACCAAGCAGCTCCATAGCGAACTGCGCAATGCGGAGACTCAAGTCACTGCCGGCAAGTTTGGCGATTGATCCTTCCGGGCCCGGAAGCGCGCCTCGGAGTTGCCGCGTCAATTGTCGGTAGCCGCTGTATTTGAGTGCCTGCACCTCAATCAGTAATTGCATCAGGCGCTGTCGCACGCCTCCGTCGTTCCAGGCTGGGCTGCCGTTATATGACATCCGTTTGCTTAGATCGATGAGTTGCCGCATGACGGGTTCGAGTTGAAAGCCCATGCCGATATTGGCGCGCTCAAACATCAACGTGGTCACGGCCACCTGCCAGCCGCGATTGAGTTCGCCCACGATGTTGGTTTTGGGCACACGCACATCTTCAAAGAACACTTCGTTGAATTCCGCGTCGCCCGTAATTTGTACGAGCGGTCGCACGGTGATGCCCGGCGTTTTCATATCCACCAAGAGATAGGTAATACCCTGATGCTTTGGCGCATGCGGGTCCGTGCGCACCAGCAAGATGCACCAATCCGCCCGATGGGCATAGCTAGTCCACACCTTCTGGCCGTTGATGACGAAAACATCGCCGTCTTCCACCGCCCGGGTTTGCAGGGAGGCGAGATCCGATCCCGAGCCGGGTTCGGAATAGCCTTGACACCAAATTTCGTCAGCCGACAGAATTTTGGGAATGAAGCGTTGTTTCTGTTCCTCCGTCCCCCAATGAATCAACGTGGGGCCCACCAACATCACGCCAAGACCATTGGCGATGCCGGGGGCGTGGGCGCGCCCCATTTCCTCGGCATAGATGACCTGTTCCAAAATCGTTGCCCCGCGGCCACCGTAGGCCTTGGGCCAGTGGATGCCTACCCAGTTGCCGGTGTGCAACTGTTTTTGCCAGGCGAGATGGAGGTCAAACCGCTCGTCCGCGCTGCGCTCCTCAAAAGCGTCGCTGGTATGCGAGGGGGGCATATTGGCGGCGAGCCAAGCGCGTACGTCCTGGCGAAATGCTTCTTCTTGAGCAGAAAAATGAAAATCCATACCTCTCCTCTCCGCTGCAGATGTAGAGGATGTTTCAAGATTCTCACTGGCTGTCAATATTGGACAACACAGGAGCCAACGCTACGCAGTTCGGCGCTATGCATACCGTCAATCCAAGCCGCGGTGGAGCAAGTCTTTGGGGTCTCATAAACAGTTCACGCGTTGGCTTTGATTCATCATGCGGTCGAGCGTTGAGAGTAGCGGCGGAGTATCATTGCACCACCTCCCTTCTTGGTCCAGACGCGCCACCCGCTCTTTGGCGTTCATCGAGCCAAATGGTGCGCTGCTCACATACGTCCGTTCCGCGCTTATGACGATATCCGCCGCACCCATACCGCCCATCGTACCTGGAAGGCCCGGGGCCATGAGTTTGGACAGTTTGCCATCCCACTCGAAGCATTCCCGGCTGTCGTTCCCCCTGCGGATGCGGGGTGAATGAGCAGATGACGCGGAGCGGCAATGGTATGAGTACGAGCGCCCAGCCCTGAGCGACCGACATCGCACGACTGGACGAAGAACCGCAAACTCCACGCCCTTGCAACGACACGCCCTGCGTGCCACGGTAGGGCATCTTTACATGGGGGATATAGTATGGACGGACTCAAGGACAGCGATCACAGTGTTACAATGGGGATGAAGACTGTTTCATCGGTGTATGTGCCTCCCCTCCAACTCACAAGAGGGCAGCCGCCACCCATCGCAGCAAACGGCGGGTTATCCTACATGTCGTTCGATCGGGACGGGGATGCGGGCACTGCGGCAGCACTGGAGGCAGCACTCCGCCAGATCGCCGCAGGCGAAGAACAAGCAGTGATCGATATGATCGCTAATGCTCCTCCGGGCCCCATCGAAACCAAGTGGGGTGTTGGGTTTCGGAGCTATGCCGACTGCCTGAAATATATTCAAACGAACAATATCAAAGCCCCTGCAGGCGGCGTCGCACTACCACTTCCCTACACCGTTCTCGAGCAACCATCGTACTCGGTCGTGTCGTCCAACGCGCTCTGGCGAGACCCCGTGCGTACAGCCGAGGCAAAAATGTTGCGGCGGGAAGGGCAGAACATCGGGCGGGAATGCCTCTATTTTCCCCAGGTGTTGCGCGATGCACGACGCATAGCCGAGTATTATCCAGGGCTCTCGCCCACCAGTGCTGAGTGCATGGACAGGCTGGGCGTGGCGTTGGCGCACTGCGAGTCGAAATGCCAGAACTTTTATGACGCCGCAGAGGTGGAACGCGTCTTTTACCCGGAGATTGAGAAACTGCTTATGGAATTCTTCCCGGGGGCGACGGATGCGCTCGTCTACAATCACGATGTGTTTAACAAGGAGTACAAGGGCCCCGTCAAAGAGAATCAGGACAACAAGGATCCGGGGGTGAACACCTTCTACGCCGACCTCGTGCACAACGACCTGAATGACAACAGCGGGCGCGTGCGCTGCCGCGAGCTGCTGACCAAGAACCTGCGGAACTTCGGGCGCACACAGCACTATACGGAGGCAGAGGCTGACGCGAAGATGGCGCGGCGGTTCATGTCGATCAATCTCGCCAAGCCGATAGAGACCGTGGGTCAGTATCCCTTCGTGCTCTGCGCCTGGCCCTCGTTCGCCGACCAACCGTACATTACGAACTACCGCATCTACGACGACCGCGTGGGTGAGACGACCCGCTTCACCTATCGCCCCACCCACGAGTGGTACTGGCTTCCCCAGCAGCAACCCACCGAGGTCTCGATGCTCAAATGCTACGACTCGGTCTCCGACGGCTCGGTCTCACGCTGGTCGTTCCACACGGCGTGCCTCGATCCCACAGCGCCCGCCGACGCCCCCTGCCGCAAGAATGTCGTGGTCCGCTCCTTTATCTTCTTCTAAGCAGACAAGAGGATGGAGAGGAGAGAGAGAACTGGAACAACCGTCTCACGTGCCCGTCGACCCCAGCAGAGTCAACGTCATGCGAGCTCAAGATGAAATGCTCCAAGAGCGAGGAATAAACAAACATGCCCACGCTCTATCGCGGTCCTATCAGCTTGTGATGCATTCCGTTGACACTGCTGCTCGCGATCCTGTATGAGGATCTCTCCTGCTCCGTGCGCCCATCTTTTGTGATGGAATTTCGCTCTCGCCTCTGGTGCGGCATGCCCTATTTGCGCTGCAATTCGATGACAGGAATGACGCGATCGGTGCGCGTTTGGTATTGTCCGAATGTAGGTTCGCCCTCACATATTTTCTGGAACACAACATCTCTCTCGTCGCCTGCCATCACCACAGCAGTGGCGACGAAGCGTTCCCCATTTTTTTCGACAATGACCTCCGGGTGTTTGACCAGATTGTAAAACCACGGCGGGTTGCGCTTGGCGCCCGCCATCGACGCGACAATGAACAGCCGTCCATCCACGACCTGATAGCCTAACGGCACGGTGCGCGGCTGTCCCGTCTTGACGCCCGTGGTGGTGATAATCAAAGCCTGAAGCCCGGCGAGTTCTCCGGTGAGTTTCCCGTTGTTCTCGCGGAGTTCCTGCATAAATAGGTCATTGACGCGCTGGGTTTCCGATCCCGCCGCCTGCCATTCTTTGGAGCCGGGACCCTGATCGGATCCGACTTCTGCCACCATTTTCTTGAGATCTTCCCACCCGAGCTGCGTTGTTCCTTCTGCCATAGGATTGACTCCTTCCCGTACTCCGACAATGGAGAGGCCACCTCGGTCCGAAGAGAGGTCGCCCTCACTCGAAACCGGTGTTGGTCGCTCAATTTGCGATCTTGATTGCGCCGACATCTTATAGGATCGAGCCTGAATTTTGGAGAGCCCCAAAGTGCGGAGCCCGGCTTTCACGGTACCTTTCCGATAATCGGGAATCGAGCGACGGACGGCTTCTTCATTACCCCCGCCGCCACTGCCAACGAAGTGTGGCATATTGTGCATCAAGGCCGGAGCGCCTGGTCCTTTAATGTTGACGCCCACGTGGCGAGACGTGCTAAGAGGAGGAGCGATGAAAATCTATTACGCACCGAATACGCGTGCTGTCCGCATCGTCTGGCTGTTCGAGGAGTTGGGCCTGCCCTATGACTTGGAACGTTTCAAGTTAGGCGATGCCGCGATGCGCGCGCCGGAGTATCTCAAGGTCCACCCCATGGGGCGCGTGCCAGCCTTGCAGGATGGCGACGTGAGCATCTTTGAATCCGGGGCCATTGTGCAATACATGCTGGCGAAGTATGGCAACGGTCGTCTCGTGCCGGACGTCTCCTCACCTGACTTTCCGACCTATCTGCAATGGCTGCACTATGCCGAAGGCATGATCATGCCGCCGGTCAACACCATCATCGTCGAGACTCTTCTGCTGAAGCCAGAACGTCGCAACCAAACCAATGTCGATCGCGCGATCAAGCTTCTCTCGCAGATGTTGACTGCCGTCGACGACCACTTGAAGGGGCGTGAATTTCTCGCCGGGGCTTTTAGCGGCGCGGATATCATGACCGGCCACGCCTGCATTGTTGCTACCCGTTTAGGGGCGGATGTGTCGGACAAACCAAATGTTGCGGCGTACGTGGAGCGACTACAAGCTCGCCCAGCGTTGCAGCGCGCATGGAAGGCCTGAGCATAGCAAGGTTGCTCCTGTTCATAAGAGCTGAGAGGAGAGGAACATGACCACTGAGGTAGCCCTGATTGTCGGAGGCGGGCCGGGGATAAGCGCGAGTTGCGCACGGCTGTTTTCCCGCGAAGGTATGAAGGTCGCAGTCGCCGCACGCACTCCGGATAAGCCGGTCCTGAAGCAACTGGAGCGTGAACATGGCGTGCGTTGCTATTCCTGTGACGCACGGGAGCCCGAGGCCGTAGCAAACCTGTTTCGCGTGGTGATCGGAGACCTCGGGCGTCCTCGGCTCGTAGTGCACAATATCGACGGACGGGCGAACGACATTTTCCGCAAAGACATCACGGAAGCCGACCCGGGCTTGGTGCTCGACACGCTGAGGAACTCCGCCTACAGCGCCTTCCTCGTTGGCCAACAGGCCGCACAGATCATGTTGGCGAGCCCTCCCGGGGCCGATGGCCACCGGGGCACTATCATCTTCACCAATGCCAGCGCGGCTTTTAAGGGTTTCCCGAAGAGCGGCGCGTTCGCGATGACCTGTCACGGGAAAGCCGGCCTGGCCGAGAGTATGGCAAGAGAACTCATGCCACAGGGCATCCATGTCGCGCACGTGCCGATTGACGCGGCGATTGGGTGGACCCAGGAGGACGGCTCCCGCCGGCATCGTCGGGCCGGTACGACGGTGGACGACAACATGGCGGACCCAGCACACATTGCGGAGACCTACCTGCAACTCCACCGGCAACACCGCTCGACCTGGGCCTTCGAGGTTATCCTGCGGCCCTGGGCTGAGAAGTGGTAGAGACAGCATTTGTCTCCGACCTCTCGGAAAGCAGCAATAAGATCGCAAAATTTGGAGCGCTTAGAAGGAAGTGTAGCGCACGAGAGAGAGCTATGGTGAGGGGATGAGAATAGGTAAAGAAGCACTTATGCTTCGACAACGCCCGTCAGGGGTTCCTTACCCTTGCTTCGCTTCATGCGGTTGGCAGATTCCAGAGATTGATGTTTATGAGACACTAGCAATCGCGAGCGGCAACGTTTTCGGGCCGCGCACAAAGAATGAATCGATCCAGGTCATGGGCTGTTCGGTTGCTCGGAGTGGCGGCAGGTGTTGCAACAGTGCTTCCAGCGCAATCTTGGCTTCGAGACGCGCCAGTGGTGCTCCCAGGCAAAAATGGACGCCATGTCCCAAGGCGACGTGGCCGTCGGCGTTGCGGGTCAAGTCAAAGCGCTCTGGATCGGGAAATTTGCGGGCGTCGCGGTTGGCCGAGGCAGGCAACGGCATGACCGTCGCATGGGCAGGAATGATGGTTCCGGCAATCTCCACGGCCTGAGTCGTCTGGCGAAACAAGGCTTGAACCGGGGAATGATAGCGGAGACTCTCTTCGATGAGCTGCGGGATGAGAGACCGATCGTCTCGCACCTTAGCTAGCTCTTCCGGTTGCTGCAAAAATGTCACCATCGTGCTACCCAGCAGATTCGTCGTCGTTTCCGTCCCACCTAGGAGCAAGAGAATGGAGAGGCTCAAGACTTCAGCGGCAGTCAACGCCTGATTTTCCTCTTCGGCGCGCACGAAAGCGCTGATGATATCGTCTCCGGGTTCTTGACGACGGCGGGCAATCGTCGCCTCGAAATACGCGCGAGCGTCATTATTGGGATGCGATCTCAACAATGAATCCATCCGGCAGTTCCCGCTGACCAACATGAAAGTCTCCGTTGATATCTGACACCACCAGCCGATTGCCCAGAAATGCTACCCCAGTGGGATTGGCAAATCCTGACGCAACCAACGCGAGCTCTCCAGTCGGCGTTATGCGAAAGATTTGTCCATCGTGCTTCACAGGCTGAGTCATCGGGACCGGGGAATTGAAGTCACCACTATCCGCGACGATCAATTGTCCGCCGTACTGACCGAATCCTTCAGGGGCGAAGAGCATACCACATGGCTGGTCGAGTCCTGTCACCAACGGTTCATCAGCGACTGCTCCCTCGGGTGACAGGCGGAGAATTTTGCCTGCACCTCTTTTCGGCGGGCCAGCGGGATCGCTGGTTTCCGGCTGCGCCGTTCCCACGAGCATCGTCTTTCCATCTGGAGTGAAGGTGAGACCAGTAGGATATCCCCAACGTTGCATGTCAATCGAAACAAACGGCGTGCAAGTTCCATCAGGTGACATGGTGTAGAGGGTTTGGTTAGTGGCTGCCGTGATGAACAATTTTCCCGCAAACTGACTGCCCTCGGGACCGAAGCGAAGGAAAAACCCACCGGCACCTTCTTGCCCAGCCGTGTTCTTCGGTAAAGTGCAGGCATTGCTGACCTCACCAGTTGTCAGATTGATACGCTGGATGACGTTAGGCACGAGAAATCCAGCTTCCGCATCCGGTCTGGCAAATGCGACAGTAAAAATCTGCCCAGCAAATGCGCCAAAACTCGGAGGCGCGACATCCATGGCAATCGGAGGAAGAAGCTTCCCTAAACCAACGGTGACCGAGACTTTACCCTTGGCGTTGACGCTGAAAATTTGCCCGCCTTTTTCCCCTTCCTCTTTACCGTCATCGCTCACCCATAGCGAGCTTCCACGACTGTAGAGATCAAACGGATCATAAAAAGAACCCGGGGGGATCAATACTTTGGTGGTAAAATCAGGGGCGGTCTGAATAGACGGTGCAGCGAGAAGCTGTTTCAGGAGTTGTTTTAGCTCCTCAGCCGCGAATGCCGGTGCAATCCATAGAAGACTTACCCACACGCTTAGAACAACCCATCTGCGATATGCCATCTTTTCTCTTACTCTTACTCAGCCGAAGAGCGGCTACGTTAACCAGCGTCCCAGCTGCTGAAATCCAGACCGAAACAATACTCAGACAGACCATCGCAAGCGTAAATTCTTCATCGTGCGCAGCTGGCCGCTTTCGAATTGCGGCCCGGTATCCGGCTCTAACTCGAAATCTGGGATCTTCCGTAAGAACTCTTCGATAGAGATGCGAATCTCCAAGCGTGCGAGATGTTCGCCGATGCACCGGTGTGGACCGACTCCGAAGGCAGTATGGACAACTTCCTCGCGATGGACGTCGAACTTCCGTGGGTTGGCGCACACCTCAGGGTCACGAGAGGCCGCGGCATAGTTGAGCGCGACACGCTCTCCTGTCTTGACCTCGACGCCGCCGACTTCCACATCGGCACGTGCCGTACGACCAACGGCAACGACCGGCGCATGCAGACGGACGGTTTCCTCCACTGCTGTCGCGAGGCATGCTGGATCTTTGAAAATTGCCTGACGAACGTCGGGCTTGGTCGCAAGTTCATACAACGCACCGGCAATGGCGTGCGTCGTCGTGGCTAAGCCTCCGAAGACGATATCAAGAGTGGTGTGAACTTTATCCTCCCAGACACAGGGTTCACCATCGCGCTTTACTCCGGCCAACAGCACGTCCACCAGGTCGCCATGCGCGGGAGCTTGACGACGCGCTTCAAGAAACTGCTCTAAGTAGGCACGCACACGACCGAATGCCGCCGCTCGCTGGTCGACTGGTCCGAATGAGTACGTATCGATGTCTTGAAAGAGCACGGGCAGATCGTCGACCGGTACCGGCAAGATGTGGCGGAACAAGATCAGGCCCGGCAGCTGGGCAGCGAATTCCGCCACAAATTCGCAGGTCCCGCGCGGCGCGAAGCGATCCACCAGTTCACTGGCGTATTGTTGCGCACTGCGTTCGAGATTGGCCATCGCACCCGGACTAAAAAAAGGATTCAACACCTGTCGCCAAGCGGTGTGATACGGAGGGTCTAAGTCCTCTGGCAGAATCGGCAGATTGCCCTCGGGTGGATTCAGCAGCCAGCCGTCCGCGCTGCTGAAAGTGCGCCAGTCCGTCGCGCAGCGCCGTACATCCTGGTAACGATTAACAACGTGGTAGCCTCGGCCAACCTCGCTATGAGCTACAGGACATTTTGCGACGAGGTATTCAAGGACATCTTCGAACTGCTCAGCAAAGGCTGGATCTTCGATGTCGAACCGCTCTTTGAATCGGTCGAAGTGATTTAGCTTGGTCATCGCACCCTTCCGTGAGTTCGGACCTTTCACTACCGGTTACGAAGCTTCCCTGTTCGCGTCTCGCGGGATGCGGCCACTGTCTCTATTGCAACACAAACCCGTCATAGCCCTTGGCTGCCGCCTCTTGGCATTCTTTGCGATACGTGGCGGCGCTACCGGCATAGAGGAGAATGGCGCGTTTCTTCCCCGGGATATTCGCTCCCATAAACCAAGAGTTCGTATTGTAGAGAATGGTGCGTTTTGCACTGTCATCCATGTGCTGCACCCATGCCTCTTCCGCCTGCGGGGTGGGGGCAATGCGCGTAAGATTCTTCTCACGCATGTAGCGGATGCAATCACTAATCCACTCCACAATCATCTCCGCACAGACCGTGTAGTTACAAAGCGCGGGATTCGAGGCAAGGAAGAGATTGGGGAACCCAACAGTTTGCATGCACAGATAGGTGCGCGGTCCCTCTGCCCATTTCTCCTTGAATGACTGCCCATTTTCGCCACGAATGTCGATCTGGGTCAACGGACCAGTGACGGCGTCAAATCCCGTAGCGTAGATGATGACATCGAACTCATACTCTTGCTTACTCGTCTTGAGGCCTTTGGGCGTAATGGCCTCGATCGGAGTTTCACGGACATCGACCAACAAGACATTGTCCTGGTTATACGCCTCGTAATAATGGGTTTCCAAAGGAATACGTTTCGCGCCAAACGGATGATCCTTCGGCGCGAGCTTTTCCGCCACGACTGGATCTTTTACGCGTGCGCGAATCTTGTTACGGACGAACTCAGCGAAATCCTCGTTCGCGTCGCTGTCCGTCATAATGTCTTGGAAATTGGCCAACCATTTCGAGAATCCGGGTTGCGACCATAATTCTTCATACCGCGCCCGTCGCTCTTCCTGCGGAACTTGCAGGGTCTTGCGTGGGTCGAACTCGTGCATAAAGCCGGCCGCAGTAGTGCGAATTTTCTTGTGCATTTCTGGGTAATTGGCCTTGAACTGGCGCTGCTCTTCTTCCGTAACCAACGAATTGCGCAACGGCGCACAGTAGTTCGGCGTACGTTGGAAGACCGTCAGATGTTTGGCTTCTTTCGCGACAATCGGACTGAGCTGTACGCCAGTAGCACCGGTGCCAATGACCGCCACTCGCTTGCCCGCAAGGTTCACCTTTTCCTGTGGCCATCTGGAGGTGTGGTATGATTCACCCCTGAAACTATCGATCCCAGCGAAGGGCGGGAGATAGCGGGCGGACAAGACGCCGACGGCAGCAATCACGTATTGCGCCCGGGTGCGCTGGCCACTCTCTAACTCGACTTCCCAGCGGTTAGCCTTCTCGTCGTAGACCGCTGATTTGACCCGCGACTTGAGCTGGATATCGCGGCGCAGATCAAACTTGTCCGCCACATAATTGAGGTAACGCTCGTTCTCTGGCTGGCCGGAAAAGTGCTCTTTCCAATTCCACTCCTGCAGTAGCTCCTCCGACCACGAATAGCCGTAGGTTTCACTCTCGGAATCGAAACGACAGCCCGGGTACCGGTTCCAATACCAGGTGCCGCCTATCCCTTCGCCATCCTCGAACACGCGCACGGACAGACCGAGCTGCCGGAGGCGGTACAGTTGATACAACCCACACACGCCAGCGCCAATAATGATCGCGTCAAAAGTATCGACTGACCCCGTGTCAGTCGCAGATGTCTGCGGTACAGCGTTTGCCATCATGTCCTCCGGTTACAAGTTATAAAAGCGGATAGCGTTCTCCCCGAGCACCTTCTGTTGATCGGCAAGCGGCAGCGGCGCTAGGTGTTCTTTCAGCTCTTTGACAACGCCAAACGAGGCGTCAACATGAGGGTAATCAGACGCCCAAATAAAATAGTCAGCACCGAGGTGGTTGACCACCGGTGCAATCATCGTCTCGTCGGGATCGGCTGAGACGACACACTGGCGATAAAAATACTCGCTCGGCTTCAGATTGATGGGGGTAAACGCTTCGGTCACTTCTCCCTTATGATCCAGTCGATCAAGCCACGCGCCGATCCAGGTCGCCCCGGCTTCGAGCACGGCACATTTCAGGCGAGGATATTTCTCGAACATGCCCAAGGTGATCATCGAAGTAAACGCGGTCATCACATCAATAGCCAGAAACGTGTGACCAAAGAGCCCGAGCGGACCGGGTCTGCCATCCAATCGCCGGGTCCACTCATTAAATGTCTGTTGCTCGCGCACGATGACATGAAAGGCTACCGGCATCTCGATATCCTGGACGGTTTCCCAGAAGCGCACGAAAGTGGGATCGTCGAAGCGTTTGTGATTGCGCGCGGGAAGATCAGGGGAGAGATAGACTCCCACGCATCCCTCTTTACGCGCACGGAGGGTCTCTTCGACTGCACCCTCTGGATCTAGGAGCGAGATATGCGCGATGGGGTATAGGCGTTGAGAATCTTCACGACAGAAGTCAACAATCCAACGATTATAGGCACGTGTGTAGGCGGTGGCCAGTTGCGGATCGTGGACAGCGCCTTCCCAAAAGATACCGATCGTAGGATAGAGGATGGCTTTATCGATTCCTTCCTCATCCATGACGGTCAGTCGCGCTTTCGGGTCGTAGCCGCCAGCAGGAGACCCTTCAGCGTAGGTCACCATCCCACGGGTGTACAATTTCTTCCGGTCCATGCCGATTCCGCCAATGGCACCGAGATTCCCACGCATGGTTTCACTTTGGTAGGGTTTGTTGTCGAAGATCAGGTTCTCATGACCTTTGGCGTCAACCTCAATGCGGATCGCACGATCGCGATACTGAGGATCAATATACTTCTGATACATATCGCCCGGCTCAAGGACATGCCCATCGGCGTCGACGACGGGACTGACTCGTTTGTCACTCATTGTATTTTCATCCCTTTGTAATAACGAACTATCAACAGTCACCTTACGCCTTCGCCGTCTCGGCCTGCAGCTTCTGCACTTGCGACTCTACGACCGTCCCTTTGAAGAAGTCAGGATTAAGGCTCGCCCACAGCTTCACGGCATTGCCAAAGGTGAAGGCGTGAAAATCTTCTTCTGACATGCCTTTTTCTTCGACCAGCTCCCAGGCTTCTTCGAGCACTTCCGTCATATCCGGCACATCGAAGTGGCTGATATCGGAACTCAATAGCGCACCAAGTTTCGCTCCGAACGGATTGACTTTCGACGCGAACGCATAGTTCAGCGTCGGATCGTCCGACTCACAGCCAAAAAAGAAGTTGGGAACAAATAGATCGCGGAGATCTTCTTTCTTGGTAATCTTGCACGCCGCAAAGTCGTCGAGTTCTTCTGGTAAGGCGCTGCCCATGCCGCTGATCATCTGTGCCTCAAACTCCGGCCAGCGGCTGTACATCTTCTCGCCGCCATATTGCTTGATCAGCTCGCCCACTTTGGCGCGGTCCAGATTCGCTGGGTTGAGATCCTGAATGACGTTGCCGTTGCGCTTCTCCCAATGCGAGATGAGGTCGGCGAACACACTACAACCCCAGGCCGCACCCCCTTCGAGAAAAGCAAAGCGCATACGTGGGAAACGACGCGTGACGCCGCCAAGAAACAACGCCTTACAGACGGCGTTCCCTGCCTCGCCAAAATGACCAATGTGGTTGTAGACGAAGTTTGTCAGCGAATTGCGTAATCCCATGTTTTCCGCAGCAGAATGAAACGTGGCTGGGTAGCCCAGTTCTTCACATTTGCGCCACACTGGGTCGTAGTCATGGTCGCTGTCCATCCCTAAGACATCAACCCAATACGCAAAGCGGCGACTCATCCCTTGTTTCTCGGCGGCGGGAATCGAGCGACGAATCAGACTGCCCATAGCCACGGCCTTAATTCCGAGAGATTTGCAATGTTCCAACTCGGCGATCGCCTCTTGCGGCGTGTGCATAGGAATCACACCAATCGGCGTCACACGGTCACTATACTCTGCCCAGGTCTCGGCGGCATAGCGGTTAAAGGCACGACAGCCAGCATGACGTAATTCTTCGTCCCCTACATAAGGCGCAAATAATTGCGATGCTGAGGGATACAAAATCGCAAAATCCAGTCCCATATCTGGAAGCCGCTCATGCATGAGGCGCGGGATGAACGAGGTTGCTGTATCGAGAGCGTTAGGTGTTGCTAGCGCCCACCACGGCGGCTGCCCAACCCGTTGGTCGTGCCGCTCTTGTTTCGTCAGCTTAGCGAAAGCCCCTTGCCCAAGCGCACGCACTCGGGACATCCACTTTTCGACGAGTTGAGGGCCAGCTTCTTCTCGCAAATAGTCCATCGCGAGCGGTTCGTATTCCCGCCAGTGACCATCAGAATCGATCACCGGGTGACTCAGTCGTGCGCGGATCGCCCTAGATTTTGCTGCTCCATTCGCTGACATGTGTGGTTCTCCTTTTTGCTCATCCTTTGACCATCGTGGCTTCGATATCACTACTGATCAACTCCAGCACGGTCCCGTCTGGATCTTTGAAACACACCACGCCGATCTTCGAGCCGCGTGGACCGTCGAGTTTCTGCAAAGGTGCCACGAACTCGACCTGCTTGGCTTGCAGCTCTTTGTAGACCGTATCAATGTCATCGACTAAGAACGCCACCCGACAGATGCCAATGTTGTTCAAGGTCGGGTACGGCTGCCCCTGGTGCGGCGGGTCGACGAACTGCACTAGGTCGATCAGCGGCGCGTCAGGAGCAGTTCCTAAGCGCATGAACACCCCACGCAGCTTCTTGACCGGAAGCCCTAACGCCGCTCCGATGCTAGGTTCACCGCCGCCCAGCATGAAGTCATTCACCTTGGTAAAACCAATGCTCTCGTAGAAGCGAATCGAGCGCTCCATGTCACTGACACAAATGTTAACGTGAAAGAATCGGCGGAACATTGCAGGCCTCCGTTACTTTTCTTTTTGGTGCGCACAGGCACGCACTTACCCCAGACTTCAAAAGATCAGATTGGCCCTTATTGGTAATGCGGCAAGATTTCCTTGCCGAACCGTTTGAGCATCTGTTTGACCTGCTCCAGTGGGGCATACCCTTGGTCCGACTGCCAGATAAACCATTCGGGATTCGCATTTTCGACCAGCATGTCCATTTCGCGGCGAATATCGCTGGTGGTGCCAACTAAAGCGAAGTGCGCCTTTTCCAAGCGTTCCATCGTACACTCCGACGACGGCAACGGCTGTTTGTTGGGATATTTTGCTTCGTCCTCTAGCAGACGAAACGCCTCGGTAAATCCGAAATAATGGAAGCATTGTTGCCAGCCCACGCCGATCAGCCCAGTGTCTCCCATGCGCGTGGCTTCCGCATGGCTGTCGGCCAGGTACACCGAGCGAAAGACGCCCAAGTTTTCGCCGAGCTTCAGCTCGCGTCCGTATTTCTTGGCTTCATCTACATGCGCCTCGGCATAGGCGCGCACTTGCTTCGGCTCCGACGCCAAGAGCGTGGGGATAAGCCCTTCGCGCGCGGCCCAGCGGATAGTGGCCTCACTCATGGAAAACGCTTGGAACAACGGCGGATGCGGTTTCTGATAAGGCTTGGGCACGATTTCAATCATCTGCACGTTGCCGTTGTCGTCGACTTCCCCAGGTGCGCCGAAGTCGCGGGTCCATTGATGCGCGGGCCACGGCGTGCCGGTTTCATACGGGCTGGGGTACTCATAATGCTTACCCTTGAAACGGAACGGCTTGTCGGCCCACGCCAGCTTGAGAATCTGATAGACCTCTTCGAAAGCTTCGCGGTTACGCGCATCGATGTCTTCCTGCATGGTCGAGATCGCGCTCGCGCCAATGTGGAGCTTCTGCGCCATAGGATTGAGCCACCGCGCCTGATAGCCGCGGGCGAAACCAATCATTGTGCGCCCTTTGGTCAGCTGGTCCAGCCACGCAATCTCGAGCGCCAAGCGGAGCGGATTCCACCCGGGCAGAACATAACCAATAGGGCCAACCTTGATACGGCTGGTTTGGGAAATCACATACTGCGTTAAGAGGGGCAAGCTGCCCATTTCGCCACCTTCGGTATGCAGATGGTGTTCCGGGAATGAAACCGCCTCGAAGCCGAGATCCTCCGCCATCCGCGAGAGTTCTGCAACTTCAGAGAACATCTTCTGCCACGGCTCGGTATGCCGAGCAATCGGGCGAAGGCGCTTGCGCTCTTCCAGGCTTGCTGGCAGGGCCGGGTAAAAGAAATACATGAATTTCATTCGATCTTTCCTCTCTTTTCTTTTCCTTGTTTTATCCTTTAGGCAGGCCGAGCACGCGCTCGCCGAGAATGCCGCGTTGAATTTCCGAGGTGCCGCCGGCAACGGTGTACAAATGGGTGGTGAGCGCATTATGCACCCAGTAGTCGCCGGCAACTCCTTGGATATCTTCAGAGACGACCTGGCCTGCCGGTCCGAGCAAGGCAGTGGCGAACAGTACCACCCGTTGATTCAATTCACTGGCCGCAAGTTTGACCAGCGAGCTTTCTGGACCCGGCGGCTCGCCGCGTAACTGCCTGGTAAGCTGGCGCAGGCTGGTGTATTTGATCGCTTGCAGTTCGGTGTAGAATCGCGCGACCTGCTGCCGCACCGAGGCATCGCCGGTGAAGGGTAGCGCGGTGGTTTCTTCGTGTTTCACTACTTTAATGAGTTGGGTAATAACCGCCTCAACCGGCGAGAGCACATCAAACGTGACCCGCTCGAACATGAGCGTCGTCAGCATCACTGGCCAGCCTTGGTTTTTTGCGCCGATGAGATTCGCCTTAGGGACTCGCACGTTGTCGAAAAAGACTTCGTTGAATTCCGCGTCGCCGTTGATCTGCCGCAACGGACGCACGGTGACTCCCGGCGAGTGCATATCGAGCACGAAGCACGAAATGCCTTTGTGCTTCGGTGCGGCAGGATCAGTCCGGGCAAGCAACAGACAGAAATGGGCATACTGCGCAAACGAGGTCCACACCTTCTGTCCGTTGATGACAAAGTCGTCTCCATCTTCGACCGCGCGGGTTTGCAGCGAGGCGATATCCGAACCGGCATTCGGTTCAGAATAGCCCTGACACCAGATTTCATCGCCGTTCAGAATAGTGGGAATGTAGCGCTGCTTCTGTGCTTCCGTGCCCCAGTGGATCAAGGTGGGACCAACAATGCGTGTTCCCATAGCGTTGGCGATCTCCGGTAAGCGAGCACGCACCATCTCTTGCAGATAGATGGTCTGCTCCATCGCAGTGGCACCGCGACCGCCGTAGGCTTGTGGCCAATGGATGCCAACCCAACCAGCGCCATGCAATTGTCTTTGCCAGTCGAGTTGCAGCGCAAACCGTGCATCTTGAGGAAGATGCAGGAACGTGGCTGGGTCATAGCCCTTGGGTGGGTTCGCGTCTAACCAAGCACGGAGCTCTTGGCGGAAGGCTTCTTCTTGCGGAGTATATTCAAAGTCCACCGGAGTTATTCCCTCTCTTTACCTCGGATGCGCCAGATGCGGCTTGACGCCGCGCCGCCCGGTCATTTCTCTGCCGCAGTAGGCTTCTCGGCTACTTTCCAGAACTGCACTGTCGGCTTCAGCGCCCCTAACTGTTGAAGAGCAGAGACGGCATCCCAAAACGTGGCTTCACGCACGATCTTGCCATTGGCATACGTGTGGAACGTCATCCCACGTACGACAGTGTCCTTCCCTGCCGCCGGGACACCAAGAAATTCCCCGACATGTCGTCCACGCCATTCCCACTCGATCACGCCCGACTGCGCATCGCCAGTATAACGCAGCACGTCGAAGACATTGACGCCTGCCGGCCCCGGCGGTTCGGTGTTCTCGAACACCTGAAAGGCGCGGCGGAGTTCCTCTTTGTCGGCAATTTGCTGCCCGAGTAATAAATCCTCGAACAAGAAAGGATCAGCATAGAGAGTCACCGCTTTATCCGCGCTCTCGCTGAACGTTTTGATCCACATACGCGCCCAAGCGAAGTTCATCGATTCCACCTCGCAAAAAAGTGTTCCCGGGACATATAACGCGCCGGACCTCCCGTCAACGGCAAGAAACGCTGCCGCTCGCTCTGGCTTGTCATATAGCGCGTCCGACATTGACGCTGGCGAGTTCAGGCCCATATAATCCCGCCCGAGCTGCAAAATTTTCGGGACGGGAAAGAAACACGCATGTCCTTCAAACTCGGCGTCGATGTTGGTGGCACCTTCACGGATCTTCTTCTCTTCGATGAAATCAGTGGTCGTCAGGTACGAGCCAAAACGCCCTCAACCCCGGCAGACCCGTCGGTGGGCGTTCTCACTGGCATTGAGAAGGTCTGCCGTCTGGCCGAGATCTCCCCTGGAGAGATCTCTCACATTATGCACGGTACCACCGTTGCCACGAATGCAGTCTTAGAAGGCAAAGGGGCAAAGGTCGGTCTCATTACCACCGAAGGCTTCAAGCAGATCCTCCATCTCGCACGCTCGTGGACTCCCGGCCCGCTCGCGGGCTGGATCATTATGGTCAAGCCAGACCCGCCGGCTGCCCTCGAAAATACGTGTGAAGCGAAAGAACGAATTGGCACGAACGGGGAAGTCGTCAAGCCGCTCGATGAGGACGCCTTACGGAAGGATCTCCAAGCTCTCGCTGCTCGCGGGGTCGAGGCTATCACCATCGCGTTGGTCAACTCCTATGCCAATCCTGTGCATGAGAAACGCATCAAAGCCATCGCTCAGGAAATGTTCCCCACTATCCCAGTCACAGCGTCAGCAGAGGTGCTCCCAGAATTCCGCGAATACGAACGCGCCCTGACCGCAGTGATGAATTCCTACGTGCGTCCCAAGGTCGCGCTGTATATGAAAAACTTCGCCGACCAGCTCGTTGCCCACGGATTGAAGGCTGAAGTCAACATTCTTCGCTCGGATGCCGGGTTGATGACATTGCGCATGGCGCAAGAACGTCCGGTCTATGGTGTGATGTCAGGACCAGCCGGTGGTGTGGCCGGTGCCCTCGCCCTTGCCGTGAAAGCCGGATTTCCCGATCTCCTCACACTCGACATGGGTGGCACTTCGACAGATGTCGCGCTCTGCCAAGACGGTGCGCAGACCATCGCACGCGAGACGACGCTTGGCTACTTTCCTATCAAAGTTCCCTCGGTCGATGTCCGCAGTATCGGTGCTGGCGGCGGCTCCATTGCCCACGTCCCGGAAATTACTAACGCGCTGCGCGTCGGACCACAAAGCGCAGGGGCAGACCCGGGACCAGCCTGTTATGGCCGTGGGGGTACAGAAGCTACGGTCACGGACGCGAATGTTGTACTTGGCCACCTCCCACCGCGATTACTGGGTGGTGAGATGACCTTGGATCAAGAAGCGGCCAAGGCGGCAGTCGAGCGCATCGGACGGAAACTCGGCCTTGATGTATATCGCGCTGCGCAAGGCATCATCGACATCGTCAATGAGAATATGCACGGTGCGCTACGTCTTGTGTCAGTGCAGCGGGGTTACGATCCACGCAATTTCGCCCTCGTGGCCTTCGGCGGCGCGGGACCGTTGCATGCTAATGCTGTGGCCAAGCTGATCGGATCGTTCCCAGTACTGATCCCACCTGCCCCTGGTATCTTATGCGCCACTGGCGATGTGTGTTGCGATTTCCGCGAGGAGTTCGCACGCACGGTGCTGCGTACCCTCGATAAGATTTCTGCCGCAGAAGTCTCGCGCATCTTCCAAGGACTCGGCGAGGAGGCTGCGGGGTGGCTGGAACAAGAAGGCATCGCACGCGAACAGCAGCAGATTTTCTACAATGCGGATATGCGCTACTTCCGCCAAGGTTATGAGTTGCCAATTGTCGTCACGCTGGCCGAACTGCAAACGCATGGCACTGGCGTAATTGCCGACAAATTCCACGCGCTCCACGAGCGACTCTATCGCTTTCGTTTGGATGCAGCCTGCGAGATCGTCAACCTGCGGGCTGTCGCCTTGGGCAAAGGTGTTGCCCTGCACTTCCCCGAAGGCGCAATAGATGGTCCTTCCCCGCGTCACGCGCTGAGTGATGAACATCGTATTTATTTCGATGGACACTTCCTCACCACGCCGATTTATCACCGTGCGCAATTGCAGCCCGGCAACCGCATGACGGGCCCGGCTATCGTCACAGAGATGGACTCGACCACTGTGGTGTTGCCAGGCTTTATCGGCGAGGTAGATCGATATTTCAACATTTTGCTTCGACCGCACGCATAAAGGGACATGATATGGGCACGAAGCTAACGCTTATTTATTGGAAATCAGAGAAGTTCTGGCTGGGAAAACTTCTCGAATATCCAGAAGTGATGACCCAAGGTGAGACGCTTGAAGAGCTAGAAGAAAATATCAAGGATGCCTACCACTTGCTGGTACTGGACGACATCCCTGAAGACCATCGCACAAAAACCATCACGCTATGAAGTTGAACTGCATCATTGAGAGCGGCTTAGGAAAAAGGAGTCCTGCATGCGCGACGTAAAAATTGCTCAGATTCCCCAGATCACCGTCGATCCAGTGACGCTCGACATCATTGAGAGCGCCCTGAAGAACTATCGTTACGAGATGGACGCTGTCTTGTACCGAACGGCGATGTCGCCGGTGATTCGCGAGCAGCATGACGAGTTTCCCATGATCTGCGACCCCAACGGCCGTATGATCGTCGGCCAGTTTGGCTCGTACATCCGCGAGATGATGGAGACGTTCGACCGCCCTATCTACCAGGGAGATGTCATTCTGCTGAACGACCCTTACCTTTGCGGCGGCGCGATTTCTCACATCAACGATTTTCTGCTGCTGGTTCCGGTCTTCGATGGCGACGAACTCATTGGCTGGTGCTCCATGTTTGGCCATCAAATGGATGTGGGTGGCCCTCTCCCCGGCTCATTTCCTACCAATGCCACCTCAATCTTCGGCGAAGGGCTTCGTATTCCACCGGTCAAACTGTTCGAGCGCGGCAAGCTCAATGAAGACGTGTTGAACCTTATCCTGAATAACGTACGCATTCCGGTCATGAACCGCTCAGATTTGATGGGTATCGTCGCCGGGTGCAAGACGGCGGAGCAGCGCATGCTCGAACTGTGCCAGCGCTTTGGCCGCGATACATATCTGGCGGCGACGCAGGCGCTGCTGGAGCGTACCTATCGCGCCATGCATACGCTCATTCAACGCAATATCCCCACGGAGCCTCAGTCGTTTGAAGACTACGTCGATGACGACGGCTTAGGCAACGGTCCCTTTAAGATGAAGCTCACCATCTGGCGAGAAGGCGAGAAGGCCGTCTTCGACTGGACAGGGACTGACCCGCAAGCCGTGGGACCGATCAATTTTTATCTCAATGAGGGCATGTTCAAGAGGTTTATCGGCGTGTACCTCATCATGGTCTACGATCCGCAGATTCTGTTCAACGATGGATTCTACGACTTGATTGAAGCCCGCCTGCCAGACGGTTCCCTCCTCCATCCCAAGTTCCCAGCTCCCCTCGGCTGTCGCACCCATGCCCTCGCCCGGCTCTTCGATGTCATGAGCGGGTGTCTCGGTCAGAAAAGCCCAGAGCTGACCACCGCCGCCGGCTACGGCACCAGCCCGCATTTGCTCTATAGCGGCACGGACAAGGAGGGCCAATTCTTCTTCATCATGGAAATTAGCTACGGTGGTATTCCTGGACGACCCATCGGCGACGGCATGGACGGACATTCGTGGTGGCCGCTGTTCACCAACATCCCAACCGAATATCTGGAGAGCTACTGCCCGATGCGTGTAGACCGTTATTCCTCGGTCATCGACTCAGGCGGGGCCGGATTGCATCGCGGCGGCAACGGCATCGACAAGTGGTACACGTTCTTAGAGCCGGGTGAGGTCGCTATTCACGACGACCGCTGGCTGACACCGCCGTGGGGTATTCTCGGCGGCAAGCCAGGAATGCGCTCAAAGAAGATCTTGGTGCGCCAGGATGGCAGCCGCACCGTTCTCCCATCCAAATGCGATCAAGTCAGGGTCGAACCCGGCGATCAGCTCATTTTCCAAACTGCCGGCGGTGGCGGCTGGGGCGACCCGCTTCAACGTCTGGCCGAGCAAGTCCGGACCGATGTACTTCGCGAATTGGTGTCGTCGGAAAAGGCCCAGCGCGATTACGGGGTGGTACTGGACCCGCAGACGTGCGAGGTCAACCAGACCGCTACACAAGCCTTACGAGAGAAGATAGCGAAAGAACGCGGCACCATGCAGACCTTCGACTTTGGGCCGCCACTCGCAGAACTCCTTGCCCGTTGCAAAGAAGAGACTGGTCTCGAGCCTCCCGTGCCACCAAAACTGCCAACACATTGGGCGACGAATGGCGTAAAGAAGGAGGCTGCCTAAGCCGCAAAGATCATCCCTCAAATCTGATGAGATGAAGGATCAGTCGCTGGGCTGGGCGTCCGGCGAAGGCTAACTCACGCCGGAGATCTCTCCAAGCATTGGCGAAACAGCCGATGCCAGTTGGTGATGACACCAAACTGGTGAATGTAACCGTCGAGGCCGAGCAGTGCACGCATCAGAAAAGGATGATGTCCAGGCGCAGTAAAGATGCGATGTTCAAGCCCGATGCTGGCAATCTCCATGGTCTTCGCCATAGAGTCGAAATCACGTGGATCGAAGGCCTTATCTTCAATCACTCCTTCAAACATAATCCCCATGACCCGCGCGAGCGGCTGAGGATCTTGCTCCGGGGCCAGGTACCCCAGCGCCACAAAGCACCGCCCCATGGCTTCGAGATCCTTGGCAAGGATCGCTTTCGCGAGTGCGAGATATTGTCGGCGTACTTCTTCGGGGAAGACGCGAATACTGCCGAAATCGAGCATCGCCAGCTTGGGATGATAGGTCACCAAATAATTGCCCGGGTGGGGATCGGTATGTAGCACACCAAAGGCGAACAGTTGTCGCCATGTGGTGGTGAAGTATTTGATGACGACCCAGTCTTGCAAGCTCTTTTCAACTCCGGGGGAGGCAATATCCGGCAGTGTATACCCGTCGATGTATTCCATCGTCAACACCCGACGGGACGAAAATTTGGGATAGACTTGAGGAACGAGGATGTCCTCATCGTCGGCAAACAAGCGTTGAAACAGTTGGATGTTTTCAGCCTCGTGAAGATAATCCAATTCTTCAGATAAGCGTTCTTCCATCTCAAGATACGCATCGTTGGCATCGAATTTTTGCCGCAACACATCGCGTGTCATGACAGTAAAGACCTGCAACAACGCACGCAGGTTCTTCAAGTCTTGCGCCACGGTTTGGTCCACGCCAGGATACTGAATCTTGACTACCACCTCTTCCCCACTTTTGAGGCGGGCACGATGCACCTGCCCAAGCGAGGCAGCGGCAAATGCCTCGGCTTCGAAATGCGCAAAGAGCTGTTCCGGGTATTTCCCCAGTTCGCGTTTCACTTGCTCGCGAATCAGCCCATAGTCCATCGGTGGCACGGACGATTGCACGACGGATAAAATGTTCACAACTTCAGTCGGGAGAATATCCGTCCGCATGCTCAACATTTGCACGAGCTTCATGAACGCGCCGCGCAATTCGCGCGAGTCCTCGACAATGCGCAGAGCGTTCTTTAAATGCAGGTCGAGCTGTGCTTGTTCGTGCGTATCAGTCGATTGGAAGGGACGTTTCAGGGCCTGCCACAGATAACTGCCACCGACAGCAGTCGTCAGCGCCCCGACTTGCAGGGCACGTTTGGCACGCCCCTGTGTTAGGCCGGAAGGTTTGCGTTTGCTGGGCACGAGAGGCGATTCATCAGTGTCGCTGCGGCAGCAGCACCAAAGCCATTATCGATATTCACCACCGTGATACCGGCAGCACATGAATTCAGCATGGCGAGCAAAGCGGCAAGTCCATTGAAGCTCGCGCCATAGCCGATGCTGGTGGGCACGGCAATCACCGGACGGTCAACTAATCCGCCGATAACACTCGGCAACGCACCTTCCATGCCGGCAACAACGATGAGAACAGAAGCTGCATGCAGTTTCTCCAGATTGCCGAGCAGCCGATGCAAACCAGCAACACCGACATCATAGAGACGATCCACACCGTTCCCTAACAGCTCAGCGGTCACTGCAGCTTCCTCCGCCACTGGTAGGTCCGCCGTACCAGCGGACACGACGAGAATACGTCCTTGTCCACGTGGAGGCTCCGGCGGCGTGCCCAGCGCACCCAAACGGCCATCAGGATAGTAACGTAACTCCGGCAGCGCCGTGCCAACTTCGGCAGCGGCTTGCGTATCTAGGCGGGTGATTAAGACATGTTGACCTTGCTCGTTCAGTCGTTGCGCTATCGCGATAATCTGCGCGGTAGTTTTTCCTTGTCCCAGGATGACTTCAGGGAATCCTTTACGTAAGGCACGGTGATGATCGACCAGCGCGAACCCGAGATCTTCAAACGGCAAGGTTTTGAGTGCGTCGAGAGCATGGTCGATAGAAATGCCTCCGTCGCGGACACTGCTCAGAAGTTCATGAAGACGAGTGCGATCCATAAAGAAAATTGATTAAGCCTGATGAAAGTGATCGTGGCCCGCACGAACCGGAACGTATTCGCTACCATCGGCATTGTAGACGCGAATTCCTTGCGACTGCGGCACGATGCGCCCGATGCGGGTAATCGGACAACCGGTCATCGCCGCCAGCTCTGCGAGTGCAGCGTGATGCTCGGTCGGGGCAGAGAAGAGCAGTTCGTAATCTTCTCCACCAGCGAGGGCGCAGCTCCAGTCCGCAGCACCAAGAATAGCGAAGTAACACGAGGAGAGCGGGAGCAGTGCGGTTTCAACTGCCGCCCCAACGTGGCTAGCTCCACACACATGTCCCAAGTCTTGCAACAACCCGTCGCTCACGTCGATCATCGCAGTGGCGAGTTTACGAGCCGCCACCTCCCGTCCGACCATCGTCCGCGCCGTCGGCGTGAGAAAACGTGCTTTTGCTGCACGTGCCGGAGCATCATCGCGCCCTTCCTGCAACATACGCAATCCGACAGCGGCATCGCCAGGAGTTCCCGTCACGTAGAGACCATCGCCGACACGCGCCCCGGCACGTTGCAACACGCGCCCTTGGGCCTGTCCCAGCAACGTGACCGAGACCATAAAACACGGTGCAGCGCTCATGTTGCCACCAATCAGCGCTGCACCGTCGTTCTGGGCTGCGTGAAGGAAACCATCAAAGAATTCATCCAAGACTTGCACTTCACAGTCTTGCGGCACAGCGAGGCTCAATAAAGCAAACGTTGGCGTTGCCCCCATCGCAGCGATATCACTCGCGTTGACAGCAAACGCTTTCTCACCGAGCGTGGAGAACGAACCCCATTCACGGCGAAAGTGTACGTTTTCTATCATCGCGTCGGTAGTAATCACCGTAGTTCCTGGGAGCGTCAGTGCCGCGCAGTCATCGCCAATGCCCAACGCCACCCTAGGGTCAGCAGGCACGCGGGCACGTAAGCGCGACAGAAAAGAAAACTCTCCTAGCTCACGGAGTTGCATATTCTTCCCTGCGGCTATCCGAAGAGTTCCTTCACCTTCTCGAAGAACCCTTTACTCATGGGATGCGCACCTTCGCCATCGAGGCGAGCAAATTCTTCTAAAAGTTCTCGCTGTTTTGCAGAAAGCTTGCGTGGGGTTTCCACTACGACGCGCACGAGTTGATCCCCACGTCCACCGCCGTGTAGGTCCACAACTCCCTTGCCGCGCAGACGAAAGGTACTGCTCGATTGCGTGCCCGCCGGGACTTTCATCTTCAGCTTGCCTTCTAGGGTCGGCACTTCAATCTCAGTCCCGAGCGCAGCTTGAGGAAAACTCACCGGAATTTCACACACGACATCGTTATGCTGACGGATGAAGAGCGGGTGTTCACGAACCCGCAGCATGACATACAAATCACCGGCACTCCCGCCAGCAAGACTGGCTTCTCCTTCGCCACGCAATTTCAGTCGCGCGCCGGTATCCACACCCGCTGGAATCTTGACCGGCAAAGTCGAGGTTTTGCGAGTCGCGCCGGTGCCACGACACGGCGTACAGGGATCGGTAATCACGGTTCCCTGCCCGCCGCACTGGGTGCAGGTCCGCGCGATGGTAAAAAATCCTTGTTGGAAACGCACCTGGCCACTGCCACGGCACATCGTACACGTTTTCGGCGTCGTACCAGGCTTGGCTCCTTTCCCACCGCAGGTTTCACAGGGCGTCATGCGGGGAATGGAGATAGTTTTCTCGGTGCCAAAAGCGGCTTCCTCAAAAGAGATCTCCAGGTTGTAGCTCAGGTCTTCTCCACGCCGGGTGCCACGTCGCCCGCCACGTCCGGAGCCACCACCGAAGATATCACCAAAAATACCGCCAAGAATATCGTCGAAGTTGCCAGAGAAATCGAAGCCGCCAAATCCAGGGCCGCCACCTTGCTCAAAGGCCGCATGCCCGTAGCGATCATATTGCGCCCGCTTCTCCGGGTCACTGAGCACCGCATACGCCTCAGAAAGTTCTTTGAATTTTTCCTCGGCGGCTTTATCGCCGGGGTTGCGATCAGGATGGTAGCGCATCGCAGCTTTGCGATACGCCTTCTTCATTTCCTCATCGCTGGTGGTGCGGCTGACACCCAGTAATTCATAATAATCGGCTTTTGTGGCCATACGTCACGCCCCTGCCCCTGTAACAAAAAGCCCCCACTCTCCCCCAAACGGGGGAAGTGAGGGCTTAAAGGACGCCGATATGCAGCGGCGCCGTGTCACTTCACCTCTTCAAAGTCCGCATCAACGACGTTGTCTTTGCCTTCCCCGTCGTTTGCAGCTTTTCCATTCTCGGCTGCCCCGTCTTTCGCTCCAGCTTGCTGCTCTTTGGCGACCTTAGCATACATCGCTTCAGCAAGTTTATGCGAAGTTTGCGTCAGCTCTTCCATGGCGGCTTTGATCGCGTCGAGGTCTTCACCTTCCATAGCTTTCTTGGCTTTTTCCAGCGCAGCATCGATCGCTGAAGCGGTCGCCACTTCAACGTCGTCGCGATGGTCCTTGAGCGATTTTTCAGTCGAGTAGATCAAGGAATCGAGTTGGTTGCGAGCTTCAATGCGTTCGCGCTTCCGCTTATCTTCTTCTGCGTGCGATTGCGCGTCATCGACCATACGCTTGATCTCCGACTCAGAAAGCCCACTCGAAGCCGTAATACGGATTGACTGTTCTTTGCCCGTCCCGAGATCTTTGGCATTCACATGAACGATGCCGTTCGCGTCAATATCGAAAGTGACTTCTACCTGCGGAACGCCACGCGGGGCCGGCGGAATGCCGACAAGATCAAACTGCCCAAGCAGCTTATTGTCCGCTGCCATCTCACGTTCACCTTGAAAGACGCGGATGGTCACTGCCGTCTGACTATCCGAAGCGGTAGAAAACACTTGGCACGTCTGGGTCGGAATCGTCGTGTTCTTCTCGATCACGCGCGTGACCACACCGCCAAGGGTCTCGATACCAAGCGAGAGCGGCGTCACATCCAACAAGAGCACATCTTTGACTTCTCCCTTGAGCACAGCCCCCTGCACTGCCGCGCCGATCGCCAC
>SYOC01000414.1 GCA_005804965.1 Pseudomonadota bacterium
GACACCAACCTTGCCTACCTGTGCGACGACAAGATGCGCGCGGCGGCCAAGGCGCGCGGCGACGACCCGAACGAACTGCCGCACCGCTACGCGAAATTCATCAACCGCGTGGTGGCGAAGAAGCCGGCAGGCATGACGCTCGCGATCCACCTGTGCCGCGGCAATTTCCAGAGCACCTGGGCCGCGCAGGGCGGCTACGAGCCGGTGGCCGAGGCATTGCTCTCGGAGATGAACGTGGATGCCTACTTTCTCGAGTACGACGACGCGCGCTCGGGCGACTTCAAGCCGCTGCGTTTCCTGCCCAAGGGCAAGATCGTGGTGCTAGGCCTGGTGACGACCAAGCTCGACGCCATGGAGAAGAAGGACGATCTCAAGCGACGCATCGACGAAGCGGCGAAGTACGCGCCGCTCGACCAGCTCGCGATCTCTCCGCAATGCGGCTTCTCGAGCACCGTGCACGGCAACAAGATCGCGGTCGATGCGCAGCGCGCGAAACTGCGCCTGGTGATCGAGACAGCCGAAGAAGTCTGGGGAACGGCGTAGGACTGGAACCGGGAAAGGGATAGGAATTTCCTTCTCGTCCGCGCCGCACAATACGCGCGTCTGCGGCCGGATCGGGGCTGGTTAAGCGGTGGGTTGGTGCCACAATCGGTCCTGCAGCGGCATCGAGGAGGCTCGCGCAAGGCGCGTTATGGCAAATAAGGTAACCGCTCGTCGAAGGAATTCGCTCTTGCCGCCGGCACATGCGCCGATCGCAAGAAATCGTGAGATCGATTCTATCCCCGAATTCTGGATCATCTAGAAGTAGGGTTTGCGACTGGAAGCTTACTAAGTATTGCGGAAACTCTGCGAATCCTTACTTTGGACAGGATGGAATTACGCAAGTCAGGAAATCGGCCAACTGTCGATTAGATGGATTGTCAAAAGCTTTGTTTTCATTACCAGCGGCCGAATGGATGGCCGTAACCCTCAAATCTCCGAAGTTTAGATTGGCACCACATCGGGGGCAGGTCAGGTTTGTTGAGAGCTTCAACGGAAAGCTGAGGCACGAGTGCTTGAACCGGGAGTGGTTTCGGGATCTGCGGGAAGCCCCGGTGCTGATCGAACAGTGGCGCGAGTTCTACAACCATCGAAGGCCGCACAGTTCACTTGGCAATCGGACCCCGGTTCAAGCAAGGCAAGAAGCGCTTAGAATGGAACCCCGACTCACTGCCTGATTGGCCACAAGAAACCGACTCAGGTCAATAAGAAGAAGATTGTCGACTTGCTCTTCCAAGTACGCCGCGTATAGCGCGACAAACCCAAGCCCGCGCACCACGTCACCGTCGTTTTGAAGCGGCATAGCTACTCGACTCGAACCCGCGGTCGAAACAACGTGTAAGTCGGCGACCGCGACGCCTCAAATCGGAGCATCTCCAAGTAAGCAGCTCACTTCAGACAGAAAACAGGCGTCGCACTATTCATTTCAATCAAGGCGACTGAAGCTCCAACTCTGAGTCCTGTGGTGCCCAAGCTGAGGCGACCTATGACACGTGGACCAGCGTCGAGGTCCACGACGCACACTTGATATGGCGCGTCTTTCTTGAAATTCGGCGGAGGCCGTCTAATCATTGTCCAGCTCACTAGCGTGCCCGAACCGTCTACGTCGACAGCGTCAAACGTATCGCTCAGACAGTTTGGACAAACTGATGGCGTTCTCGGATCCAGTCGGCTGCACCGTTTACATTGAGCCATGGCTAAAGTCCGAAGCTGTATCAAGTTTCGCTCCTGCGCAGGATACTGACCGTACACGCAACCCCTGTACCACCCAAGCTGTGAGTCATTCCAAGTCTTGCATCGCGAACCTGGTTGGGATGCTTGCCGCGTAGCTGTTGCACTACTTCATAGATCTGCCCAATGCCACTTGCGCCAACGGGATGCCCCTTCGCAAGTAGACCCCCGCTTGGGTTTATTGCCACGTTGCCGCCCAGAGTCGTTCGCCCCTCAGCCGCCCAAACTGCACCCCGGCCACGGGGCACGATTCCGAGATCTTCACTGTCGATTACTTCCGCAATCGAGAAGCAGTCGTGAAGTTCAACGACATCGATATCATTCGGGCGCACCTTCGCTCGCTCGTAAGCCAAACAGGCAGCGCTTACGGTCGCGTCAAATGACGTCAGGTTGGGATGCCCCATCACCGTAGCTGACCCGCGAGTCTGAACCGTCGCAAGCACGTCGATATGGTGGCCTCGTCGAGATGGCAGTGCCGACTTAGCGGCCAGCACAATCGCTGCAGCCCCGTCACTTGGCGAACAACAATCAAAGAGCCGCAGTGGGTCGCAGATTAGCGCGGAGTCCGCGATCTGTTCGTCGGAAAGACTCGCCCCCATGTGTGCAAGCGGATTGCGTAACCCATATGCCTTATTCTTGCGAACCACCGCGGACAATTGGCCACGCGTTACGCCATATAGGTGTTCGTATGCTCGCCAAGCAAGGCCAAAGAGCCCTGGGAACGTCAAACCTGTCGGGCCATCATTCTCGTTGTCCATCGCGCAGTTAAGAGCGCCAGTAACCTGTGAGGTTGCGGCATGTGACATCGTTTCTACTCCGACGGCTAGCGCGATATCGCACATGCCACTCGCAATCGCCATCCACGCATGCCGAAACGCAATCCCGCCCGATGCGCAGGCACCTTCAACCTTGGTGCATGGGATGTTCCCTAAACCCAGCTGCTCGCCAACTAAACCCGCCAATACTTCCTTACCGTTTAGTGTTCCGCTTAAGAAGTTACCGACATACAGCGCCCCCACACGCTGCCGATCTATCTCGGCGTCAAGGATAGCGTGAGCTGCCGCTTTTACTCCCAACGCCTCGATCGGAACATGCGGAAAGCGACCAAACTCTGTTGAGCCTACGCCTGCAATCACCACGTCGCGCATATCAACGCTCCCAAAGCCTTATGAGGCGCCCTAAAGCCATTGAGCAGCTATCGCATTGTCGAAGGCAACCACAGAATAAGTTCCGGAAAGGCAATGAACAACACTATGAGAATGAAATGCGCAAGGATATGCGGGAACACACCAATGAAGACGTCTCCGATTGGGGCACTCGTATATCTCGCAACGACAAAGACATTCAATCCAATCGGCGGGGAAACCATCCCCACTTCAGCAACGATAATGACCAGTATTCCAAACCATATCGGGTCGTATCCCAGGCCAACGACGACGGGCAGCAATATGGGCACTGTTAGGATGAGAATCGCGATCTGATCCATGAACATGCCCAGTAGGATGTAGAGAACAACGATGAAACCAAGAACGACAATGGGTGGAAGACCCAGTGACGTAACACCTGTTACGATTGATTGCGTTGTCTGTGTAAGGGTCAGGAAGTAACCAAAAAGGTGCGTACCCACGATGATCAACGCAATCATTGAGGTGGTACGTGCGGCGCGCCCCAGTGCGTGCAGCGTGCTTCCGACAGAGAGTCGCCCGCGCATGGCAGTGAGTACCATCGCCGAGAAGGCGCCCAGGGAGGCCGCTTCCGTCGGCGTGCAAATGCCTAGATACATTAGCCCCGTAACAACCGCGAACAACGCCACAAAGGGGCCGGCGACCGTGAGTTGGCGAAGCTTCTCCCCCCACCGGTACGCCTGCGATACCGGTGCGAGAGATGGATTTCTCAAGATAAGCACATAGACGGTAATGATGATCGCGAGCGATACGATTGCCCCGGGTATGATTCCAGCTATTAGTAGCTTGGCGATGCTCACTTCTGCGAGAATCCCATAAATGATGATCGCTATGCTGGGAGGAATAAGCATGGCCAACGTGCCGGTAATAGCTACGAGTCCATAAACCAGTCTCGGTTCATAGCCCTCTCGAATCATTGCCATCGCTGTCGTGGCAGCTAATGTGGCAGCACTTGCCGTGCTTGAGCCCGTAGTTGCACCAAGGACCGCACCCGTAAAGACTGTCGACACCGCGAGGCCGCCTTTTATTCGTCCCATCCAGATTGTGGCAGCCCTAAATAAATCGGAGACCACGCCGCTGACGACCAGGAATTCGGCCATCAGGATGAACATCGGGATCGTTACTAGCTCGTAGGTGGAAACCGTTGAAAGTGGCGTTGTGTGCAAAAATCCGACGACAAAGTTCAAGCCCCCAAGTAGATATAGTCCCGCGCTACCTGCGACACCTAAGGCAAACGCCACGGGAAGCCCGCCGGCGATAAGGACGATGAGTAAAGCGGCGATCCAAAGCATGGTCATAAGGGGACCTCATGGCCATCCTTCTCTATTCCGTCAAATGTTGATCCTGCGATTCCTGGCTTTAGCGCGTGGATCGCATATGCGACGGTCGAAATACTCAGGCGAACTGCCAACATTCCAGCCCCAATGGGCACCATGATGTTCGCAACCCACGTGGGCCAAGCTACCACGCCTGCTAGCACTTCGCCCTCGCGCCACGCCACTAGAGTCTTGTGCCCACCCTCATAGGCTATGATTAGCAGCATGATCGTTGATGCGATGAAACCGATACAGCATAAAGCGTGATGTAATCTTGTTGGCATCACCCTCACAAGCACATCTACCCGAATATTTTCTCCTTCGCGCTGAGTAGTAGACAGCGAAAAGAAGAAGACTGCGACCATCAAGTACTGAGCGATCAAGTCGTACGCCCATGCCAGCGGCTCGTTCGCGAAGTACCGTAGCGAAACATCTGCCACCATGATCAACATGATCGAGAGCATGGCTGTGTTCACGAGATGCATGAGCACCCGCTCCAGCCGGCGTAGCAGCCGGTCGATACTAGCTAAATAAGACATCTCTCACCGTACTTAAAAGGCATCGCTCCATCGGTTATCAGCGCAGGCGGCCGCTAGACAGGTTGGTGCCTGAGCACTCTACTTGGACCTGATTTGGGCGACGGTAGAGCTCCACCCCGCAACAGCCTTCGAGCCCGGCTGACCACGCTTATCACGCTCTGCGGCCCATTGCTCTTTCACAGGGGCCAACGCGTCGATCCATCGCTTCCGCTCCGAATCGCTGAGTATGGTGAGTTTGATCGAATCCTTGGTCAATCGAATTCGTTCTTCGTTCTCGTTGGTTTCAACGAAATTGCAGAGAGCAATGGAAGCCTCCCTGCCTGCTTTCACAAGCGCTTCTCTTAGACCAGAAGGAAGCCGCGTCCACGCAGCCTCACCAATCGCATACGTAAGAACAACGTTCCCAAGGCTTACCCCGGTAGTCGCGTACCTGACATGATCCGTAAGATCGAAGGGCTTGATGCTGGCGAAGGGATACAGGGCTCCGTCGACGGTTCCCCTAGAAAGCGCGTGGAACAAATCGGGTCCTGGCATCTGGACCGAGACGCCGCCGAGACTACGCACAATCAAGTCGAACGCGCCTCCTGTAGTGCGAAGCTTAAGTCCCCGTACATCTTCTAGTCGCGAGACTTGTTTCTTGGCTAGGATCATCTTGTAGGGAGACAACATTGCCGCGAACAGCACCCTAACACCCTGTGGCTTAAACTCCTCCTTTTCAAGGAAGCCACCCGGCTGAGTCATATCGTAGAATGCCTTCGTGCCCTCACATGAATCATTTGCTTGACCGGGCAACTCCGCTACGGACGACAACGAGAGTTTATCTGGCGTATATGCCGGAACGACGTATCCGATATCTGCGACGCCGGCCTGCGTAAGAGCGAGCATATCTTTAGGTTTGCCAAGCTGCCCTCCCGGGTAGTACTCGAAGTCAAGTTTCCCTCCTCCGTACTGGCGGGCCTTCTCCATGAAGACCACGGTGCCATGCCTGGATGTGTAGTGGGTGGTTGGCACGGTGTCCGCAACCTTAAGTTTCACCACCTCCTGCGCGCTGGCACTGCCAACCATCGTACCCGCTGCAACGAGGGTGACGACCGACGCAAACTCCTTGAGCCGAGCGGTGTATGCCACTTTGTGCTCCTTTCTCCATTGATTACTGATCGGATATGGCAAGAGGCGTCCCTCTTGTGTGGAACATCCCCAGCCAGTTCTTTATCCCGCCGCCTTCATCGGCGCGCTGAGCGCACGAGTTCTCCCTAGACGCGCTCTCCCCCAATCTCCACAACAATGCGCCCCATCACTGCGCTGCCAATCAACTGATCGAACGTTGACGGAAGTTCATCGAAGGGAATGCGTCTGATAATGCTATCTAACCTTGGTGGCTTTAGATCAGTTGCGAGCCGCTGCCAGATTCGAAGCCGCTCAGGCATGGCTAAGGCACGGGAAACATTAATGCCAAGGAAATCAACCCCCCGCAGAATGAACGGGAGTACTGACGTGGAAAGCTTGTATCCGGCGGCCATGCCACAAACTGCCACCCGCCCGTGCGGCAGCATCGCGCTCGCGACCATATCGAGGACATCACCGCCAACATTGTCGACCGCACCGGCCCAGCGCGGTGGATTAATCGCTTTGCGGCTCTCTAACATCGGTTTTCTCGAGACGATCTCAGCAGCCCCAATAGCACGCAGATACGGCTCAGCATCTGACTTCCCAGTAACGGCTGCAACGCGATATCCGTGACTGCTAAAAATATCGACCGCAAGACTGCCAACTCCACCGGTTGAGCCGGTTACGACGACCGCCCCTTGTGTCGGCTTCAATCCGCCTTCTTCCAGTCGGTCGAAAGCGAGCGCCGCAGTAAGGCCCGCACTCCCGAGAATCATTGCCTCTTTCAATGTGAGCCCTTGTGGAAGCGGGACAATCCAGTCCCCGGGAACACGCGCGTATTCCGCGTAACCGCCGTCGTGCCGAGCTCCCAACGCGTAGTTCGTTACGATGACCGAGTCTCCTCTCTTAAACCTCGGATCCGAGGAATTTTCTACAACGCCCGAAAGGTCCACTCCGGTAACGCAAGGCCGCTCCGTGCGGACGTTCTTGCCCAGCCCTTTCGCCGCCATTGCGTCTTTATAGTTAACAGCTGAGTACGCCGTGCGGATTACAACCTCCCCCTCATCTAGATCTGAAAGGGAAAGGCAATCGAAGCGCACAACTGGAGTTCCATTAACTGTATGCACTCGCAACGCTTTAAAGGTCTTCGACGACACCGCGCTCATTTCTTTTCTCTTCGAAGATCTCTGACGTTGCCCCTCGGGTCCGAATAGACCACTCCTTCGCGCTCAAGAGCGTCAATCTCGGAATCACGGAGTGCTGCATCTGTGCGCAGCACTTCCCTTGTATCCTGGCCGATTCGTCGCCCCGCCCAGCGAATTTTCCCCGGCGTCGCA
>SYOC01000415.1 GCA_005804965.1 Pseudomonadota bacterium
GCAGGTGTCGCTGGAATATACACTGACATTAGAAGATAAGAGCAAAATCGACTCGAACGTGGGCAAAGACCCCTTGGTCTATGTCCACGGTGCGCACGACATTATCCCTGGGCTCGAGAAGCAAATGGCTGGGCTCAAGGTTGGCGAAAGTAAGAAGATCGAGGTCGTGCCAGAAGAGGGTTACGGCCCGGTCGATCCTAAGCGGACACAAGAAGTCGAGAAAACCAAAATTCCCGAAGACGCGCGCAAAGTTGGCGCACAATTGACCGGCCAAGGCCCGGATGGGCGTATGATCCCCGCTCGGGTGACTGAAGTAAAAGACACAACCGTTGTTGTTGACCTCAACCATCCACTGGCCGGGAAGAAGTTGTTTTTCGACATCAAAGTCCTGAAAGTGGAAGACGCCCCCAAGAAAGAAGAGAAACTGGAAGGCATGTCAGAAGCGCCAACAACAGCGAAACCTGCGGCCAAGCCAGCAAAATAACTGCGGCTCTCTCTCCTGTTCCCTGCACAAAAAAAGAGGCGGTCCTCGAACCGCCTCTCGCTTTCCTATCTGCCACTCTTTACCAGCCTGAATAATCGCCGTGAGAGCGGTGTTTTCGCTTGTGTTCTTTGCTCACATTGCGTTCGACCTTGTCACGTTTGTGTTCGTACTTCCGGTCGATCTTGCGTTGGGCCTCCTGGTAGCGTGGATCGTTGGTGTCTCCGCCATGTTTGCGATAGGCTTTTTCTTCTGCCTCGCGTTCTTGTCGGTCGAGGCGGCGCATGGCTTTGTCATACTTGTGTTCTAACTTCTTGTGGGTCTCCTTGTGGCTGCGATATTGGTCGCGACCCGAGTACGGATCATCATATCCGCCGCGATCATAGCCACCCTGGTAAGGGTCAGAGGACCCGTAGTAAGGATCGTAGCTACCGCCACCGTACCCGCTGCCTGATGACCCGCCAGAATACGGATCGTAGCCGCTATAATAACCGTTGTTGCCCAGACCAGGAGCACAACCGGCTAAAAGAAGAAGGGCACCCAGAGCGAAGGAGCTAATAAAAGTGGTGGTTTTCATTTTTTGACTCCTCAAGAAAGCGCGTTCGTGCTATGTAAACCCCGAAAGAGAGAAAGGGACTCGCTCATGACGTCAAGTGTCGAGGCACGCAAGCCTTTCAATTTCGCTCATGTACTGACCAGTACACGCTTGGTCTTGCTGCCGTTCTTTCTCTACGCCATCAGTGACAGTGCTCAACAACCCAACGTCTGGCGCGTCGGTCTCGTCATTCTCCTCTTTCTCATCATCTGTGCAAGCGATTACTACGACGGGGCCATCGCCCGTGCCTTAGGACTCAATTCAGATCGTGGCAAAGTCTTCGACAACTTGGCGGATATTACTTTCCTATTGGTATCTCTCTCGTTTCTCGTTCAGGGTGGTACCGTACCGTGGTGGATTCCTAGTGCCATTGCCCTCGCCTTTGGGCAATACACGCTCGATTCATGGCTGCTATCGGGAAGAGGCACGTCGGTGATTCTCGTCGCCAATCCGATTGGCCATTGGGCGGGAATTCTGAACTATATTTTCACTGGCGTCTGCAGCCTGTATGCTGCATTGCAACAGCAGTTCCCGCCAACGCTCCTCTATAACGTCATGCTGGCCTTTTGGCTGGCGTATCTGCTGCTCGCCATTGGCATGCGTTTACGTTTCTTCCTCTCGGCTTACAGAGCCCGCTAGCAGTTCGCGTTACTCGGCAGCCGACCCCTGGAGGGCAACCCCCTGGCGCGCCCGGCGAATCTCATCAAAACTCACCCCAGCAATCGGTAATGCGACAAGCCCTTGGGCAATGAGGGTCAAAAACTGCACCGCATTCAGCACTAGACCGTAGGCTAAACCATCGACGTCGCTCACACCGAATAATCCCAGCGCTAGCTGGCACGCATACTGATACGGGCCAATCATCCCAGGCAAATTGGGCAAGGCCGTGCCAAACCCCACGAAAATAAATACTACTAATGCCGCACTGAACGGGACTTGGAAGTCGAACGCCAGAATCATGATGTAACTCGAAAGGATCGGCAGGAACCACATAACGAGGGAGACCAAGAAGACAGCGAGGAGTAAGCCTGGATTGGGGATGACCTTCATCCCGTCGGCCATAGAAGCCAGAACTTTTTTCAATCCCGCGCGAAACCGCTCCGGCAACAAATGCAGCACCCAGCGATCCACAAACGCTTCGCCGCGCCACCAGAAGAGCAGCACCAACGTCACCAGCAACCCAGCACCCACGGCAGGAAACATTGCGCCGCGCCGCACCCACACCGGCAAATTTTCAATCGTCGTCAGCCCCACCAAGATGTAGAAAAGGATGAGCACCGAGTCCATCGTCTTTTCCACGACGATATTGCCCACGACATTGGAGAACGAGATGGCAGAGCGGCGTGACAACAGCCAGGGCCGCACGACCTCTCCCAAGCGCACCGGTAGCAGATTGATCGCCATGTAGGCCACAGACGTAATCACCCACAAGCGACCGAGCGGGACGTGCGCAAGCGGACGTAACTCCAACTGCCACCGCCACGCGCGGAACACCATAATCAAAAGGCTGACGCCGACAGCAACGAGCAACCAACTGCCGCTCACCCGCCCCAGCGCGGTCCACAGTTCATCAAGTTTGACGTTGCGAAAAGCGAGATAAAGAAACCCACCGCTAACGATCAAACTGATGAGCAAGTTTCGCCAGCGTGCCGATGTCTGTGCTTCCGCCATGTGTCCTCCTTCGCGACCCGAGAGCCTACACTGTGACGGAACCAGGGAAATGTCGCAAGGACTTATAATCCATGAGGAAGCACCGTAAAGAATTCAATGGCAGTAACGAATCCCGACAAATTCTTACAACTTGAGCAATGTTCTCAACTTTGCGGAGACGATACTTTCAACTGCTGAAGAAAGCTTGCCTAGATACCGACGCACGTTCGTTGCATGAATCGTTGCCAATTTATGGAGGCGCAGAACTGAAGGAACTTTGAGGTTGGTCGCTTGTCCATCTGGCTGGTCGGGATCGAGAAGAATGTCGGGGGCGAGCTGTATCGATGGAATCACCGAAGAGATGTAAGCGACAAGGATTTCCCCATGTGGCCCAATGGGAGCGGTCAACAAGAGTACTGGACGAAGCTTCATGCCTGGAATATCGCCGAAGGGAAAACTGGCGAGATAAATTTCACCGCGTTGCATGAACCGGCTTTCCATCTTCAAGCGAGTAGAGGTCCTCACGCGGATCGTTCAGCTCCTCTGCCCATTCACGAGCGATTCCTTGCATCCACGCTGCGCCTGCCTCGTCTTCCTCAGGTATCAATACGATGATTCGTACAGGCCCCGGTGAGAGCGTCTCAGGAATTTCCACCTGGAGGTGGCGCGTTTCATCAACCCTGCCCAGCAATTCGATAGCTTTCATGAAAGTTGCCTCTGACGCGTCATCATGCCTGCTCCTCCCGTTTTGTGCCAGCCGCTCTCACATTCTTCAAGAGATTGCCCAGGCTCGGGTTGACTTTACCCGAGCCTTCTGATGTGGAGACATCTCTCAACTAATGGCATCCCTTCGTCATCTTTGGTTCGATAGCCGTCATCTGCTGGGCGATGCAGCCGGGCAGGCATTACTTGCCGCGCTCGACAGCCTTGGTCCTAAACCGCGTGAAACGATTCTCGCCACCGGCGACCGCTTGGCCGCTCTTTCCCTCACCCTCGCGCAGGTGTTCTGTCGTCATGCGCCGGCAGCATGGCACGCCTTCGGCAAGAATGCCTTTGCCCGTTGGGTGCAGGTCGGCGAACGCCTCGCTAGTGAGGAGCCTACTTCTCGTGACGGTGCTGCCGCCTATTTCGCTATTGATCCACAGGCATTGGCGCAGATCGGTCTAGAAACTGCGGAGACTTGGGCAGACATTGGCCGCGAGACTGCGCTCCTCTCTCGTCGGCTCGGCAGCCAGTTTCTCCAGACTTCGGCTCCCTTGCTACCTTCACTGCCAGCGCCGTTGACGCAACGTTTACGCGACTGGGCCACACACGGCAGCTCGCTGCTTGGTGCCAAAGGCTGGAAAGGCGAGTTTCTTGCCGTTGCCTATTTCGATGCTGCGCCAGTGGCCTTGCCTGTGCTCTCCGGCGAAGCAATGCAGGCTTGGGCCAAGCTGGGCGTGCTGATACAGGATTCTGGACCGTGGACCTTCTACGCGAAGCTCCCACAAGGGTTCGCCGAATTAACAGCAGCACAGCGCTTGGCCGTATTGCTGGCCAGCCAAGTCGCAGCAGCTCTCGTGCCGAAAGCCGCTGAAGAAAGCTTTTTTCGTCTCCCGCCAGTGCTCGCTGCCGCGCCAGAAGGATTGAGGTCGTTTCTCTTAGGTCTGTTGCTTCCCGTCTTGCGTACCGACCCAGCAGCCCTTCCCTCTCTCGCGCCGCTTATTGCTCCGTTGCTCAAATCTTTACAGTTCGAGCAGCGTCCAGCCTTGCAGGAGCAACTCGTGTCATTGGCTCAGGAATTTCCTGCTGGCGTGCCGCCGCTTATCCGCGCACTGCCGCGTGTGTTCGAGGAAACCGGGGAGGCAGGAGTACACGAGTGGCTCACGAAAGGGCTGGCGGTCGCTCAGGAAAACCCTGTGGCTGGAGTCGCGTTCTTTGCGCTCGAATCGCGCACCAGCCTGCGGGTGATGCGCCAAGCGTCGCAAGGTATCGACTTGGAAGAGGTGCAAGAGCTGTTACGAAAATACATGCAGATGCTCTCTGGCACCTCCGTCGGCATCCGCCCATGCGAGACCTTCGCGTACCCGCCGCCGCTCGAAGAGTTTCCGCTCTACTGTGATGCGCTGCCGCTGCCGAGTCGCGTTGATCTGTTCCCGACCTACGAAGAGAATCTGCGCCTCTTTCGCGTCTTGGCCGTGCAGCAAGCCGGGCGGCGAGAGTTTGGCACCTATGAGTTCGCGTTCGCGGCCTTGTGGCCGCATTTACCACACGTGTTGCAGCAATTGCTGGGAGAAGACACGGAGGCGAATGGTGGTCTGGCCGATTATTTCGTGCGTTTCCCCCATCCCGAAGTCGTCGAAATCCTCTTCCTCCTGTTCGAGACTCGCAGGATTGACGCACTGGTCAGTGCTGCCTATCGCGGGGTCCAGTTGGATTTGCAATGGGCGGAGGAACTCACGCTCCCTTCACTAGTGCCGGAATTCCTTCTCGCCACTGTGGAAGGATTAGCGAACACCACCCGCCCAGCTCAGACAGTATATGATTCGGCACTTCTTGCCGGCGAAACCTATCTGCGGTTGCTGTCAGTCTTGGCCGCTGCGCGACAAGCCCGCGACCCGGCATCGTTTGGCTCCATTGTATTCGACAAGGTTACGGGCGACGCTCTCATTGACCCCGACATGGACGACAGTCCACCGCCGTCGGACGTACCCGAGCTGCCGCCGCTCGAACTAGAACAGGAAGAGGACGACCGCGAAGGTGGCGGGGCGCTCTCGCCGGAAGAGCTCAAAGCTCTTCTCGACGCTGGCATCGACCTGCAAATTCGCCAAGGCAAAGGCGACAAGTTCGACCCGCAAGGGCTGTACATCAGCGATCTCGTCGGCAAACTGCCAGCCAACGGGGAGAAGGAACAGCTCCTTCCTGAAAATGGCGTTGTCCTCATGAATGGGCAGCGGCGGCGAGAGCGCGATGAAGCCCTCACGTTTTTCTACGACGAGTGGGACTATCACATCGACGACTATCGCTCGCGCTGGTGCCGTCTGCGAGAAATCATCCTCACTGGTGATTCCGGTGAATACTTCGCAAAAACACTCAACGAGTACGCCACGCTGACGCCAGCGGTCAAGCACGAGTTTCAACGCATTCGCCCCGAGCAATACCGCGTCGTGCGCGGTTTGGAAGATGGCGAGGAGTTCGACCTGAACGCTGTCGTCACTGCCGCCGTCGATTTGCGTGCCCGCATCTCACCGTCGCCGAAGTTGTACACAACGAAACGACAAACCGAACGCGACGTAGCCGCGTTGTTCCTCCTCGATATGAGCGCGTCGACCGACGAGCCGGTCGTTCCCCTCGTGCGTCAATACGCGGATGAAGATCAGGACGATTGGACGGCGATGTGGAAGAAGCGTCCGGCAGCTCCACAACCGACTCCGCGCCGGATTATCGACGTGACCAAAGAAGCGCTCGTGCTCATGGCCGAAGCCTTGGAAGAGATCGGCGACACTTATGCCATCTACGGTTTCTCTGGTCAGGGGCGCGAGAACGTCGAGTTCTATCACGTGAAATCGTTCTCCGAAGTGCTATCGCCAACCGTCAAAGGGCGCATTGGTGCCATTGCACCCAAACGCTCGACGCGCATGGGTCCAGCACTACGGCATGCTGTGGAGAAGCTCAAAGACGTGGCCTGTCGCGTAAAGCTTCTCGTTCTGCTCAGCGATGGGTTTCCGCAGGACATGGACTACGGCTCTGACCGCCGCTCCATCACCTACGGCATTCGCGACACCATGATGGCGTTGCGCGAGGCGGAGCGTGCGGGAGTGCTCACATTCTGCCTGACGGTGGACAAAGCCGGTCACGATTATCTGCGCGAGATGTGCGAAGCTTCGCGGTATCTCGTCCTCGACGATGTGGCATCGTTGCCAACGGAGCTGCCCAAAGTCTATCAGCGCTACATTCGTCCCAAAGGCATCTGAGCAAATCGCGACGAAGGGAAAGAGACCAGTGTACGAGCGCAAGGATGCGTTTTACCGCAAGGCGAAACGCGAAGGCTACCGGGCACGCTCGGCTTACAAGCTGATCGAGCTGAACCAGGAATTTCGTCTGTTACGACCGGGCACACGTGTGGTCGATCTCGGCTCTTGGCCCGGTGGCTGGGTGCAAGTCGCCGCAGAGCTAGTCGGAACGAAAGGCACAGTCGTCGGTATTGATCTCGTGGCCCTGGAGCCGCTGGCCATGCCGCAAGTGACGCTCCTGCAAGGCGACGCCACCGATCCAGTCCAACAAGAAAAGATTCTGGCCGCGCTCGGCGGCCCCGCTGAGGTGTTGCTCTCGGACATGTCGCCGAAATTGAGCGGCATCAAGGAAGTGGATGATGCGCGGGCAATGGACCTATGCCGTGCGGCGCTGCATTGCGCCCGCACCTTGCTCCGCCCCGGTGGTACGTTGCTGACCAAAGTCTTCATGGGGACGGAACATAAGACGTTCCTCGCCGAGGCAAAGACGCTCTTCGCCGCGGTAAAAACCACCAAGCCTGAGTCTTCTCGGAAAGGCTCGGCGGAGACCTATGTCGTCTCCACCGGATTGAAAGGGTAGGAGGGAAATTACGCCCGGACTCCTGCCAAGCGTTCCAAACGCTCGATCCGCTCTTCAAGAGGCGGGTGGGTACTGAACAACCGAGCAAACGAAGCGCCAGAGAGTGGACTCACGATAAATAGGTGCGAGGTTTGCGGCGAAGCGTCCAAAGGAATGCGTTCCGACGCCATGCCCAACTTTCTGAGTGCAGCAGCGAGTCCGAGCGGGTCGCCGGCCATTTTCGCCCCAGCTTCATCAGCGGCAAATTCACGGGTGCGTGAAATCGCCATCTGGATGACCGTCGCCGCCAGCGGGGCAAGAATAGCCATGAGAATAAGACCGAGCGTCCCGCCACCACCGCCGCCTTCTTCGTTGTCGCTTCTGCGGAATCCACCAAACATCGCGGCCCACTGTGCCATGCTGGCAACATGCACGATCACGCCAGCCAAGGTGGCGGCGATTGAGCTGATGAGAATGTCGCGATTCTGTACGTGGCCGAGTTCGTGCGCCAACACGCCGGTGATTTCGCGTTCGTTCATGAGACGCATTAAGCCTTCGGTCACCGCGACGGCGGCGTGCTGCGGATTACGTCCAGTGGCAAAGGCATTCGGAGCATCCTGCGGCAGGATGTAGAGCCGTGGCATCGGCATTCGTGCTCGCAATGCCAGATTGTGGACGATGCGATACAGCATTGGGGCCTCGGCTTCCGTCACTTCCCGGGCGCTATACGCCGCTAGGACAATCTTGTCCGAGAACCAATAGCTGCCGAAATTCATCACCACGGCAATGACAAAGGCGATGGTCATGCCGTGCGTGCCACCAATCCATTGTCCCATGGCCATGATGATGCCAGTCAGAGCGCCTAATAAAATGGTCGTGCGTACCATGAATAAAAACCTCCATCTCTTGGGCTACGGTAAGGCTGCATGGCCAAGGAGTCAATCTACGCCCAAGTGTCGTCCCCATTAAACAAGCTGGCTGACGAGTAGCCCGACCATCAGCAACACACCATATCCTA
>SYOC01000416.1 GCA_005804965.1 Pseudomonadota bacterium
GCTCGAAGGCCGCTACGGACTTGCCCAAGGCTTCGATGTGTATGACGAAGACTTTTCCCAAGGCCGACGGCGTCCACTCTTCATGTATGCCGAGCGTCCCTGTGGCCAAGTCGTGTCGGCAGCGCTCAAGTGGATGGAGCAGAAGAAGTCTTCGCCATTTTTTGCGTGGCTGCATTTTTATGATCCACATGCTGGTTATTCTCCGCCCGAACCTTGGGCTACGCAGTACGACAAACAACCCTACGACGGCGAGATTGCCTATAGCGATCACTGCATCGGGACAGTGATGGACGCCCTACGCACTTGGGGGGTGGATAATAACACTGTGGTGGTGATTACCGCCGATCATGGCGAGAGTCTCGGTGAGCATGGCGAGAAAACCCACGGACTCTTTATCTACGATGCGACCGTGCATATCCCACTCATCTTCCATGGGCCGGGGCACGTGCCAGCCGGGCGCGCGGTCGATGCCGTCGTAAGCAGCGTCGATATTTTTCCCACGCTGCTTTCCTTGTTAGGAAAGTCCTTGTCGGGACCAGTGGACGGCAAAAGCCTACTCCAGTTGATGCACGGGCGGAAAGAAAAAGAAGGACGGACGGCGTACAGCGAAGCCTTGTTGCCCAAATATCACTATGGCTGGGCAGAACTCAAAGGCATCACCACGCAAACCTGGAAGCTCATTGATGCGCCAAAGTCTGAACTGTACGATCTCGTGCGCGATCCTCGCGAGCTGACCAATGTGTACGATCGCGAAGAGCATCGCCGCCGCAATTTGCAGAAAACCCTGACGAGCATTGCCGAACGTGATGGTACGTCCGAATCGCGCCTGACGCTTGATCCGGAAACTGCTGAACGTTTGCGCGGACTTGGCTATGTGTGGATGCCGCCGGATGGCGAAGAGCAGGGCGACGAGCAGCCTCCCGACCCCAAAGACATGCTGTTCACCCATGAACACGTGCAACAAGGGCGCGAATTCCTCCGCCAGGATCGCTTTGATGAAGCCATTGGTGCCTTCCAGAAAGTCGTCCAGGCCAATCCGAAAAGCATCTCGACCTATTTTGACCTTGCGACTTCATATCTGGAAAAACGTGACCTCGATAACGCGCGGCAAACGCTGGCCGCAGTGCTCGCGCTCGATCCGCAGAGCGCACGGGCCTACTCGATGGTGGGAGCTGTGGAAAACATGGCTGGCAACCAAGACGAAGCCTTCAAGCAGTGGCAACGCGCGATTGAGATTAACCCGCGTCATGTTGATGCCCACGTCCACACCGCTGCCCTCCATGAACGACGTAGCGAGCTGCAACAAGCCGAGGAGACCATCCGTAAAGTGCTCCAGTTTGCGCCTAGTGATGCGGATGTCTTGAGTCGCTTGGGCAGCATTCTCTTAGCAAAGGGGGATACCGCTGGGGCCGAGGCGCAATTCCGAGCTGCCTTGAAAAGCGATCCCTATGACGCGCAAGCGCACCGGCTGTTGGGCGTCGTCCACGACCGTGCTGGCCGCGTTGATGAGGCGTTGCGCGAGTATCGCGAAGCGTTGAAATCGAACAATCGCTTGGCAGATGTGCATAATTCCATCGGGGTCATCTTGGCGAAACAAGGCCGGCTCGATCAAGCTGAAGTGGAGACGAAAGAGGCGCTGCGCATCAATCCCAAGTTTGTCGATGCTTTGATCTCGCTTGCCGTGATCTACGACCAAAAGGGGTTGAAAGAGAAAGCGCTGGAGACCAACACCCGGGCGGTAGAACTCGACCCCAACGCGTACCAAGCCTACGGCAACTTGGCCGTGGCCGCGATTCGCGAGAAGCAGTATGCCAAGGCCGAAGAACTCTTAGCCAAAGCCTTGGCCGTGCATGCCGACTATCCCGAGGCATACAATAATCTTGCTGTGTCGTACATGGAGCAAGGCCAGTTGCAGAAAGCGGTTGCCGCCGCCGAAAAGGCCGTCCAGCAACGTCCCGAGTATCCCGAAGCCCTCACCAATCTTGGCGTTTTATACAACAAGCTGGGACAACATGAGAAGGCACTAACGTATCATCAGCGAGCAGCGACGGTGAAAGCCGATTATTGGGAAGCCCACAACAACCTTGCCGCCACGCTCGCGCAACTCGGGCGCTATGCGGAGGCAGAGGCGGAGTTTGCGAGGACACTTCAGTTGCAACCGCAAGAGGCCGAAGTACACAAGCGGCTCGGCGATTTATACTTTGGTCCGCTCAAAGCGTGGGAAAAAGCACGGCAACATTACGAGATCTTCTTACGGCTCACGCCTCCTGGTCCACAGCGCAAGGAAGTGCTAGCCCGCTTGCTCAAGATCGCGCAGTCGTAAAGGCCTCACTCCTGCCCGGGTTGCTCGCGCAGATTGTAGTCTTTGATTTTCTTCTGAAGCATCTGGCGGCTGAGGCCGAGGACTTTCGCTGTCTTGACGGCGTTGCCTTGGTGCTGGCGGAGCACGGTGCCAATATACTCGCGCTCGAACGCGAGCCGCACTTCCCGCAGGGATTGTCCGTATGCCGACAATGGGACCTGGAGCGAGCGTTGGGTTTTCAGGCGGTCGGAAATTGCTGCTGGTGAGATGAACTCTCCGGCTGGTGTGAGTGCCACGGCGCGTTCGATTTCGCTCTCCAACTCACGCACGTTGCCAGGCCAATCGTAGTGCGTGAGCAGGGCGATGGCTTCAGGGGAAAACCCCGGCAACGATTTATTTTGTTTCTTCAGGCTGCGCTCCAAGAAACACGCGAGAAACAACGGCATATCCTCGCGCCGCTCGCGCAGCGGCGGAATCATGATCGGAAACTGCCCGATGCGCCAGTAGAGGTCGCTACGGAAGCGTTTCTGTTTGACCTCGTTCATTAATTCGCGGTTGGTCGCAGAAATAATGCGTACGTTGACGTGGCGTAGCGAGATTTCCCCCACGCGACGAAACTCGCCTTCTTGCAGGACGCGCAGGAGTTTGACTTGCATGGGAGCTGGCATCTCGCCGATTTCATCGAGAA
>SYOC01000043.1 GCA_005804965.1 Pseudomonadota bacterium
AAGCAGGGCTTCGCGCAGTACGCCTGTGGTGCGGATATCGAGAGGGTTGGTCGGCTCGTCGAGGAGCAGCAAATTGGACGGTTGCAGGAGCATCTTAGCCAAAGCTAAACGGCTCTTCTCGCCGCCGCTGAGTACAGCCACGCGCTTTTCCACGGCATCCCCGGAAAAGAGAAATGCGCCCAAGAGAGTGCGGAGTTCCGGCACGGCCTCCATGCGGGCATCGCGGGCAATCTCCTGGTAGACGGTGTTGTCGCCTTGCAGTCGCTCGGCCTGCTGCTGGGCATAGTAATCCAGCGTGACGTTATAGCCCAAGCGACACTCGCCTTCGGTTGGCTCCTCAACACCCGAGAGAATCCGGCTGAGCGTCGATTTCCCCGCGCCGTTGACACCTACCAGCGCAATGCGATCACCACGCTCGATAATCAGATCTACGTGGCGAAAGACTTGCAGTTCGTTATAGCGTTTGCCGACATCTTTGAGTTCGAGAACAACACGTCCACTGCGCTGGGCTTGAGGAAAGCGGAAGCGCACGCCCTTGGGCAGACTCTGCGGAGGCTCCAACACTTCCATACGTTCGAGTTGCTTAACGCGGCTCTGCACTTGGGAGGATTTACGGGCGTTATAGCGGAATGTGTCAATGAATTTTTTGACGCGCTCAATCTCTTCTTGTTGTTCCTGATAGGCCCGGTGATAAGCCTCAACTTCACGCTCGAATTGCCGCTCAAAGGCCGAATAGTTGCCGACATACTCGTTCAGCGTCCAGCGATGCAACGCAGCGATCCGCGTCGCCATGCGATCTAGAAACTCACGGTCGTGAGAAATCAACACGATGCTGCCTTGATACGACCGCAAGTAGCCTTCGAGCCACAGCAAGGAATCAAGGTCGAGATGGTTCGTGGGTTCATCGAGCAGCAAAATATCCGGCTGTTGCAGCAGGAGTTTGGCCAAGGCGATGCGCATCTGCCACCCGCCACTAAAAGTTTCCGTTGGCCGCTCGAACTGGTCTTCGCGGAAGCCAAGGCCAGTGAGGACCTTAGCGACTTCGGCATCAGCACGGAACCCGCCGAGTTCCTCGAAGCGATGTTGTAGCTCTCCGTAGCGGGCAAGCAGTTCGGCATGCTCGTCTCCATTGTCAGGGTCCTGCTCCAGCGCAGCATGAATTTCCGCAATCTCACTTTGAATGTCCTCAATCTGCGGGAGTGCGCCGCGCACTTCGGTAAACAGTGTCCGACCACCTACGGAGATGCCTTCCTGGGGAAGGTAGCCAATCGTGGCCGCACGCCCGCGATGAATAGCCCCCTTGTCTGGTTCAATCTGGCCCATCATGAGACGAAACAAGGTCGTCTTGCCGGCACCGTTTGGTCCGACAAGACCGACGCGGTCGCCTTTGCGCACATGCCAGTTGAGGTCGCGAAATAATTGCTGTCCGCCGAAAGCCAGCGAGACGTTCATGAGTTGCAGCATGAAATAAGGAATAATCCTTCGTATCAGAATAGGAAACTGGCCGATTGTAACAAAGGAAGTGGGGCAAGAGCTACGGGTTCGTCGTCATCGCCGCGCGAGCAACTTGCGTGGTGAGCAGGAATCTCCTAGAGTGCGCAGCGATGCGCACCTACGGACATTATCGACGCGCCTATGATGATCTGCACGCGCGTCTCGAAGCTGAGTACGAGAGTCTTTCTTTGCCAGAGAAAAGTAAACGCGTCCTTGGTCGGGACAATCCCCTCCTCTATTCCTCGCGCACTGTCGGAGAAAACCTGGGCGGTCCCGCTCTTTCACCGCAAGCAGTAGAGCGTGGCCTTAGTCGGCAAATACCACAATTCGAGAGCATTGCGTATCATACGCTGGTGATGGTGCCACTGCGGCGGCTTGAGCTGCCGGAGGCACGGTGGATCTTTCTCGATTTCTCTGGACAAGCTGGCGGATGGCGCTATCAGCGGGCTGAGGCCGTGCGGAAATTCTGTGAAGCGATTGCTGGGAAAGCACCAGAGACCACCTGCCGTTTCTTGAGCGGAGGCGTGGCCTCGGCGGAAACTCTCGACCGTTTACTCTGGGAAGAATTTTCTCAGCCAGGGTCTCCGTTGCGCACGACCGCACGTCACCTTCGTTGTCGCTTCCATCTGTGGGTGGCTCCAACGCGCGGCGCTATTCCTGATGGCGACTGCATTCACATTGTCTAGCGCATAGCTCTACAGTAGAAAAGCGAAAGGCCCCGTTTGGGGCCTTTCGCTTCATGGACTTTCCACCGAGAGCCAGTACGATGCGGGCGTTTACTTTTTCGCGGCAGTTTTTTTCGCGGGCGCTTTGGCAGCGGCTTTCTTCGCCGGTGCTTTGGCTACGGCTTTGGCCGGTGCTTTGGCTGCGGCTTTGGCCGCTGGCTTCGCTGCGGGCTTGGCGGCGGCTTTTTTCGCTGCTGGGGCGGCTTTGGCCGCTGGTTTCGTAGCTTTCTTCGCTGCGGTGGGCATAGTGACCTCCTAGTTCAGATCGAGGTTGTGGGAACCCCTAGATAAAATGGATGTGTTGCTAATGTTTGGCGGAGGTCCATGTGACGTTTCTTTTAGCAGATCATATTCTCTGCTGCAAGAAAAAATCCCCTTCTCATGAAAAAATTTAGCGTCGCGTGGCCAGTGCTTTCTTGCCAAGGTAGAGCGCACGCTCACCCAGTTCTTCTTCGATACGTAACAACTGGTTATATTTCGCCGTCCGCTCTCCTCGGCACACACTCCCGGTCTTAATTTGCCCGGCGTTGAGCGCCACCGCGAGGTCGGCAATGGTTGCGTCCTCAGTTTCTCCGGAACGATGGGAAATGACGGAGGCATAGCCGCGTTCTTGCGCTAGGGTGACGGTTTCCCGGGTTTCGGTCAGTGTCCCAATTTGATTGACTTTGATGAGAATAGCGTTCGCAGCCCCTTCAGCAATGCCACGTGCCAGGCGCACTGGGTTGGTGACAAAGAGGTCGTCCCCAACCAACTGCACTTTCTTCCCGAGCTCTTTGGTTAAAAGTTGCCAGCCTTCCCAATCATCTTCTGCCAACCCATCTTCAATCGACACGAGCGGATACTGGTCGGCCCAGCGACGATAGAGTTCAACCAAGTCGGCGGCGCTGCGCGTGACGCCGCCTGACTTATGAAACACATACGCACCGTTCGTGTAGAGTTCGGTGGCCGCGACATCAAGCGCGAGCGACACTTGGGTGCCCGGACGGTAGCCGGCACGCGTGATGGCTTCCAGTAAAACCTCGATGGCTTCCTCATTCGAGCGCAAATCCGGTGCGACCCCGCCTTCGTCTCCGACGGCGGTGGTGAGTCCTTTCTCGTGCAGCAGGCGTTTGAGGGCAGCAAAAATTTCTGCACCCGTACGCAGCGCTTCACGAAACGAGCGTGCGCCGGTGGGAACAATCATGAACTCTTGGATATCCACATTATTTGTGGCATGGGCACCGCCATTCAGAACGTTCAGTAACGGCACCGGAAGAGTGCATGCCTGTTTGCCACCCAACGAACGATACAATGGCTCTCCTGCGGCCACAGCTGCGGCCTTAGCCAAGGCAAGCGAAGTCGCGATCATCGCATTCGCACCCAGGCGTTTTTTGTTCGTCGTACCATCGAGGTCGAGCAACACGTGATCGAGTTTCCGCTGCTCCTCAACGTTCCGGCCAACTAACTTGGGGGCGATGAGGCGGTTGACGTTGTCCACCGCCTTCTGGACGCCTTTGCCGCTATAACGTTTTTTCCCGAGGTCGCGCAGCTCCCAGGCTTCATGCGCACCAGTTGAGGCTCCCGAGGGGGCAGCAGCACGGCCATACAGGCCGTTGGCGAGAAAGACATCCACTTCTACAGTGGGGTTGCCACGGCTGTCGAGAATTTCACGACCAACTATTTTTTTGATTTTCACAGGGTGTCCTTTCTCCGCATGACCACATCGGACCTGCGTTGCCCGGAGCGGCTTGAGTCTCTACAATGCCCGCGTGGTGGGGAGGGCTCATGATGAAACGAGTATGGTTCTCAGCAGTGGTGATCGGCTATGCATGGCTTGCGGCCTCGACGTTGGTAGGCGAACACGGGTTATCGCATCTCTGGACACTGCAACAAGAGCAGCGAGACTTGCACGCCAAGGCTTATGCGTTGCTGAGCACGAACGAGGAACTTCGCACGCGCCTCTCGCGGCTGCAAACCGATGACGAATTTTTCGAGAAAACCGCCCGCGAGACGCTACAGTATGTCAAGAAAGGGGAACTGCTCTATCTCTTTCAGAACGGGCAGCCGACACGGGAAACTCCCGCCCCGTGAATTGCACCCGAGCCACCGACGCCGGCTGCGCTATTCGTCTTCCTCGCCTCCGGAGAATTCCTCGTACTCTTCTGGGTCGAGCAATTCTTCGATCTCGTCCTTGTCGCTCAGTTCGACGTCCATTAACCAACCTTCGCGGTAGGGATCGTCATTAACCAGGGCGGGGTGATCTTCAAGATCGCTGTTGGTGGCAAGAACGCGGCCACTGATTGGTGCGACCAGATCCGAGATTGTCCGCACCGACTCGATTTCGCCGAAGCTCTCCCCTTTTTCCAGACTGTCCCCTTCATCGGGGAGCTCGACTGCAATCACTTCTCCTAACTCGTCTTGCCCGTAATCCGACAGGCCGATCCGAGCGCGTTTGCCGTTGACTCGCACCCAGAGGTGGTCTTCGGTAAACTTCAGATGTTCAGCCATAGTGCCTTCCGTGCCTCCTCGCCTTCACGTTGTTAGCGAGCCATCCATCTTCTGTCAAGAAAACTGTTCCCCATTAATGCGTGCCTGGACTGCGAAAAAGGCGGACCGTCCGCCCAGCCGTCGGTAGGACGCCTTGTTCCATCTCCTGAACAATCTGTCGTGCGGCCTCACGCGGATCATGTGCGTCGCGGATTGGCTTACCAACAACGAGATAATCTGCCCCAGCCCGCACGGCTTCTTCTGGCGTCAGGACGCGCTTCTGGTCGTCCCACGACTCGCCTTGAGAGCGGACGCCAGGAACAACCAGCAGAAAATTCCTTCCGCATTCGCGGCGAATGCGCGTGACTTCGAGTGGTGAGGCCACGACGCCATCCATGCCGGCCTCTTTCGCCAGCTTAGCCAGACGCACGACTTGGTTCTCGACGCCGGTCACAACGCCAGTGCGTTTCAGATCGTCTTTGTTCAGACTGGTCAACACCGTGACAGCCAGGATTTTTGGCCGTCGCAGGTTCTCGGCACGGCAGACTTTGTTGGCTTCTCTGACCGTCAGGCGCATCATCTCTAAGCTGCCAGAGGCGTGTAAATTGAACATGCGCACCCCAAGGCGCGTCGCCTCGACCCCAGCTTTAGCCACGGTCCGGGGAATATCGTGAAACTTAAGGTCGAGAAACACTTGCCCGCCGCGCTCGTGAATCAAGCGCACCACCTGCGGACCGGCATGCATGAACAGTTGTTTCCCGACTTTGAAGAGTCCGACTTCTTCCGCCAAGAGGGAGACGTATTCTTTCACCTCATCGAGCGAAGCAACATCCAGCGCGAAAATCAGGCGTTGTTTCGTGCCACTCCGCCGAGACGCGAGAAACGGCCATGACAGATTGACCACGGTTATGCCGCTCCTTTGCTCGCCGTCAGGACTGAGCCGACAATCTGGTCAAGCGCGACTTCTTCAGCCTGGGGCTGGGTGCGGGGTTTCAGTTCAACCATGCCACGTGCCAATGTTTTGCTGCCAATGGTGACCCGCAGTGGAATGCCCAGCAGGTCGGCGTCTTTGAACTTGACGCCGGGGCGTTCGTCGCGATCATCGAGCAGCACGTCCGTCCCAGCTGCCAGGAATTTGGCATAGAGGTCTTCCGCCGTTTGGCGGATAGCTTGGTCGTTCCAATTAACGGGCACGATAGCCACCGTTACCGGTGCCAACGGCATCGGCCAGATGATGCCGTTGTCGTCATGGTGCTGCTCAATGGCCGCAGCGACGGTGCGGGTGATACCAATGCCATAGCAGCCCATTTCGAGCGGGTGTTGTTGGCCCTGGGCATCAAGATACGTAGCGTTCAAGGCGGTACTGTATTTCGTGCCGAGGTAGAAGGTTTGCCCGACTTCGATACCACGATGGGCGGTGAAGACACCGCCCTGACAGCGCGGACACGCGTCTCCCGCCCGCGCTTGGCGGAGGTCCGCGCATCGCACCGATGACAAATCTCGTTCCTGATCTAGCCCAGTGAGGTGGTAGTCCCGTTCATTGGCACCGCACACCAACCTCGTTGCGCCTTTGAGTGCCCAGTCGCTGATGACCGTGGCTTTGACGCCAAGTGGACCAGCGAAACCGATGGGCGCACCCGTTGCTTGGACAACCGTATCTTCGTCCGCCATTGCTACCCACTGGCAGCCGAGAGCAGTTTTGAGCTTAGCCTCACTAAGTTCATGATCGCCACGCACCAGCGCTGCGATGACTGCACCTGTGTCGGTCACGTAGATGAGGGTCTTCACGAACCTGTCGGGGGCCTCACCGAGGAAGGCCGAGACTTCCTCAATCGTGCGTTGGTCGGGAGTATGTACCTTGTCTACGTGCTGAGTGCCGAGTGCCGAGTGCGGAATTGCTGCAGCCGGGAGTTCCGCCTTTTCCACGTTGGCGGCGTAGTTGCATTGGTTGCAACTGACAATCGCATCTTCTCCCGAATCTGCCAAAACTTGGAATTCGTGCGAGAGGGTACCACCAATGGCACCGGTGTCAGCTTCGACAGGGCGGTAGGTCAGACCACAGCGATCAAAGATGCGCTGATACGCAGCGTACATGTTCTGATATTCACGCTGACAATCCGCGAAATCGACATGAAAAGAATAGGCGTCTTTCATGATGAACTCGCGCCCGCGCATCAAGCCGAAGCGGGGGCGGACTTCGTCGCGAAACTTGGTCTGAATCTGGTAGAGGTTCAACGGTAAATCGCGGTACGAGCGAATCTCGCGGCGCACGATATCGGTGACAACCTCTTCGTGCGTGGGGCCAAGGCAAAATTCCCGATCATGCCGGTCTTTGATCCGCAACAGTTCTTTACCGTAGCGTTCCCAGCGTCCGCTTTCCTGCCACAGTTCAGCAGGGCACACCGAGGGCATGAGAATCTCTTGTGCCCCGGCGCGGTTCATCTCTTCACGCACGATAGTTTCGACCTTACGCACCACGCGTAGCCCGAGAGGGAGGAAATCGTAAATGCCACGCGCCAC
>SYOC01000417.1 GCA_005804965.1 Pseudomonadota bacterium
CCACCCGTCCGTTCCAGTTGGTCACTGGACGAGTGTGGAAAGGGACTGCGTTCGGTGGTGCGCGTGGCCGGACCGATGTTCCCAAAATCGTGGATTGGTACATGGATGGGAAGATCAACATCGACGATCTGATTACTCATGTTCTGCCGCTCAATCAGATCAATGACGGGTTTGATCTTATGCACGCCGGGAAGTCCATCCGTGCGGTGGTGACGTATTGAGGCGCGGCATTTTCAAGAGGGACAATTGCCAATTTCCCTGGATTCCGGGTCGCGGCCTGCGGCCTTGCCCGGAATGACAAATGCAACAGATCTGTCATTCCGGCGAAAGCCGGAATCCAGAAAGAATAAAGTGTAGTGTTGCCAGAAGTGCGATGAGCTACTAGAAAGATCGAGTAATAATCAAACCAAGGAGGGTCGTATTATGGATGCTGAACTCGCTGCGATGCCGATTATTGATATCGACACGCACTATACCGAGCCGCGCGACATGTGGACTTCGCGGGCACCACAAAAACTGCGCGACTTCGCCCCCCATGTCATCGTCAACCCCGAAGGCAACGAGCAATGGGTCGTGGGAGACTTGGTGCTCGGCCCGCCAGGGTTCTGTGTGATTCGTAAAGACGGGACCAAGAGCTACGGCGTGATTTCCCTGCCACGCTTTGCCGACATGAGTGTGGCGTCGGGTCACCCGGAAGAGCGCTTACGCTACATGGATGAGTTTGGGCTGCACACGCAAATTCTCTATCCCAACACGCTCGGCTTTGCTGGGAATAACATGATGAAGATTGATGATGTCGAACTGCGTAACTTCTGCATCACCGGCTACAACGATGCCATGGCCGACGTGCAGCGGGCAGGGAAAGGTCGCCTCTATCCGCAAATGCTCCTGCCGTTTTGGGACATCGACTTAACAGTGAAAGAGTTGAAGCGCGGGCACGACCAGCTCGGTATGACCGGCTTTACCATGACGGATTCTCCGGAATCGTGGGGCTTGCCATACTTGAACGATCCGCACTGGGATCCCTTGTGGTCAGAGGCGCAAGAACGCGGTATGCCGGTGAACTTCCATATCGGTTCGGGCGTGATTCCCGGGATGTGGCCAGGCCTCGACCAGAATAACCGGGGCATTGCCGCCGTCTCGACGATGCTGTTCATGAACAACATGAAATGCCTGACGCAACTGATTTTCAGCGGGCTGCTCGACCGCTTCCCACGTCTCAAGTTTGTTTCTGTTGAGAGCGGCATCGGCTGGGTGCCATTCATGCTGGAAGCCTGCGAGTATCAGATGGATCAGAATCTCCTGAATCGCGGAGGACTGAAACTGCGGCCCAAGGAATACTTCCAGCGTCAGATTTACGCGTCGTATTGGTTCGAGCGCGAGAATGCGTCACGGACCATCGAACTATTGGGAGCGGATAACGTGATGTTTGAGACGGACTTCCCGCACCCGACCTGCTTGTATCCCGGTGTTCGTGAACAGGTGCAAGATTCGCTCGCTGGTCTCGAACGCAGCACGCAACGCAAAGTTTTGTATGAAACGGCGATGAAGGTGTACAACTTGCCTTCGCCGCTGTAATCGTTGCCCTCTGCTGCTATCCGGCGTGAAGACGACTGTTGACCGACCTGTGCCGTTCTTCACGCCTCGTCAGTCAAATGTCCACATTACTGCACGTTCTCTTCGGCAGGTTCGGCAACCTCTTCCACGATGTCCCATTGGGCAGGGAGAGGTTGCGGACCTGGGCGAATTCCGGCGATATCCGGGTCCTCGCCATTGCTTCCACGCGGACCACTGAGCGCTTTTTGCTGCTTCGTTTCGAGGCGATGCTGCGCTTTGTCTCGTTGTTTTTGCTGACGCGCGCGTTCCTTGTCTCGTTTCTGGCGCGTGGGCCGTCCTTTATTGGGCATACGGCAATTCCTTTCCCTCTCTGTCGAGGTCGGACTGTTTGTCCTGGCTATCGCGTTGGGGTACTCTTCCCATCAGCACCGACATGACGGCAGAGTTAGGGCTGTTCATCGCTCTCCAGATCGCTGGTCTGCCCAAAGAGGGTATCGTCCAGGAACATATTGTCATCATACGGTTCGTCGTCGATCTCACCGAAAAATTGTCCTCCCCTACGTTCGTGCAGAGGTTTCTTCCGACTCGGCCCTGCCCCTGATTTGGGGCCACGGCTGGTTTGCTTGCGTCCGCGTTGCGGAGTTGCATCAGGACCGAAACGGTTGGCCATAGTCTTGCGAAACGGACGCTCATCCGCAGGGGCAGCCGAAGGACGATCCCCTGAAGTTTGGGGAGGGCGGGGCGTGAACGACGGCGCTGGGCGGCTGTCGCGGGCACGGGCCTCAGTGACAGCAAGGGGCCTGCCTTTGAACGGCTGATTATGGAAACGGCGGACGGCGTCCTGTGCTTGTGCAAGGTCGAGAAACTCGACAAAAGCAAACCCGCGCGGCCTGTTGGTATCCCGGTCAAGGGGCAAGAACACCTGAGAGACTTGTCCGCTGGGTGCGAAGAACTCTTTGAGTTCGGGGATGGTCGTGTCGTAAGGAAGGTTGCCAACAAAGAGTCGGCCCGGCGGGGTGCCGCCTTCAGCAGGAGATTGCGGTCGGGCGCGAGCCTCGGTGATCGAGAGCAGATTACCGTTGAGGGGCGTTTGGTTGAACTGCGCAATCGCGCGGTCCGCATCTTCATTGCCCATTTCTACAAAGCCGAAGCCTTTCGGACGACCAGTCTCGCGATCCAGCATAATCCTGGCAGACTGTACTGGCCCGACGCGCTCGAACAAGCTCTTCAGATCGCGATCGGTCGTGTTGGTTGACAGATTCCCGACATAGATTCTCTTCGTCATATCTTTCCTTGCCGATATTTCCCTGCGGCGGGAGGCGTGCCTAGAAGCTTGGTCTCACACTCGCTCGCGTGAACTCTTGTCCGCTTTCGCGAACGTTCCTGCCGGTGTGTCTGTAAGGAAAACCCGGAAGAGGAGCGGGATAATGGCAGGTTCTCGTCCGGAAAAGCAGCGCGACCAGCGCCGTGCGAGTTATGTATCGCACGCGGCGCTGTGCTCAAGAACTGACGGGAAGGAGGGCGTGTGGAACGCCCCTTCTCCTAGTGCTTACCAGCGGCGGTCGCGACCACCGCGAGCGCCACCACCACCGCCGCCACCGCTGCGCGGCTCCTGCGGTTTGGCTTCGTTGACGGTCAACGCCCGCCCCTGCATTTCATAGCCATTGAAGCGCTCGATGGCAGCTTGGGCTTCTTGATTACTGCCCATTTCGACGAAGCCGAAGCCTCGCGATTGGCCGGTAAACTTGTCTGAAATGATGTTGACAGACGAGACGGCACCCGCCTGCCCAAAGAGCGACTCCAGATCAGCAGGAGTCGCATTAAAAGAAAGATTACCGACGAAGAGCTTCGTTGCCATCACTACCTCCGAAAGAATAAAAAAAGGCCCCGGAAACCATGAGTGCGGTTCCAGGGGCCTTCTATTTGCTCGAACCAACTCAACACGACGAACTGTACAGATCAGGTGCGGCTACGTTACCAGAGTCTTTCCATGAATACAATCCGAAGGGGAGAATTAGTAAAGCATGGATGAAGTGAAGACGGAATCGTCAGGTTTCCTGCTTCTCGGGTTGTTGCTTGACAGCTCGCAAGCAAACGACTACGGGTAGCTCTGTTGAACCTACAGTAGAGCGAAAAAAGGAGGATCTCATGGCCACAACACCATCACCTGCAGTTGCCGCGGCACGCGAAAAAGCGCGTAAAGTCGCCCCGAAACTGATTGACCTCACCGAGAAGGTTGTCTTCGGAGATGTATGGGAACGTCCTGGTTTGTCGAAGCGCGACCGCAGTCTCATCACGGTAGCCGCGCTGATGGCGACTTATCGTCCAGAGCAATTGCGCGTCCATATTGCTCGCGCTTTGGAGAACGGTGTCACGAAAGACGAGCTTGGTGAGTTGATTACGCATCTCGCGTTTTATTCCGGCTGGCCGACGGCGATGACAGCGGCCACCGTCGCGCACGGCGTCTTTGAAGGGCAAGACTAAATCGCGCTCGCACTTTGATCAGCAGGTCGGGCACGGCCCGGCTAGGAGGCAAACATGCAGGTGGGGTTCATCGGTCTAGGCATCATGGGCGGCAAGATGGCCGCGAATCTGCAAAAGGCCGGCTATCATCTAGTCGTACACGATGCACAGCGCGAGGCCGCTGCACCCCATCTTGCTGCCGGGGCGGTCTGGGCAGAGTCGCCGCGACAGGTGGCTGAGGCAGCTGAGGTGGTGTTGACCTCCCTGCCCGGTCCGGCAGAAGTCGAGGGTGTTGCCCTCGGGGAAGGCGGTCTGCTTTCTGGAATGCGCCCCGGGAGCGTGTATTTTGATTTATCGACCAATTCCCCGTCCGTCGTGCGTCGCCTGCATGCCATGTTCGCCGAACGGCAGACGCACCTACTAGATGCCCCTGTCAGTGGTGGGCCGCGTGGTGCCGCGACTGGCAAGTTAGCGATTTGGGTAGGTGGCGAAGAAAGCATCTTTATCCGTTACAAGGCCGTGCTCGATGCCATTGGCGATCAGGCCCGCTATGTCGGCCCCATCGGTGCGGCGAGTGTCGCCAAACTCGTTCACAACTGCGTTGGCTATATGATGAACCGCGCGATGTCGGAAGCCTTCACCATGGGCGTCAAAGCCGGAGTGGAACCGCTCGCGCTGTGGGAGGCCGTGCGCCAAGGCGCACTGGGACGCATGCGCACGTTCGACAGCTTGGCGGCGCATTTTCTCCCCAATGTCTACGATCCGCCGGACTTTGCGCTGCGCCTCGCGCATAAAGACGTCTCACTCGCTACCGCGCTTGGCCGCGAATTCAATGTGCCAATGCCTATGGCCAATCTGGCGTTGGATGAGCTGACGACGGCGTTGAACCGAGGGTGGGGCGAACGCGATTCACGTGCAGCGATGTTGCTGCAAGAGGAGCGCGCCGGCGTGGAGGTCGCGGTCGAGCAGGAACGGATACGTGAAGTGTTGGAGCGGGAGGCCAAAAAATGAGTGCCAAGCTGCCCGAGTACAAAATTTTCGCCATTCGCTACGCCACCCGCGAGGCGCGGCGTGCGGACCACTTCATTGGCGGCGACCCGCACGATGGCCCCATGCCGATGGATTATCTTACTTGGGTGATTGTCGGGCTGGATCGCGTGTTCCTCGTCGATACTGGCTTCACTGCTGAAACCGCTGCACGCCGAAAGCGTACCTTTTTACGCTGCCCGATTGAGAGTTTGCGGCTGCTCGATATCGACCCGGACGCGGTCACGGATGTGGTGTTGACCCACTTACACTATGACCACGTTGGCAACTTTCACAAACTGCCGCATGCGCACTTTCACCTCCAAGAACGCGAACTCGCCTTCGCCACTGGGCGTCACGTGCAATATCCTTACTTTGGGCATGGCTTTGAAGAAGAAGATATCGTTGGCATGGTGCGACTGAACTTCAAGCGCAGGCTCAAACTATATGAAGGCGACCTGGAACTTGCGCCTGGACTCACACTGCATCTCGCGCCCGGGCATACGGCAGGGTTGCAAGTCGTGCGCGTCCATACGCAGCGGGGCCACGTCGTGCTCGCGTCCGATGCCAGTCACTACTACGAAAATCTGCGGACGAATCGTCCGTTCATTGCCGCTGTGGATATTGCCGCCATGCTTGACGCCTTTCGTACAGTCGAGCGACTTGCCGATTCATCGAATCACATCGTTCCCGGGCATGATCCACTCGTCATGCGTCAGTACCCGGCGGCGTCTTCAGCACTACAAGATATTGTCGTGCGGCTGGATGGCGAGCCTGTGAGTACGACAACTCTACTGTAGACGAGAGCGACTTGCTGTCGTTGGCCCTGCGCTGGCCCTGCAAAGAGCTGAGCAGTGGCAAAGACCGCAGAAGTAGCGTAAAGGGAGTGTCCTAATCACTGTTGGTTGACGTTTCTGTAGGAAGGGAAGGAGACGGTACGACTATGTATGACCTCGTCATTCGCAAGGGCACAATCGTCGATGGGTCCGGAGCGCCAGCGTTTACCGGCGACCTCGCCATTCACGGGGGCAAGATCGCTGCGGTCGACGGCAAGGTTGGGGCCGGTCGACGCGAGATCGACGCCCAGGGCTTATTAGTAACGCCGGGTTGGGTTGATATTCACACGCATTACGATGGCCAGGTCGCGTGGGACCCGTACCTGTCGCCGTCGAGTTGGCATGGCGTCACGACCGTCATGATCGGTAATTGTGGGGTTGGTTTCGCTCCTGTGCGTCCAGGGCAGGAAGAGTTCCTCATCAGCCTGATGGATGGCGTCGAGGATATTCCCACGGAGACCCTGCGGGCGGGTATCGATTTCAAGTGGGAATCCTTCGGAGAATATCTGGACGCGCTTTCTGGGATGAAGCGGGTGATCGACGTTGGCGCTCACGTGCCGCATTGTGCCGTACGCGCGTATGTGATGGGTGAACGCGGCGCGAATAACGAGGACGCCACGCCGGAGGACATTGCGCAGATGGCGGCAGTGGTGCGCGAGGGCGTAAAGGCCGGCGCACTCGGCGTCAGTACGTCTCGCACGTTGGTTCACCGCACCCGCGATAAAGCCTACGTCCCTGGTACGTTCGCCGGGGTCGATGAGATGCTGGGTATTGGCCGTGCGTTGGGTGAGGCTGGGCATGGGGTGTTTGAAATCATTTCGGATATTACCGGTCCTGATGCCGATCTCGAATGGATGGCGCAACTCACGCAGGAGACGGGGCGACCTATCTCCCTCGCCGCACTGATCCGCCAGAAGTCGGGCATGAAGATGCGCGAGATTCTTGAGTTCATAGATCGGCGCAATGCTGCTGGCGCCCATATGGTGGCGCAGGTGGCTGCGCGTCCTGCCGGGTCGCTGCTGAGCCTGCAAAGCTCTCTTCATCCCTTCAGCACCCATCGCAGCTATAAACGACTGTTGGCCGGGCTGAGTCATGCCGAGCGGGTGCAGCGGATGCGTGATCCCGCCGTGCGCGCGGAAATCTTGAATGATACGCCCGCGGTCAGAGATGAAATGACGCTGGAAATGGTCAGCGGTTTCCAGAATCATTTCTCGTTAGGTGATCCGCCCGACTACGAGCCGGTTGCAGAGAAGAGCATTCTCGAACGCGCCAAACGTATGGGCAAGACGCCACAAGAAGTCGCCTACGACACCTTGCTGGAGCGTGACGGCCGCGAAGTTATCTATATGCCGTTGGCCACTTCAAAGAGCCTCTCGTTCGATGGCATTCGGCCCAACCTCTTGAATCCGGCTACGGTGCTTTCGCTGAGTGATGGTGGCGCACATTGCGGGATTATTTGTGATGCTGGCATGCCTACCTTTTTGCTCACCTATTGGGTACGGGACCGCCAACGTGGCGAGCGCATTCCACTGGAAATAGCGGTGAAACGCCAAACGCAGGATACCGCTCGGCTGTACGGGCTACTGGATCGCGGCACGCTGGCTCCGGGCATGAAAGCGGATGTGAACGTGATTGACTTCGATAGGCTCCAGTTGCATGCGCCGGAGATGATCTTCGACCTACCCGCCAACGGACGCCGGTTTGTCCAACGGGTGGACGGGTATCGCTACACGATCATGAGCGGTGAGGTTTCCTACGAGAACGGCGAACCTACCGGTGCGATGCCAGGGAAGGTGATTCGCGGTCCGCAAGCAGCGCCACCGCGATGACTCTCGAAAGGTAGGGGCGGCTCGCCGAGCCGCCTGCGCAGCTTGCCAGAAACATTCCGAACCCTATGAAGAAACTCCTGATTGCTAATCGTGGCGAAATTGCCATTCGTGTGACAGAAGCAGCCGCCGAGCTGGGGCTGACGACGGCGGCTATATTTTCCGAAGATGACGCGAAGTCGTTGCATGTCATCCGCGCCGATGAAGCCCACCAACTGCGTGGCTCCGGCGTCGCCGCGTATCTGGACGGGGAGCAAATTATCGCGGTCGCGCAGCAAGCCGGCTGTGCCGCGATTCACCCTGGATATGGCTTTCTTAGTGAGAATGCCGGATTCGCCCGCCGTTGCGCCGAGGCGGGAATCCTCTTCGTTGGTCCGCGACCAGAACTGCTCGAACTGTTTGGCGATAAGGTCCGTGCGCGTCAGGTGGCCAGTGAGTGCGACGTTCCCGTGCTCGCCGGTTCTGTAGGCCCGGCGAGTCTTGCCGAGGTCAAAGCGTTTTTCCAATCCGGACCAGTGGGGGCTGCAATCGTTATTAAAGCCGTGGCCGGAGGCGGTGGGCGCGGGATGCGTGTGGTGCGGCGTCTTGAGGATATTGAGGAGGCGTACACCCGCTGTCAGTCGGAAGCACGGGCGGCGTTTGGAAACGAGGCCGTGTACGTTGAGCGCTTTCTTCCAGCCGCTCGTCATATCGAAGTGCAGATGCTTGGCGATATGGCGGGAAACGTGACTCACTTGTGGGAGCGCGAATGCACGGTGCAGCGGCGGCATCAAAAATTGATCGAGATGGCCCCAAGTCCTTCGCTGACGGCAGCGGCCCGCAGCCAGCTCCTTGCCGCCGCCACGCGCATGGCCCGGCACGTCAATTATGATAACCTCGGCACCTTTGAATTTTTGGTCAGTAGCAACGGCGATGAAGCTACGACCTTCGCGTTCATTGAGGCCAATCCGCGCTTGCAAGTTGAGCATACTGTCACCGAAGAAGTGACGGGCGTAGATCTGGTGAAGACCCAACTACAGCTTGCTTTTGGGCGGTCGCTTCCTGAGCTTGGTCTCGACGTGTCTGCCCAAGCGCCGCCGCGTGGATTCGCTATTGAACTGCGTGTCAACGCCGAAGCGATGGCGGAAGACGCTTCAGTACGACCAGCGAACGGCACGCTCACCGTGTTTGAGGCGCCATCGGGTCCCGGCCTGCGGGTGGATTCGTACGCCTACGCTGGTTACGCCACTAATCCCAGGTTCGACTCCTTGCTAGCGAAGCTAATTGTCCATTCGCCCTCGCCGAGTTTTTCCGAGGCCGTGAACAAGGCCTACCGAGCGTTGTGTAAGTTCCGTATCGAAGGTGTCACGACGAACCTGGGCTTTCTGCAAGCGTTGTTACAGCATCCCGATTTTCGTGAGAATCGACTGCATACCGGTTTCATCGAGGAGCACATCGCCAAGCTGTTGACCTCAGTGTCAGCGGCGCAGCGGCGACTCTATTTCGAGCGGCAGAGTCCCTCGCGAACAGTAGGGACAAAGATTGACAACCGAGACCCGCTGGCCATTCTTCACCTGGGAAAATCCGCAGCGCTTCAGGTCGAGCAGCCGCTGCACGATCAAGCTGCGCCGCCGCCGTCAGGCTCTGAGCTTGAGGGGCCCGAAGGCACGGTCGCGCTCCGAGCGCCGATGCAAGGGACAATCGTCTCGATTGATGCCGACGAAGGTGCAGCGGTCGTGCGAGGCCAGCAACTCATTGTCATGGAAGCGATGAAGATGGAACACGTGCTCGCAGCGCCGGTAAGTGGCGTTCTGCGGCGAGTCGTGGCGGACAAGGGTGAGACTGTCGCCGAGGGGCAGCCGTTGATCTTTATCGAGGAGCGCGAGGGCGACGCTACGGCGGTCGTTACGGAGAGTGCTGTAGACTTGGATTTCATCCGACCGGACTTAGCCGAGGTGCTTGAACGACATGCGGTCGGTCTAGACGCTGCGCGACCAGAGGCCGTCGCTCGCCGCCGCAAGACCGGTCAACGTACTGCCCGGGAAAATATCGCAGCGCTCTGCGACCCGGACTCGTTTAGTGAGTACGGCGCCTTAGGGGTGGCGGCGCAACGTCGGCGGCGCACGATGGATGATCTCATCAAGAACACCCCTGCTGATGGACTCATCACCGGTCACGCCACGATCAACGCGGATTTATTTGGCGCAGAACGTGCGCACTGTGCGGTGTTAGCCTATGACTTTACCGTCCTGGCCGGGACCCAGGGGCATCTCAACCATCGCAAAAAGGACCGTATGTTTCAGTTGGCGCGCGAGCTGCGTCTTCCGCTGGTGTTGTTCGCGGAAGGTGGGGGCGGGCGACCTGGAGATACCGACGGCGATTTCAGCTCACGCACGTTCTTCGACTTTCCTAGACTCAGTGGTCTCGTGCCTTTGGTTGGTGTTATCTCGGGCCGCTGTTTTGCTGGCAATGCGTCGTTGCTGGGCTGTTGCGATGTGGTGATC
>SYOC01000418.1 GCA_005804965.1 Pseudomonadota bacterium
CTCGGTCAGCACCCGGTCCCGTTCGTTGTCTTCGGGGAACAATTCGACGGCAGGCAATTTTTCAATGAGTCCCTCTTTCCATGCCATCCGCAACATGTGGCGAAAAAGTGCCAGTTTCCGGTTACAGGTCGCCGGGGCTTGCGGACGGTCGGGGTGTTGGTGCACGGGTTGTTGCCGCAAGCGCAGCGCAAAGGCTTTGATCGTGGCATAGGAAATATCTTCAAGCGCCATCGTCCCGAATTCTTTGCGCAAGATCGCCAAGAGTTGGAGATCACGGGCAAACGATTTCTTCCCACTCGCCAGCGTCACATAGCGGTCTGCCCATTGGTTGAAGGTCAGGCGTTTCACTTTTCCCTTGTCGAAGTCTACGCGCCGTTCGTTTTCTCCCAAAACGATCTTCTTCTTGCTCCGGGCAGCGCGGAGTTCCATCCCTGCGGGAAATTTGCGGTTGACACCTTTCCAGTCCTTGAAACGGACATAAAAGCGTCGCGTCCATTCTCCGGTCTGCGTCGCCGTCTTTCGTACCCATAAATAGGGCTCTATCAGTTCCCACTGTTCTTTGGTGTGGGGCTCGTTCATGATCGAGACTCCTTGTCAGTTGTCATGTCAGCTCTCGAACGCTCTCGCCATTAAGGAGAACGCTGCGGCGGTCCACGGGCGCAATACAGCCACGCCACGAACAAATGAGGATCAAGCTGCATAGTTCACGCTCGGATCGCAGTAGCACAGCAGGGAGCGTGGAAAACGCGGGCTTCTCTCGGGATGAGGAGTAGACGGGAGGCAGGTCTCTGGATAGAAGAAACGCAGCGTCATCTCAGCACTCGCTTTGCTGCTTTGGCGTTAGGCCGTCCGTCGTGTCGCAAGCACTATGGACGGTCGCTTTCTCGCCTGTACTCCCCACATCAGCGGCACGATATGATCCACCTGACACCTACAGGGGGCGTGCGGGTAAGCCCGTGACTTTTGAGGAAGGCGCGACGGCCGGAGGGATTACGTCTTGCGGTGGACGATACGCCCGTTGCGGTGCTGGATCGGTGGCAGTGGTAGTCGCCTGTCCGTCGGTTATGGTGACAGCCCGAGGCGTCTAAGCCGCCGGAGTGGGCGAAGCTGAGAGCGGGGAGGAGTACGGTCAGGTAGATGATGAGGGTGCGGGTCATTCTCGCCCTCCTTAGTCCATCTTCAACCCGGTCTGGCTATTGAAACTTCCAACTATGTTCCCGGAGCGGCTATCCTTTATTAAGAGATAATTGTCGCCAGAGTTGGTCGGGAAGTAATAGGCGTACACGACGCTGACAAACGATTGCTTATCGTCAAAGCTGAGATCGTAGAATCCTGGCGCAACCCACACGCTCGGAATCTTGTCGGGCATGGCCGTCTTGTGAAATACCCTGTCCTTAATGAGGCCATTGATGATCTTGAGCCGCTTGGCCTGCATCGCGGGCGAGCGGTCAATAGCCGTTCCTGTTGTCGTGGCCGTGGGCATGCCCGCACGACGTGGAGACCCTGCTACCGAAAGGATGAACAAAAACCCAAACACGCCGAACACAAGCAGCAGAATCTTTGTCAGCGTTCCCGCTCCTTTGTTTACGGCAGCGGCAGGCGTTGCGCGTCGCGTAAGCAACGGATGTCCGCAATGCGGGCAGCTTGCCGCCGCGTCTGAGACATCCCGTGCGCATTCAGGGCATGCTATTAACGCCATCCCCTTACCCTCCTTATCGACCTACAACAACTTCAATTGTTCCCACTCGTGATCCTGCTTGACCCGACGCCGCTGGCGACCACCACGAATCTACTGCCACGTGCACGCTTTCTGCACTTTGGGAATTTCCTCTTCTCTACAGCCTCTGCTCGCGCCCCTCTTCGAGCAGGGAGCGTAGGGCGCGGGCGTCTTGTTCGCGGCGTTTTTGCTGCGAGTCCATCGTGTCTAGGACGAAGGCAAAGCCGCCGCTGATAGTAGCTATGACAATGGCGAGCGTGCCTTCGATTTCATGGAGTGCGGTGGTCGCACCGAGCAGCACTATCACTCCGTATCCGCCACTCACCACTGCCCAGAGAAACATCAGGACTGGGTACATTATGCCGCCGGCTTCCCTTGCGTCTTCACTGCCGTGGACGCCCAGACAAGCGCCATAATCCAGCCCAACACCGTCCAGCCGAGGAAAAGATTGAGCACGATAATCGCGCCCCCTTGGTGGTGATTTCTGACGGCAGCCACGATCCCGGCCAGGCCGAGCGAGCCCGCGAGAAACCAGTTGGCAAACCTATCGAGGGTGATGGTGTGGGATGGGGTGTCCATCGGGTTGTTCCTCCTTTTTTTTAGAGGTAGCTTTTTTGCCTCGGCTTGTATAGATGTTGAGGCCCTGAGTATGGCACCCGCTGAGTCATACTCCTAAGAAGAGGAGGTATGGAAGCCTTCTGAATAGGGGGCAGGAAAAAGCCTCCAGTTTCGCTAGCCGCTGGCAGCCGACATGACAGAAGTCTGGGGTGCGTCTGGCAGTCGTGGTCAGTGCCGCGCCGCATTGTTTGCACGTCGGCTTCGTCGTCGTGGTAACGGGGTGAGATTTCATGCTCTGGCCTTTCACACGGCACGCGCCGGGTATGGGTTGGGGGTTCGTCGTCGCTTCATGAAGCATGGGGTCTGTACTTGTCGAGCGGATCAACAGGTTTCTTGAATTTGGCGAACGGGTTGAACCGATCCGTTGTCGGTTCGGGCAAGTCGAGTTTGCCCCGGTCACTCGGATTCAAGCCGAATTTCCCGAGTAGCGAGAACAAGAGCGCCATTTTCCGTGCGCCAAACATGGCCGGGTTGGTGCGGCACTCTGCCAGTAGCCGCGAAGCGAGTTCGACACTAATGGCATCCGCAGCCGTCAGTACGCCGGGAACGGCAGTGCCAGCAATATCTTTCCACGCCAGCAATTCACCTTCTGAAAAAGTGCCCGGTGGAGCAGGCAACGGACTTTCAATGAACGGTTCGTTCCGTGCTCTGGACTTACGATAGGTGCCCCGCAGTTTTTTCAATGCGGTCGGTATCGGTGGTCGTGCCATAGTCAGTACCCCCTGGGTTTGTATTCTGGCTGCACGCATATGTAGCTACCACATACGGTCCTGCCTGCACGGTTTCTGGAGATTTCACTCCCCCCATGCCTATACATAATAGCAAACAGTTTTTCCCCTACCCGGTCCACGGCTCTCCACCCGTCCAGGGTGTGGCAGCCTTCGGCTTCGACTCGCGTTCGACCACGAACAGCGTCCATCCCGGTTCACCTTCCTTCGCCTGCTCGTTCGGGAGGAGTAGGAGCTTGCTCGTAAAGGATAGATTCCCCACGAAGTACCGCTTGCCCGTCGTCTTGCTCACGTTTTCGTAGAGTCGACAGAGTTCAATCTTGGTGTCAGTCATCGTCGTTGCCCCTCCCTGTAGCGTCATAAACGGGATGCAGCACGGTCGTGAGTGCAGCTTTACAGTCCCGGCAGATGCCCGCCGCGTCCGTCTCCAGGGCATGCGCCAAGAACACCTGCTCAGACGTGGATAGCCCCTGTAAGATGTCGGACTCGTCACAGATGGGGCAGGTATCGTGAAATTCATCGTGCATGATTGCCCCCTATTGCAGCGTCCGGCTACTCACCCACACCGTCGGGAACTCGCAGCCGTCCCGGCTCGCGCCCCAACTCTGGCAGCCAGGGCAGGACCATATCCGGGTCGGCAGTTCTTCAGGTCGGGCAGGTTCAAGCGATACTGAGGCCCCGCAGGTCGGGCATGGCAGATCGTCGCGGGCATCGATGAAAAAAGGCCGGGGCTGTTTGAGCAACGCCAGCACTTCCGCCTTGTGCTGTTGCAGTTCTGCCTGCAACGGGGCGGGTAACGGTGCCGGTGCCTTCACCTTGAGCGTGCCGTGAGCGGTCGGGATCAATTCCGCGCCCATCTGCTCGCAACGAAAAATAAGGTGTTGCACGTCATTCATAGTTCAGTCTCCCAAGCAGCCGCTCCGTGCCCGTTTTCGTGTTCCCAGGATTGGGCTTCTTCATCGGGAATGCCCGAATCGCGGGAACAAGAATAACCTGAGCTTTCTTGCGAGGTTGCGTTGGCTTTGGGATTCGTGTTCCCGTGTTCCCTACTATAGGGCGGAACAAGAAAACGAGAATCTTTGAGGCAGTACCGGAACGGGTCGCTCTTGCCGCCCTTCCCGATGCGTGCAATGCACGTTTTCGTGTTCCCGTGTTCCCGTGTGGGGTTCGTGTCCCCGCTGTACAGCTCACGAAGCGCTTTTCGTTTGTGCGCGGTGCGTCCTTCGATTTCCTCATTCAGTTCGGCTTCCGTGAGCGGGTGCCCAGTCTCCAGGTTATCTTCTTGCGCCTGGAGAGCGGAAAGAATGGCATCCTTCAAACGGCTTGCTTCTTCTCCCTCTTTCGACTCGCCCAAGGTGACGGCTCTGCTCATAGGATCAAACTTGAGCACGGTTTCTGGCAGGTCTTCCCCGTAGCGCTGAATGCTTTGCAACGTGCGGTAGCGCTCAGTTCGACGCATGATGAGAGCGGTATCAACAGCCGCGAAGATGGCCGTACTGCCGAGAATAACATCGCCGCCCTCTCGCTCACCTTTCCCCGCGTGATGGACAACCAGGACGTGAGCACCAGTTTCTCTTGCGAGCACGAGCAAGGGTTCAAGCGCCGCTGAAACTTGCGCGTAGTCGTTCCCGTCTTTCACGCGCGTGAAGCGAAACAGCGGGTCAATAATGACGAGGACAATGATTTTCTCTTGAGCCACAGTTCGTAGCTGTTCCAGCGCGTCAGCCGGAGCGCTCGCAACGTGAATAAAGATCGCTTCCGTTCCTATCGCGCCTAAGTCGTGAAAGTGTTTCCGTACCTCGGATCGCTTCTCTTCAAGCGCAAGGTAGATGACCGCACCAGGATGCGTGGCACGGGTCAGAAAGGATTGACCGCGTGCTACAGCAAGCGCCAGATTTCGCGCCAGGGTGGTCTTTCCAGCCTTCGGCTTAGCGACAAGGAGCGAGAAGCCGCCCATCGGCAATAGGCCGTCTACAAGCCAAGACACGGACTCTTCCGGCTCGTTCAGCAGATCGCCTAACGACGTGAGACGGAAGCTGTTGTGGTCTTGTTTCAGGTCGTCCGGCTTCAGAGGCGGCGTTGCTTCGACCAGTGCTGCCAGATCCTCTTTCGTGTGTCCCGCGTCCAGCCAATCGGACACGTCGCCTTTCGGCGGTAGGCCGGGAAGCCGCACGATCTTCACGGAAGCCGCCACGGGCAGGACTGACCGCGCCACACTTTGCATGTGCTTTTCGCCGGGGTCATCGTTGTCGGGGAGAAGGACCACGTGCTTTCCTCGTAACGCTTCACTGTACGAGTCCTGCCACTTTCCCGCGCCTTGTGAACTGGTTGTCGTGGATATGCCGAGCGAGCACAGCCGGTCGGCATCTTTTTCTCCTTCGGCTCCGTACACAGTGTCAGCCATCAGGAGTTGCGGGAGCCGATACAGCACACGCCGGGCACCTTCAAGGTTATAAATCCAGCCGCCGTCGCCGTCCGGTCGGCGTTGGCGAAAGTCTTTCGGATAGTAGCGAACGACTTGAAAAAGAAGATTTCCAGCTTCGTCTGTGTAGTCGTAAGTCGCAACCATCTTTCGCTCTGACCGGTCGCTTCCCTTCGAGAAAAGATCAGCAGCCGTCAATCCAAGCGCACCAAGGATCGCTTCAAGAGAACACCCGGCGTGGCAGTGCAGCAACACCTTGCCGTCAGCTCCTTCACTAATGGACAGCGACGGGGTCGTGTCACCATGCGCTGGACACTTGGCTGTGAAACCTTTGGCAGATTTTTTGTAGTCGCCGAGACGGGCAAGCACGATGTCGAGCGGGGTCATTGCCCGACCTTTCCGCGCCGTTCACGCGAAGAAATAAACTTCTCTATCGCTTCTTCGCGAAAGCGAATGACCCGCTTTCGTACACCTTGGCGGAGAACGATACCGGGCAGAATGCCCGCATCGAACATCCGCAAGACAGTAACAGGTTTAACCTTGAGACGGTCGGCAATGTCGGTCGGGGTGAGCAACGTCACAATCAGCACC
>SYOC01000419.1 GCA_005804965.1 Pseudomonadota bacterium
AAATCATCGCGGTCATCGAGTAGCGCACCCAGTAATCTTGTGTGGGGCGCAGCCCGGCAGCAGTGAAGGTGCTGAAACTCATGGAAATCTCGCAGCCGGGAACGTTGGCGCGTTGGGTGGCAAGGTGCATGAGCAGCGGCAGCCGCGTGTCTTGCGCGGTTGCCCACAACGGTTCGTACATGGCGTGGCGATACGGGCGGTCTGACAGCGGCGTGACGGGAATGAACATCCCCGCCAGACCGAGCTTGGCACAACGGACGAGTTCGGCACTCGCTTCGTTCGGGTCATCCACATTGAGCATGCCGATGCCTTTCAAGCGATGCGGATGCGCACGGCAGAACTCGGCGATCCAGTCGTTGTAGGCGTGGCAGATGGCGGTGAGCAGCTCGCTGTCTTCCAAGTGATACCAGAACAAGCCTTGGCTGGGTTGCAGAATCGCGCCCCACACGTTGTCGATGGCCAACTCTTTGAGCATGGCATCAGGCTGGTATGCACCTTCACGCACATCTTCCCAGATGCCAACGAAGTCGATCTTGTCGGGATCGTCGAAGCGCCGCCCGGCTTGGGTGACGGCACCAAGTTGGATGACTTGCTGATCGCCGATGAACCAAGCGTCGAAGTCTGCACCTTGCGCTGTCTTTTGTCGTTTGATGTATGGTGCCCGCTCGCGCATAGGTGCGTCCATGCGATTGGCATAGAGGTCTGGAGGTTCGACAATATGCGTGTCCCCGGAAATGATTTTATAGTCGCTCATGGGAGCCCTCCTTATACGTCTGACGTTTCGTGTTCTGCGCATTACGCACCATACATCTACGGCTGTCAAGGGAAACGTTGACAGCTGCGAAGAGGAAGGCGTAGGGTTTGACCAGGAAGAGGGCCACCTCTTGAGGACGGAAAAGGCTGATAGAATGTTTGCCTAGCGAGCGAAGTCAAGCTGGCATTGCGTGCAATCGTAAAAATGGACGAACACAGGCGAAGGCAAAACGAGAAGAAATTTGGCCGGTGGATCTTGCTGTCGGATGGTGGCCGGCGCTATCAGTACGATGTGATTGGACGTTACGGATGGCAGGCTCGCTATATAAAAATTGTTGATCGTGATGAGAAAACGCTGCAATTTCTTCAGGAAATTTACAACGAGCGCGGCGAATTGGAAGAGATCCACGAAAAATTTCCGCTCGATACCGGACATAAAAAAGTAAGAGGCGGAGAGTGAACATGATTACGAATCACGTCGTGGTGGAGAAGTTGAGTGCCTATTTGCGCCATCAGTATTCTTTAGCGGACTTGGTCAGCTGGGCTGAAGAAGCAATGATGGAGGGCGAGTTTGATAGCTCGGAGTTGGAGACGCTCCGCGATATCGTGAGCCGTATTGGTGTGGCCGATGTGCGAGCTTTTGGTCTGACGTGGGAGGACTGCGAAGGATTTTTGAGGCGACTGGGCTATCGGGTGCAGGTTGAGGTTCTGGCTGCCAACTAAAAATGCCAAGAGCACTCAGTGTGGGCGCAGCATAACTGCGCCCTTTGGGAGTCTTACGCCACCTTCGGCAGTAGTGTCGTGTACTGATCGAGGATCGGCAGCACCTTCTCTGCTCCGGCCGAGGGGAGAAAGAGGACAGCGCGGTCGACCCCTTGGTCGCGAAATTGGCTGAGGACCTCTTCTTTGCCCGGCGCACCGAAGATCGAGATAGGAAATTCTGACACCTTTCGCCCGGCTTGTTCGGCGTGCATTTGCAGATCTTGCTTTGCTGCCGGTAGGGTTTTCGGTGTCACACCGACGGGAATCCAGCCGTCGCAGTAGCGCACCACACGGTCGATGCCTTTGGCCGACATGGTACCCAACAGAATCGGCGGGTTGGGTTTCTGGGTCGGTTTGGGATAGCTCCAGATTTTATCGAAATTGACGAACTCGCCGTGGTACTCGGCTTCTTCTTTCGTCCAGATTTCTTTCATGGCTTCGATACGTTCGCGCAGCACTTTCCAGCGCTTCTTGAACGGCGTGCCGTGATGTTCCATCTCCTCGGCGTTCCAGCCACCACCGATACCGAAGAGCAAACGACCATTCGAGAGGGCGTCAACCGAAGCCACTTCCTTAGCCATTAAGATCGGGTCGCGCTCGATCACAAGGCAGATGCCACTACCGATCTTGATAGTTTTGGTGACAGCAGCGGCGGCCATCATCGCGACGAAGAGGTCGTGGGTATGCCAATAGTCTTTCGGCAGCTCGCCGCCAGCCGGCCACGGGCTTTTGCGACTCGCAGGAATGTGGGTGTGTTCCGGGAACCAGATCGACTCGAACCCGCGGGCTTCGCACTCACGCGCGAGATCGTCTGGTCGGATTGCATAATCGGTTGCGAACATGGTCACGCCAAGCTTCATAACAGCCTCCTTAAAATGATGTAGAAAAGAGCCAACGCAAAAAACGTCCCTCTGCCCTTACCAAGTTCGCATGAAGGACGCAACTTGCCGGCTTACTTGTCGCCTGGCAACGCGAAGGGTGTTGCCGAACCGTCGAAGACCGACGGTGGGTTGTGCTGTCCCAAGATCGCATCCATACGCATGCGCACGACCGGCAGCAGCTCGGGATGGGGAAGAATATAGAATTGCTCGTTTTGCACGGCGGCGAAAACTTTGTCCGCGACTTCCGCCGGTGGAGTGCCCGAGGCGATGCCGGCGAATATCCCCGTGGCAAAGGAGATTTCCACTTCGGAAAATTGCGGGGTTTCGACCTGCAAGGTGGCCGGGCGGTTACGCTCCGACGTAGCGATGTTGGTGTTGACGAAGCCGGGACAGAGCACCGACACTTTCACCTTGGCGCGTTGCATCGCCAGTTCTAAATGGAGCGACTCAGAGATGGTCACGACGGCAAATTTTGTCGCATCGTAAACCGACATGAAGGGCGAGGAGATCAGCCCTGCCATTGAAGCGGTGTTGACGATATGGCCCTCGGTCTCTTGCTTGAGCATGATCGGGGTAAACGTGCGAATGCCATGAATGACGCCCCACAAGTTGACACCAAAGGCCCATTCCCAGTTTTGCAGCGGCTGCGCCCACGTCGGGCCGAAGCCGCCGCCGACGCCGGCGTTGTTACAGACGATATGCACGCCGCCGAACGCCTCCAAGGTTTTGCGTGCCAGAGCTTCGACGGATTCTGCTTTAGCCACGTCAGTCTGAACACCTAACACCGTCGCACCAGCCGCCTGCATTTCTTGTTCAGCTTGGCGCAGTGCGGTTTCCTCGATATCAGCGAGGACCACTTTCATACCAGCTGTGGCAAAGCGCTCGGCCATCGCGCGCCCGATGCCGCTCGCCCCTCCGGTGACGACGGCCACCCTCTCTTTGAATTCTTTCATGGTTCTTCCTCCTACGGCTATTTCCAAGATGATCGTGCTCGCCTAATCTAGCGGTCTTCTTCGCTGCTGCCTATTGCATCGAAGGGAAAAGGAGAGTCGTCATGGTGCAGATTTCCGCGCAGACTTGGGAAGAGATTGGGCGACACGCGCAAGCGACGTTTCCCGACGAATGTTGTGGCGCCATTCTCATCCGTGAAGGGGCCGAAGAAGTGCGCCGCATTGCCAACCTCCAGAACGCTATGCACGCGAAAGACCCACAGCAGTTTCCGCGTGATGCCACTATCGCCTATTTCATGGACCCGAAAGAGCTTTTTGCGGTGTTGCACGAGGTCGATCGCGGCAAAGCGGTACTTGCCGCTTTTTATCATTCGCATCCCAACCATGACGCCTATTTTTCCGCCGAGGATAAGCGCCAAGCGATGTTCGGCGACGAACCTTCGTATCCCGACACCGCGTACATTGTCATTTCCATCTACGAGCGTGCGGTGCAAGTGTTGCGTGCCTACGCTTGGGACGAAGGCGCAAAAGACTTCGTCGAGACGCCTTTGCGCACTGTCGGCTAGGCGGTTGTCAAATGCCGCGCCGTGCGATAGGAGCTGAGCGGTTATCGGCACTACTGACGAGGAGGAAAAAGCATGACGAAATGGCTGCGGTGGAATTGGCGGGTTCTTGGTGGAGTGGTGGCAAGCGTACTACTGTGGACGGCGTCTTCGGCATTGGCCGATGGTTTGCTGCCGAAAGCCGGAACCTGGACCTTCGGCACCCGCGCCGGTTATACGTTTGGCCTTGATGACAAGGACGTTGAAATGGTCCCTATCCATCTCCACATCGGCTATACGCTTTTCAACGGGAAGCCCTGGTTTTTGCCAGCAGGTGCGTTTGAGATTGGCATTGAGCCATTTGCCGGAGTCATCACTTCGACGAAAGAGAAGAGGTCCGGTGATGGTGAGCGTATCTCGGGTTCGAACGAATTTGGGCTGGGACTCCCTATGTTCACCTACTACCTCGATTTGGGTGGTAAGGTTGCGCCTTATGTGACCGCCGGTACTGGGATCATGTACAAAGATCTGCGGGGTCTCGACCTGGGCGGAGAATTTACGTTCATGGAAACCGCCGGGGTGGGCCTCGCCTATTTCATCAACAAAGATGTGTCGATCAGCGCGGAATGGCGTTTCCGTCACATGTCGAATGCTGGCATCTACGAAGAAAACGACGGACTGAATTCTAGCGTTATCTTGGCGGGATTTTCCTATCATCTGCCAAACTAGACGCGAGGTGGTGATCTCGCAGGTGGTCTGCGGACGCAGAACTTGCTTCCTTCATGGCAGGAATGCCGTATCATGAGCCGATCCGAACGCCCAAGTGGAGGGTCGATGGCAACGCAAGAGAAACGTCCGCCCGTCCGTGACAACCGCGAGCAGCGCGAACAGCGTGAGCAACGCTGGTGGGTTGAGCAAGGAAAAAGCAAAGAAAAAGTTGCGCCACAGGCCCGTTCCGCCCCTGCCGGTGCGCAGTTCTTTCGCACCGTCGAAGATTACGACCAAGAACAAGCCCGCGAGCATCTGACCGATCTCAACGTAAAACTTTTGGCGCAAGCGACGCTGGTCCCTGGGGAATGGGCCTATCTCGCGCTGCTTGCAGAACACTCTCCCGCCAAAGAGATCGACCGCATTAAACGCGGATTGCCGCTGCCGCCGCAGGCTTCCGGTGTCATCGTTGATTCCGGGCATGCTCTGCGTGCCATCGTTACTGGGACGCCTGCTAACGAACGCATTCTTGAGTTCAACTTTATCGACGAAGCCTCGTTCGATTGCTGGATTCGCGGGGAATGGGTACGCGAGGAAGTGTTCAAGGATAAGTTCAAGCTCCTACAACAAGCCCCGGAGCTCCTTCAGCGCTATCTTGAAAAAGATTTGATCGAACAAGAGCGCTTTGCCCATACTCCGCGCTCAGGCGTAGTCGCACCAGCTCGTACTGAATGGTGAGAGTACCCGCTGCAGCGCCTGCCGCAGGGATCAGCACAAACGGAACATCTTTCATAAGGAGCCTCTCATGCCTACCGTGAGCGCAAATAACTACGAAATGTACTATCAGGTTGATGATTTTACCGACCCGTGGACCTCGCCGGAAACGATCTGGATTCAGCACGGCTTCGGGCGCAGTTCGCAGTTCTGGTATCACTGGGTGCCGCCGTTGGCTGGCCAGTATCGCGTGCTGCGGCGCGATATGCGCGGTCATGGGCAATCTGCCGATCCGGGAGCAGATTATGTCTGGTCAGTCGAGGACCTGCTTAACGACATGAAAGGCTTTCTCGATGCCCAAGGCCTCGACAAGGTCCATTACGTCGGTGAGTCCGTCGGCGGAATTCTTGGTATTGCCTTTGCCACGCGCTGGCCGGAACGCTTCAAGAGCTTAACGCTTTGCGCGACGCCGACCGCCATTCGTCCACACATCCAACGCCTGTTCGCGGTCGGACACGAAGACTGGCACACGGCGTTGGGGAAACTAGGTGCGGCTGGCTGGGCCAAAGCCTTATTGGGACAAGGCGGTGGCCTGGGAGTTGGGAACGTCAATCAAGCAAGAATCGACTGGATTCTCAACGAGTGGGGGAAAACCCGCACCCACGTCCTGCAGGGGCTGTGCCGTCTGGTACCAAGCGTGGATGTTGAGCCCATATTGGAGCAAGTGATAGTGCCTACGTTGGTGCTCGCGCCGACACGGAGTCCGCTCCTGCCGCTGACTGAGTCGGTGATGATCCGCGACCGGATTCCTGGTGCGCAAATCGTTACGATCAACGGCCACGGCCACGAAATTTATCTTGATCGGGTGAAGGAATGCACCGCCGCGCTTCTGTCGTTTATCCAGTCTTTGTGAAAATAGCCCCACTGGCTTCAGCAGCTCTGAGGAGAACATCATGATGCAGTCCACGACCGCTGTCGTTCAGCCGCATCTGTTTACGGTCGATGAGTACCACAAAATGGGGGAAAGCGGCATTCTTGGTGAAGATGATCGCGTTGAACTGATCGAAGGGGAGTTAGTCGATATGCCACCGATTGGAAGTCCACATGCTGGCAAAGTGAATCGCTTCAATACCCTCTTGAGTCGGGCCGTCGGCAACAAAGCAGTGATTGCCCTACAAAATCCCGTGCGCTTGGGGAAGCGGTCTGAGCCTCAACCAGATATTGCTCTTCTGCGTCCGCGAGATGATTTCTATGAAAAGTCTCATCCTCTACCTGAAGATGTGCTCCTGGTTATCGAAGTTGCCGATACCACGGCTCGGTATGATCGAGAGGTGAAGATTCCCCTGTACGCTGCGTACGGCATTCCTGAAGCGTGGTTGATTGACCTGCGGGCAAAGCGCGTGGAAGTGTATCTTCAACCGAGCAAAGACGGATATCGTCAGAGGCTACAACCGGCAAATAATGAACGGCTGGTGCTGTCCTTGCTGCCAGAGGTTTCGATTGCCATTGCCGATCTCTGGTCGTAAGAGGTCTGACGCGGCTCAAGCGAAAAAAGGAGGAAGCCATGTCGCACCCTGGCCAACGCTTACGGCACATGCTGAGCGGAGCAACTATGGTCGTTGCTCCGTTCGTGTTCGATGCATTTCAGGCCAAGATCGCACAAGCCGCCGGGTTCGCGGCGCTGTACATGACCGGGTTCGGCACAGCAGCGGCGCGTGGCTTCCCAGATGTCGGCTTATTAACCATGGCCGAAATGGTTGAGAATGTGCGCTATATCGCCAATGCCGTAGATGTCCCTCTGATCTGCGATGCTGACACTGGCTACGGCAACCCTGTCAATGTGTACCGCACAGTGCGCGAGTACGAAGCTGCTGGTGCGGCGGCGCTGCATATCGAGGATCAAGTGTGGCCGAAGCGTTGCGGCTTTCTCGCTGGCAAGCAGGTCATTCCGCTGGCGGAAATGGTGCCGAAAGTGCGGGCTGCCTGCGACGCGAAGAAAGACTTGGTGATTATTGCCCGAACTGACGCCTTGGCCGTCAACGGTTGGGAGGACGTGGCTACCCGTGCACGGGCGTATCGAGAGGCCGGAGCCGATCTCATCTTTGTCGATGGCATCCGCACGCTTGACGACATGCAGCGCTACGTGAGCGAGCTTAGCGATGTGCCGCTCCTGTATAATGGTCAGCTGCTGCCAGTTCATGAGACGGAAAAGATGGGCTTCAAACTGATGATTCACTCGGGACCGCTCATGGCGTTTTATTTGCGCTGGCGCGACCTGATGCGCGAACTCAAACAGTCAGGGGCCATCTCACACAGTATGGAACCAGGAGCTTTCGGTGAGATGACCGCGCTGCTCGGCGTGTCTGAAGCCTTAGAACTCGGCAAAAAGTACGAAAACTGAAATGCTCGTCGGCAACTGGCGCGTGTTAGCTTGCAATGGCAGAGGGCAACCAGGATAATGACGACTCACGGAGTTGGAGCTGGGGAGCAGGAGCGAAGCAATGACAGAAAAAAGCGTGACCGAAAAAATCCTCAACGTGTTGCGACCCTACGCTTCCCACTGGGGCGGTGCTCTTGGCCGTGGTGACCTCGTCATTCCGCAACGGGAAATTCCGCGCGTCATCCACGAAATTATTGATGCTGTCCGCGAAAGCGCGGAAGGGCGACGCGAGGCGTCAGACTTGGACGTGTTCCACGTCTTGAAAGACAGCCGTCATCTCGCGTCCATTCAAGACCAAGTCAGTCGGATGAAAGACCATTTTGTCGTGCTCAAGCGCCAACCGTAAGGCCGCACTTTTTCCCATCTCCCTCCCACACTGACCGATCCGTGCCGCTGTTGCTCCTACGCTCATGAATCCAGCTTTTTCTGCCCATCTCGTCAATGGTCCGTTCGGAGACCCGGGCTTATACATTCATCTGCACTGGGAGGGGCGCGCCTTGCTTTTCGACTTAGGACAGAACGACGCGGTGCCGCTCGCGGATTTGCTCCGCGTAACGCACGTCTTCGTGTCGCATTGTCACATGGATCACTTCATCGGTTTTGACCGCTTGCTGCGTGCGTTTCTGGCTCGCGATAAGACCCTCGTCCTCTGCGGGCCGCCGGGTATCATTGACTGCGTCGAGGGCAAGCTCCGTGGCTATACCTGGAACTTGGTGGATAATTACAGCTTCGCTCTTGAAGTGGTAGAAGTTGCGCCCACCGGCATTCGCCGAGCGGTGTTTCCCGCCGCGCAGGCTTTTCGTCCCGAGGCTTTGCCGGACCTACCTTTTGTCAACGGCGTCGTTCTTGAAGAGGAAACCTTCCTCGTGCGCACGGCCCATCTCGATCACAAGATTTTTTCGCTTGGGTTCGCCCTGGAAGAGAAAAGTCGCCTCAATGTTGATACCGACCTGTTAGCGAGTATGGCGGTGCAGACTGGGCCGTGGCTGGGCGAACTCAAACGTGCGTTGCGCGAGCAGGCCGCCGATGACTTCGTCGTGACGGCGCGTTGGCGCGGGAAAGACGGAGTGGAGCAGCAACGCGACTTTTCTTTGGGGATGCTGCGTGGTCAGCTTGTCAAAGAAACGCGTGGCCAGAAGCTCGCCTATGTGGTGGACACGCTCTATAGCCCGGAGAATGCTGCCCGCATCGCTGAGCTTGCCTCTGGTGCGGATGTGTTTTTCTGCGAGTCGCCGTTTTTAGACGAGGACGAAGAGCAAGCGACCAAGCGCCATCATCTCACCACGCGGCAGGCGGGTTTGCTGGCCCGTGCGGCGGCAGCCCACAAGTTGGTGGTGTTTCATTTCTCCCCGCGCTACGCCGGGCAGGCCGAGCGCATCTATCGTGAAGCGCACGACGCATTTCGCGGCGGTGGTGAGACGGTTGGCAACGTATTTCCCGATCCACATGGAGATCTCCGTGGCTAACGAACAGGCTCTCGTCATTGCTGAGCCGGTGCGACGCTTTATTCTTTCCCATTCTGTAGCGCGGCTGGCGACGGCGGATCGTCACGGCCAGCCGCACGTCATTCCCTTCTGTTATGCCTTTGACGGCGCGTGTTTCTATTTCGTGGTGGACGAGAAACCGAAAAAACCGACGGGCAAGCCGCTGAAACGCATTCGCAATATGTTGGAGAATCCCCAAGCGGCGCTGGTCATCGACGACTACAGCGATGACTGGACCCAGCTCGCTTATGTGCTTGTCTCTGGCTCCACTCATTTGGTGGAAGACGAAGCCGAGTACGATGCGGCGCTGGCTTTGCTGCGCGAGCGCTATCCGCAATATCGCACGATGCCGCTCTTTTTTGCCCGTAACTCGATGGTGCGGATTACGCCGACGAAGATTATTGCTTGGGGAAAGGTTGTCTCTCAGGAAATTCAGGACTAAGGAGCAAACACATGAGTCTCACACCACGACGACAGGTGTACGGCGGATACCAGGGGAAAGAACGGCCAAGCGAACAAGAGCGGATTATGCATCTTCTCGACGAGTATCGTTGTAGCGAAGGGTTTGTGGCCGAATATCTCGGGCGGTGGATCGAACTCTCTGGCGACGAGGCGTTGAAAGGTGGACTGCAAACGATTCGGGAACGAGAAGCTGCGCACTCACGCTTGCTTGAGGCGCGTTTACGTGCCTTGGGTGGAGAGCCACAGGCCACCATCTCTCCCGAGCGACGTGAGCAGGTCTGGTCTCTTTTCGCGTCTGCCGAGAAAACCGATCTTGAAAAGCTCCAGACGCTTGCGGTGCTGTTTGCCGATCCGCCGGATTTTATGAAGCCGGTAACGGATCTGGTCGAGCAAATCCAAGAAGACCAACAAAGCCGGGAACTCTTGCGCACCATCGTTGATGACGAATGGGCGAGTATCGGCTGGTTGGTTGGCATGCATAACCGACGCAAAAACGGAGAGACCACCCTCGCCAACAAAAAGTAAAGGAGATCTCTGTGTCTGAATCTGCACTGCTGTATGAAAAACGTGATGGGATTGCCTATCTCACGATCAACCGACCGGAACGCCGCAATGCGTTTAGTCCGGAAGTGCTCTGCCGCCTCGCCGATGCGTGGCAAGATTATGCTGCCGATGATGCGTTGCGTGTAGCCATTATCACCGGGGCTGGTGATAAGTCCTTTAGCGCTGGTGCCGACCTGGGGCGCTTGACGCCGCTGATGTCCGGGGCACGCCCGCCGCAAGACGAGTGGGATCATCGCATGCTCAACAATCCTAAGCTCGGGCAAATCGCCACGCTGCGCGGCTTCCCGCTGTACAAACCGATTATTGCCGCAATCAATGGGTTTTGTTTGGCCGGTGGGTGCGAGCTGATTCAAGCGACAGACATTCGCGTTGCCGCCGAGCATGCGACTTTTGCATTGACAGAGGTCAAGTGGTCGCTGCTGCCCTATGCCGGGTCGATGGTCCGTTTGCCTCGGCAGATTGCCTACAGCAAAGCCATGGAAATTATGCTGGTCGGTGAAAGGTTCGACGCCCAGGAAGCGCATCGTATTGGACTCATCAATTACGTTGTCCCGGCAGACCAAGTCATGGCAAAAGCTGAAGACCTTGCCCGTAAGATTGCGGCAAATGGCCCGCTTGCTGTACGCAAGATCAAAGAAACCGTATTGCGTGCCCTCAGCGTTTCGCTTGACGAAGGGTTTCAACTCGAGAATGAAAGTGCGAAAGAGATTCTCGCCACTGAAGATGCTAAGGAAGGTCCGCGTGCGTTCATGGAAAAACGGCAGCCGCGTTATACGGGACGCTAATCTCTACATCATCGCCGCGCCGAACTGCATGGCCAAGGCGAGATCGCCAGTCGCTTTCATCATCCCGCCCATAAAGGCCATATGTGGGGTGAGTTCCCCACGGGCGATCTTCTGCGCGTCTTCGGCTTTCATCGTCAGTACGGTCTGCGGTGTTGCCGGACGTTCGCCAGTACCGAGCTGAAGGTAAAAGCTTTGCTCTCCCCCGTCTGGGAGATGCGTAAAGGTGAATTGCAACAGTCCTTTGAGCCTTGTGAGCCGTTCGATCCGCGACTTGGTCAGTTCGCCGTGACTGCCACGCGCGCCTGGGCCAAACACCCCGGCGTCCGCCGCTTGCATCATTGCCCAATCGAAGTAGGCGCGTGACTGATAGACGGTCATGATTGTTGCAAACGCCGCTTCTCCTGAGACGGTCATCTCGCCCTGGTCGATATTCAAATGCCAGATGCCCCCACCATTGCCTTCTACCACGATGCGCACCGTGCCTTGCGCTTGGAGACGACCCTGCACCTGTTGTTCGAGCGCGAGGATTTGGCGTTGTAGCTCTTCGATGCGACGCTTGAATTGCGGGGCAACGTTGTTGCTGAAAAACGTCGCGGGCGTGAGTGGTGTGGAAGAGGACTGATTGGGCATCGGGGTTTCCTCAGACTGTTTGTAGAGCCTTGCGCATAACAGTGACAGCGTGGTCAATTTCTTCGGGAGAAATAATCAAAGGTGGTGCCAGACGGACAACCGTGTCGCGGTGCAGTGTCCACCCGAGCAGGACGTTGGCGTCAAAGCAGCGCTGCACGAAATCTTTGGTGGCTTCTGGCGAAGCAAATTCTAAGGCGATCAACAAGCCGCGACCACGGACGGCGGTCAGTCCACCAAGCCCTAGCAACTCACGCAAACGTTCTAACATCGCTTCCCCTACGACCTGTGCACGTTGGGGGAGTTTGTCGCGCAACAGCACTTGGAGGGAGGCAAGCCCAGCCGCACAGCACACCGGATGGCCGCCGAACGTTGTCACATGAGCAAGCGGCGGGTCGTGTGTGAGCGTACGCATGATCTCCGGTGTGCTTATGAACGCTCCCAGTGGCATGCCGCCGCCGAGGGCTTTCGCGAGGACGAGTATATCGGGAGCTACCTGCCAGTGCTCGCACGCGAACAGCCGACCCGTGCGACCGAAGCCGGTAATCACTTCATCGAAGATCAACAGCGCCCCGACTGCGTGACAGCGCTCCTGTAACCGTTGCAGAAACCCGTCGCTGGGAATGCGCACCCCGCCTTCGCCTTGAATTGGCTCAATGAGCACAGCTGCTACGGTGTCGTCGATTCTCTCTAGCGCCTGCAGATCATCGAAGGGGAGGAAGGTCACGGTAGGCAGCAACGGCTCGAATGGTACACGGTAGAGCGGATTGCCGCCGACGGACAACGCCCCGAAGGTATCGCCATGAAAGCTGCCGAGAAAGCTAACAAAGCGCGTCCGACCCGTGTATTTGCGTGCGGTCTTCAACGCCCCCTCGATAGCTTCCGCGCCACTATTGGTGAAATAGGTCACTGACAACGGTGACGGTGCGACGTGCGCCAACTGTTCGGCGAGCTGCACCTGCGGCTCTTGAATATGCTCGCCGTAGACCATGGTGTGCAAATAACGGTCGGCTTGGCGTTTGACCGCTTGGACGACTTCGGGATGGGCATGCCCCACACTGGCGACACCAATGCCAGAGAGCAAGTCGAGATACTGCCGGCCGCTCTTATCTACGATCACACACCCGTGAGCACTTGCGACCTCAATGCCGAGCGGTTCTGATGAAGTTTGTGCGACGTGACGGAGAAAATTGCTGCGTAACTGACTCATACGCGGAGCACCATACGTGAGCGCTCCAGGGTCAGCAACGAGTAGGACAAGTAGGCAGTGGTTAGTAGTTAGTAATTAGTAGGCAGTGATCCGTAATGAGTAGCCAACGAGATGCAAGATTCCCACGTGCGCTGGCGTCTTGGGTGTCCAGTGCTCCTTCTGAATGCCGACTACTCACTATGAACTACTCATTACTAACTCTCCTTCACTCTCCACCCAGCGCACGAGATCCGCGATCCGTGGTCGCCCGCCGTGCCGCCAACTGAGCGGTGGGGTCTGCATCGTGCCAATCTGGCAAATACGGCTGATGCCAGCTTGGCCGAGTATCTGGGCGACCGCCTCGCGTTTAGCAGGAGGGGCAGCGACACCGACGGCTTCGAGATAGGGCCGCCACGGTTGTAGGAGCGACGCAAGGCGAGCGATGTTGTCGAGCGGCTTCACGCGCACTGTGCGATAGAGAGGCGACGGCGCAAACGTTGGATCAGCCTCGTAGATCACTGTCCAGTCGGTGCCACTGCTGCTGGCATGCAGTACGATCTCTTCGCCAGCCAGCGCTTGCCACTCGGCGTCATCGCGCACGCGACGAATCGCCAAGCTGGCGTCCCGGGCGATCCGTCCGCGCGGAAGCATCTGCTGCCAGTGGTGCAGCTCGTGCGCCAGTAGTGCAGCGAACGCTTGGGGAGTGATTACGCCGCCAGTTTCCACGTAGACGAGTTGCGGTGACAAACAACCTTGCTGATCGAACAGCGCAACGTCATAGGCCGTGCGACGGGCGAGATCAGCCACATCAGTCGTCAGCGCTTCCTTGCTAATGACGTTGAAGCTGACCTTGTGCCCATAACCGATGAACCGACCGCGTACGCGCGTACGAATAGCCGTCAGGCTGGCCTCTGCTCCTGAAGCGACTACGACTTCTGCTCGCGCAAAGGCAATGTCTTCCAAAGCGGTGTGACCACCCGGCCAGGTGACGACTGCGAGGCATGCGCCTAGGTCCGGATCAACTACGCTGAGACTGCGAGCAAATAACGTCGGGAGCAGCGTGGCCGACGAGGCGGTTTTCACCAGCGTGGCCGCTTTGACCAAGAGGGCGAAGATGATGCCGTCGAGGCCAGCACCAGGAATGTTGCCCGCCAACACCTGAGTGACGAGCGAAGGACCATAAGCTTTGCGCCATTTGCCAGGGAGTCGTATTCCTTCGTCGAGCGCGTCAGAAGAACCCAGTTCGTCTTGTAACAGGCGCAGCAGATGATCGCATCGATAGGTAGCGAATAGCAGCGGCAACGTGTGGCGGATCATCTCCGGTGACAGCCCGGTTTCTGTAGGCAGACCAGCCACAGCTTCTTGATGCTCCACTGAAGTGGGCGTGAGGAAGCGAGCAACAACCGCGTCGAGACTGGTGGCAATGGTCTCAACCGAGCGTGTCACCAGCAAACGCTCGTGCGCAGACAGAAGCTGGTCGATGGTAGCAGTCAGATGAGAGGCAGAAAGTTGAGACACAGGCGAAAGATAAAAGAGCGCGGCGATGAGGTAAAGCGACCCTCTGTCATCAGCAGACGGCCTCGCCGATGGGAAGCTGGCCGTGCTATGTGCAGGGCTGTTGTAGAACAGCAAGAGAAGAAAGGAAGATTAACATGGCTGGACGATTAGCAGGAAAAGTC
>SYOC01000044.1 GCA_005804965.1 Pseudomonadota bacterium
CACGACCTTGGTCCACCCTTCCGCACGTTTATCAAAATTCCGATAGGCAGTCGGTGCATCATCTAGTCCAAGCTGATGTGAAATGATCTGCGAAGGCGTTGCTTTACCTTTATGGATCAATTTTGCCAAATAACGGTTGTAATGCTTGACGTTGGCTTGGCCGGTGCCAATCTTCTGACCCTTGAACCAAAAATTGCCGAAATCGAAGGCAATTTTACCTTCCTTTCCTAACGCGTCTGGACTCTTTGGATCTTGTGGGAGGAATACACCAACCACGCCGATGCCGCCAGTGGCCTTGACCGTCTGCACCAAGTTATTCATTGTCAGATTTGGCACTTCCTTACCGTGCTTGTCGCAACACTGGTAACCAACGCATTCGCAGCCGCAGTCGGCGCCCTTGCCGTTGGTAAGGTTCAAGATCTTCTCGACGCCGGCGCCTTCGGTGTCGTCGATCGCCACCGCGCCCAGCTTTTCGGCCAGTGCCAAACGGTCCTTGTGCGTGTCCACGACGAAAACTTCGCTTGCGCCTTTAATGAACGCAGACATGGTCGCCATTAGGCCGACCGGGCCGGCGCCGTAGATCACGACCGATTCACCCGGCTTAAGGCCAGCCAATTCGGTAGCGTGGTAGCCGGTCGGGAAAATGTCCGACAACATCACGTAGTCATTTTCCTTTTCCTTAGCGTCTTCCGGCAGCACCAAGCAGTTGTAATCGCCGAACGGCACCCGTAGCAGTTCGGCCTGGCCGCCGCTGTACGGACCCATGCCGGCAAAACCGTAGGCAGCCCCGGCCGTGCCTGGGTTTGCCGTGAGGCAAGCGCCGGACAAGCCCCGTTCGCAATTTTCGCAAAAGCCGCAGCCGATGTTGAACGGCAGACAGACAACGTCGCCGACCTTAACGCGCTCGACGGCGTTGCCGACCTCGATGACTTCACCCATGTTTTCGTGGCCCAAGATACGGCCCGTTTCCATGTTGGTACGGCCTTCGTACATGTGCAGGTCAGACCCGCAGATGTTAGTTGTCGTGATACGGACCAAGACGTCAGTCGGCTTTTCAATCTTGGCGTCCGGCATGTCTTTGACCTGGACGTCGCACGGGCCATTATAAACGAGTGCCTTCATGATTTTCCTTTCAGAACGAGGGTAAATTCATCGCGAGCAGCGACGTTAGGAGGAGAAAGAATATAACGAAATTCTTCACAAAGGCGCACTGTTGAACGCTGCAAAGATTTACGCCTGGGCCGGCTTTGTTGCGTAAATCGAGCGAAGGCCGAGCTAACGCTATTTGTAGTCCGTTTTATAACACTGGGACCGTAATCGGAGTACCCAGCCGAGTGAAGCGATTTAGAACGGCAGCCCTCACTTGCAGCTCGGCGACCTGACGGTCAAAGTCGCGTGCCATCACCCGTTCGCCCAGCAGCTTGAAGCAGCGCATCTTGGTTTCAACAAGGCTGCGCCGGTGGTAGCCGCTCCATCTCTTCCATATTGCCCGTCCCAGCCTTTTTGTCGTCCGCAGGATGTCATTACGTGTATCGGCGCCACAGCGGTTTGCCTTCCAAGGCTTGGCGTTCTCACGGGTCGGGATGATGGCGTGCGCGGCACGCAACGCGATGGCTTCATGACAGTCCTTCGTGTCGTAGGCGCCATCCCCACTGACGCTGGCAATCTTCTCGTCAGCAGGAATCTGGCCCAGCAGCGCTGGCAGGACAGGTGCGTCGCCGATACTGTTGTCGGTGACCTCCATGGCCCGGATCTCGAGCGTGGACGCATCGATCCCGAGATGCACCTTGCGCCACTGGCGGCGGTACTCTGCAGCATGCTTCTTCGTCTTCCATTCGCCTTCGCCCAGCATCTTGATACCCGTGCTGTCCACCAGCAGATGCAAGCCTGTCGTGGTCGGCACGGCGCCAATGGCAACCTGCAGCGTCTTTTGCCGACGGCTCACCGTGCTGTAGTCCGGCGCCGGCCAGTCGAGCCCAGCCAGGTGCAGCAGGCTTTGCGTCATCCCCATGGCCTGGCGTAATGGTAAATTGAACAGGCACTTGATGCTCAGGCAGAACTGGATCGCCTCGTCGCTGAACGTCTGGCTACGGCCGCGCTTGCCACTTGGCCTGCCGTGCCACTTCATCACTGGATCAAGCCAGATGAGCAGCGAGCCGCAGGCCTTGAGGGCTTCGTTGTATGTCTTCCAGTTGGTCGTGCGGTACTTCTGTGGAGCTGGTTTCATCCTGCTCAGGCTAACAGACCTACGCCTTATACCCTGGCCGAGCCTGATTTACGCAACAAAGCCCATCCGACCTATCATTCATTTAGCGCTCCTAGAAGGGTTCTGTCGCATTAGGGAACGTCGACGGGTCAATCGGGTAAACTGCGGCGCCCGAACCCAGGACGAATCGATATGCTCAACTTCAAAGGGATGCGTTTTCCTATCGACGTGATCCTGGTCTGCATCCGTTGGTATGCAGCCTACCCGCTGAGTTACCGGCACCTCGAGGAGATGATGGAAGAGCGCGGCGTGTCGGTCGACCATTCGTCGATCAACCGGTGGGCGGTTCGTTTCCTGCCGCTCATCGAGAAGATGGCCCGGAAATACAAGCGCCCCGTCGGTGGCAGCTGGCGAATGGATGAGACCTATATCAAGGTCAAAGGGGTCTGGAAATACCTCTACCGCGCCGTCGACAAGCAGGGCAAGACTGTCGACTTCCTGCTAACGGCCAAGCGCGACATGCCTGCAGCGAAGCGCTTCTTCGAAAAGGCGATGGGTGCGAACGGCAATCCCGACAAGATCGCGATGGACAAGAGTGGTGCCAATAAGGCGGCGATCGACGAGGTCAACGCTGGTCGCGACGTCCGGATTGCGGTACGCCAAGTCAAATACCTCAACAACATCGTCGAGCAGGACCATCGCGCTATTAAGCGGGTGACCAGGCCGATGCTCAACTTCAAATCGTTCCGGTCCGCCAGTTCGGTGCTGGCTGGAATTGAGCTGATTCACATGATCCGCAAAGGTCAGTTCGAGATCGACGGCGCCGAGGCGATGTCGTTCGCCGACCAATTTTCTGCGATGGCAGGAGTGGTCCGTCCAGTGTGAGGGGCGCAGCTCCGTTTTCGGCCAATTTCCGCCGTTTGATCAACAACGCGACAGAACCCGATCTATGCACCCATGGATCGCGGATTCCCGGAGGATGGCATTCTCGCGACGACTTGCGGCACGCAGACATGGGCGATTGCTGATCTGGACGTTGAAGCCCTCGAACGAAACCAGGAACAGGCCCAGGTTGCGGTCGATCGTGACTGGGACGGCCAGATGTTGCCTGCACTGAGGAAGGCTCGGTACTCGGGTCGTCAGGTCGCCTAGCCGGTCTCATCTTGATAGCTTCAGCTCGATGAGTTGGCTTAGATAGGCCATATCTATCTGCGCATAGATTTTTCCAGTTTGACCGGTTTTGAACTTGCCCCGATGCTGTCGATACATGCAAGAAATATTCATTGATTTGAATGTTTTGCGCTTCTTGGGAACAAATCTGTACTAGCCTGTAATAGTGCTCGAAGAGCACAGAATTTGTGGCGAAGTTCGGCCGCATATACTATGGTGGAGTATTGTATAATGCGGCGGTGTACCCAAGTAGAGAGGTGTTCGATGCCACACAGCCCGGAAGAAAAGAAGCAAGCCCTGACGCGCATCCGGCGCATCAAAGGTCAGGTAGCGACTCTTGAGCAAGCGCTCGATGCAGGTGCGGAATGCCCTGCAATTCTTCAGCAGCTTGCGGCCGTTCGTGGGGCAGTCAACGGATTGATGGCAACCGTTCTGGAGAGCTATCTGCGGGAAGAGTTTCCCAGTAGCGAAATCAGGAGCGATTCGCAGAACAAGTCCATTGACGAGACCATCTCTATCGTCCGCTCCTATCTGCGGTAGAGGCACCAGGGTGCCCTCGGTGAGGGCAAATTTAGTTAGCTAGTAAAGGAAGCGACATCATGAAATCACGTGCAGCAGTTGCCTTCGGGCCAGGAAAGCCGCTGGAAATCGTCGAGATCGACGTCGAGCCGCCGCGCAAGGGCGCGGGGCTCATCAAGATCACGAATACCGGCGTTGGCCATACCGACGCCGTCCCCCTGTCGGGCGACGACCCCGAAGGTCTCTTCCCG
>SYOC01000420.1 GCA_005804965.1 Pseudomonadota bacterium
GCGACACCTGCTTCCCGTCGGTAATCACATCTCCTCCGGTCTTTTTCTCGTCAGCCCAGCTTGGCCCTGCCACGATCATGGCGAATGCCGCGGCCAACACCGCGCTTGTTCCTTTGCTGTAGCCCTTCATGTCTCTCTCCTTTCCAAAAAAGAAAGGGCACGAGGATGCGAGCGAGATCCTCGTGCCCACTCTCCAATATTGTTGCCTAGCGCCGAGCGTATTTTCTCGATGAAGCGGCGCAGCTGGCCAGCACCATAGCACAACCCCCTTGGGAGTCGAGCCAATTAGCTGGACAGAACCTATGCCTTACAGCATTCTGGGCGGCGTGAGATGGTCTCCTAGCGTGCTATCAAATACCTTGAAGAGGTGATCGAGGTTCCAGGGTCCTTGGCTGTAGATGACTTTTTCCGGCACGATGTGAGTGTACAAAGCGATCCGGTAGCCGCTGGCACCAAAGACTTGTCCGTTGACTTTCTGCGCGTTGTCGCTCGCGAGATAGACCACGATCGGTGCCACATTGTTCGGGTCCATGGGGCTAGTTTGTGCCTCCTCGCTGTTGGTGGACAGCCCCATTTGCTGAGCGAAGTTGGCGGGAATCGTATCCGTCATGCGGGTCGCGGCACCGGGCATGATCGCGTTGCAAGTGATGCCATACTTTGCCAACGAATTGGCGCAGCTATACGTCAGACCGAGAATGCCAGCCTTGGCAGCAGCATAGTTCGGTTGCCCGGGTGCGCCGAGTGCCGACCCGGACGAGAAATTGATGATGCGCCCGCTCTTCTTTTGCCGCATGAGTGCCGACGCCGGGCGGATCGTGCAAAAATGCCCCTTGAGATGCACGGCGACGACAGCATCCCACTCTTCTTCGCTCATGTTGAAGATCATACGATCACGCAGAATCCCAGCACAGTTGACGAGGATGTCTAACGTGCCGAATGAATCTACCGCCGTCTGCACAAGCGACTCGCCGCCCTTCATGGTCGCGATATTTTCTACGTTGGCCACGGCCTGACCACCCGCGCTTTGGATTTCATCCACCGTCTGTTGCGCCGGGGCGCGGTCAACGCCCACGCCGCTGACATCACCGCCGAGATCGTTGACGACCACTTTCGCGCCTTCCTTGGCCATCAACAACGCGATGCCACGTCCGATGCCGCGCCCGGCGCCGGTAATAGCCGCCACTTTTCCGTCGAGTTTACCCATTGTTCTGTCCTCCTTATTTTTGTCTGAGTTTTTAGTTGGTAGTCGTCAGTTGTTAGTCCAGACGAGGAAGGTAAATGCCTTTGTCGCATCAGAAACTAAGGACTAAAAACTGATAACTTCCTTGCTATCCCTTCGGCAACCCCAACATGCGATCTCCCAAGATACCGCGCTGGATCTCGGAGGTGCCGCCGCCGATGGTCAGCAGCCTGATCCACAGTGCCGCGCGTGGCCAGCGTCCGTTGTCGACGGCATACGAAGACCCCTGTGTGAGTTGTGCATAGGGACCAAGCAGCTCGGTCGCAAACATGGCGATGCGTCCGTTCAGTTCTGAACCGAACACCTTATTGATCGAGCCTTCCGGTCCCGGCGGCGTGCCTTTCAAGCGTTTGCTAAAACCGCGAAACATGTTGTAGGTGATGGCTTTGCTCTCGATGGCGAACTGTGCCAGCTTCTGGCGCACGGCTGGGTCTTCTGTCGCTGGCTTGCCGTCAATCTCCAAGGCTTTGGCCATGCGAACAAGCTCGGCGAGTTGCCGATGCACGGGCAGTTCCGACCCGATACCGGCACGTTCGTGCATCAGGGTTGTGACCAGGACTTTCCAGCCCTCGTGCAATGGTCCCAGCATGTTCGCCTTCGGCACACGCACATCTTCAAAGAACACCTCGTTGAATTCGGCATCGCCGGTAATTTGCACCAGCGGACGCACGGTCACGCCTGGGGTTTTCATATCGACGATCAAGCAGGTGATGCCGCGATGTTTCGGCGCATTGGGGTCGGTGCGGACGAAAAGCTGGATGAAATCCGCGCAATGGGCGTAACTGGTCCAGACTTTTTGTCCATTCACGACAAAATGGTCGCCATCTTCCTCGGCGCGGGTTTGCATAGACGCGAGGTCGGACCCGGCATTCGGCTCGGAGAGTCCTTCACACCAGATCTCCTCGCCAGAAAGAATCTTGGGCAGATAGCGGAGCTTTTGCTCCTCCGTCCCCCAGTGGAAAACCGTCGGTCCGGACATGATGAGTCCGAGGATATTAGCGAAACGCGGCGCATGGGCGCGGTACATCTCCTGATTGTAGATGAACATCTCCATCAGGTTGGCACTGCGGCCGCCATATTCTTTAGGCCAATGGATGCCGACCCATCCTGCGTCGTAGGCCTTTTTCTGCCATGCGCGTTGAAACTCGAAGCGGGTTTCGGCATCAATGCGATCAAACTCCTGCGGGTCATAACTTTTCGGGAGGTTGCTTTGCAACCACGTGCGCAGTTCCTGACGAAACGCCTCTTCTTCGGGGGTGAAATTGAAATCCATGTCAGTATCCTTTGCGAGGCACAACCTTAGCCGCTTCGCCAAAAGGGGTAAAGCAGGAGGAAACGGAGACTCAGAGAATGAATCGGGGAACCGGAGACGGGGAGAAGCGGAGACAGAAGGGCGTGTCTTTTTTATCTTCGATGTTTCGCTTCGCTGACTCTCCGATTCTGTTCGTTCGTGTCTAAAGCTGATAATTGGATGATGACGATGAAAAACGAAAAACAGGAGGAACATACATGGCCATATCACCCTATGCCTACATCGCTGCCGGACATCATCAAATCGCCTTCGTTGTGAACGACCTTGCCGCCTCGGAACGGTTCTTCATAGAAAAGATGGGGGTCAAGAGTTTCTTCCGCTTCAAGGATGTGACCGTCTACGAAGCGGTGTATCGCGGCAAGCCCGGCGGTTTTCACATGGACATCGCCATCGGCTACGCTGGCAACTCGCAGATCGAACTCATCCAGCACCTGTCCGGTCAAAGCGTGTACAAGGAATTTCTCGACAAAAAAGGAGAAGGGCTGCATCACCTCGGCTTCATCGTGCCGGACCACGAGAAGGTCATCGCCGACTTCACGGCCAACGGTTTCCCGGTCATTCAAAGCGGGCGCATCGGCACCAACCCCGGCGTCAAGTTCGCTTACTTCGACACCGAGGCCGCCATCGGTGCCGTCATGGAAAGCATCGTGTTGGATGAGGAAACGCGGACGCTGTTCGAAAAGATTAAGGGTGGGCCGATTTAGCAAGGGAAGGGCACGCCTGCGGTCACGCGCTCAGACCGCAGCGCCTCGGTGTTTTCACTACAGAATCCCCAGGGCTGCCTTCAGACAATCATCAATCTGCTGCATTGCTAAGGCAGACAAGTGACCCAACACCCGTAGAATGAGGGCTTGATCGTAGGTAATGAGGTTCTCGCATTGGATCACCGAATTGAGCCTCAAGCCAGTCTATTGTCCCTCTGTTGTGGTAATGTCGATCTCGAATTGCGTCGCGGCCCCAATCCTTCGACGTTGACTGCTGGTAATGAGCGCCAGGATGGTGTCATCAAGTCGCTGATTCAACGTATCGGCTTACACCACAAGTGCCGGTCGCACCTTTCGGCCCGTTTGGTCGCTATACGGGAAATCCACAAGTACGATGTCGCCGCGTTGGACCTTCATAGTGGTCTGCGGGGATCAAGCTCGTTGTAGACATCCATTTCTGGATCGTCCCAGCCTGCCCGTAATCCCGCTTTGATGAGCAAAACTTGCTTTTCTGTGTCCGTCAGGGGCGCATCATCGTAGAGCCGCGTTTGCAGCTGGTCGTACACATCTGCCCGCACTACGATATATTCTTCGTGAGTATCCGGGTCAGCGAGACGGACGGATTGGCCGTGAGATGTACGTACCATCTCTTGAAGTTCCTTGGGCATGGTGATCATGATTCTTGCTCCTGCCGTTATTATTGTCGAGGAAGAGAAAAGCAGCAAGAGGCGAGGAAGGTGCTACCACCTCGGCTGAGTACTGCACGTTCGCCTCGCCGCGATGCGCTGTTTCCTTCACTATAAAGAAGGAGCTTGCCCTGCCCGAATTTCCCTCCGTGCCGCTTCAATAATTCTCAAGAACTCCGGGTTGGTGCTCAGTGCCTCCTGTCCC
>SYOC01000421.1 GCA_005804965.1 Pseudomonadota bacterium
CCCGCCTGCGCGGGAATGACGGCCTGGGATGCTCCCTCTGTTTCTGCCCATTTGCTGCGCGTGTAACCCTCTGGACAACTCAGAAGTAAGATCCTCGGTTCCTGGGGCCACTCGCTTTCACGACTCAATCTCTGGGACTAGCCGTCCATCCTCCCCCCACACACGGGCGAGTGTGGCCTGTATCTTCTTCTCGAAGCGGGCGATCAGCTCACGATTAGCGGCAACTAGCGCGAGACAATTACGAATTTGAAATTACGCCATAAAGCGCAAACGCCTTTGTTCGGTCTCGTAGGTCTGATCCTTCATCCTTACTTGCCTGGGCGGTTGGCCGGGCAATGCGCAGAGCAAGGGCACGCTCACACAAGGAGTCGAGCATCCGTAGTTTTTCCTTGATGTCGCGGGCCGCGAGTGCGTGGCGAAAGGAGCGTTTGCTGGCCAGGATTTGCTGAAGGTCAAAAGTCATGATGTCTCGGTAAGGAATTGCCCGGCGAACTGCTGCCAGGCTTCGCTGAGTTGAAAGCAGAGCACTACTGCTCAATCTGTACCTGTGGCACTTCGGCCTCGCGACACTTCACCTGCAACGCCACTTGCAACGAACTAAAGACACCTAGCCCGCGAAAACTCCCGGTCACGGGTGCAGCTAAGCGCGGGATTCTTCCGGCGGCGACGACGACATGCTCGTCGGCAACGGCCAACCCATTGGTCGGGTCGTACCCGCGCCAACCACCGCCAGGAAGATAGACCTCTGCCCAGGCATGCATGGTCGCGGCGAACACGCTTTTGCCGACGGTGTACCCGCTGACAAACCGCGCGGCAAACCCCATCACCCGACAGGCTTCGATGAACAGCACGGCAAGGTCGCGACACGCACCACGCTTTTGCGCCAGCGTCGCGGCTGCCGACTGCGGCTCGCCTTGTTCACGTGTCACGTAGGTGGTCCGCTCGTAAATGCGGGTGTTGAGTTGCCCGAGAAACGCCAAAGGCTCCTGCTTCACATCCGCAGCGATGGAACGAGCAAATTGATAGAGTGAGGCGTCGTGTTCGCTCACCACGCGATACGACTCCAGGGCTGGGCGGATCTCCGGCGCATAGGACGCCGGCAGTCGCACTGTGGCTGGGTCGGTAAGAATGAAGTCAAAAGGGTTGTCGCGCAGGGTCTCAAGCGTGAGGCGACTCGCGATCTGCAAGCGCCGCGTCGCGGTAGAGTCGGCGAACCACACCGATTCCACATCGTTCCCCTCAACATCCCTCCCCTCTGCCCTCCCAACCGGGAGTGGATCAATGTTCAAGGTAAGCTGTTGGATGCGCTGCGTGCCATCGCTTCGTGGTCGCAAGCGCAGTTCGTGGGGATTCAGTCCGACAGGAACGCTGTAGTTATAGGTCATCGTGTGGGCAATCTCGAAAATCATGCGCCTGTCCGTCGTTTTCGGCTCTACACTAACACTGTGCTCCGCGTATCGAGTCCAGTAAAAATGCGCTCCAAACTCGTGGCGGGGAGTTCGTGTACGGAGCGGCGGAGTTGTTCTTGCCACACGGTGGACATATCGAGGAGGTCGTTCTTCTCGTAGCGATGTTCGACCAGTCGGTGGGAGTCTTTGACATACAAAATAACATCAATAGGAAAATCGACATCCGCCGCGCTAATCCGCGTCGAATCGAACGCCAAGCAGCCGACTTTGAGCGCAAAGCGCATCGAGTCATGATGCTGCAAGGTACGATCAAGAATGGGTTTGCCATAGCCCGAAGCACCGATGATGTGATACGGCGTGCCTTGGCCGATCTCGACCCAATTGCCCTGCGGGTAGACGAGATAGAGTTTGTGGCTGCGATCATTGGCGAACTGCCCGCCAAGAAGAGTGTGGATATTGAAGTGCAGCCCGCTCTCCTCCAATGCCTCTTTGTCCTCTTTCGCCACGCGACGGATTTGCCCGGCAAATGCGTTCACAGCTTTGAACAGCCGGTCGAACTCTTGCCCCTCCTCTGCCATGATTTCCTCAAAGTAGGTCAGCGTCTTGTCGCGCACCGAACGCAGGCCCGAGGTCATAACGAACATGGTCTGCCCCTCGCTGGCATAGGTGCTGACTTTACGTGCGGAGATGCATTCACTGCCGGACAACACCCGCGTGTCGGCAATTCCCACTAACCCATCTTGTAGATTGATGCCCAAACAAAACGTCACCGGTTCCACTCCTTGCTTCCGCACCGCGTCCGGGCAGGTGCGCGGCTGAGGCTAGGCTTGCCCGTCGCTGATGGCAACTTGGCTGCGGCTGCCCAACGTAACCGCTCCACCGACCGGCTGCAAGGTAAAGAAGGTCGAGAAGATGTGCTCGCCGACGATATTGAGCTTAATTTGCAAGGCATCGACAAACTCGTGCAGCCCTTGGCTGATGACGTCTTGGACCTGGGCATAGGCGAGTTCCGCGCGAAGCTGGCCCAGATGCTGCTCGGCGGAATTGCAGAACGCGCCGACTGGTGAGCCGACAATGGCATGGAGGGACTCGTCGGCTTTAATCAGACAATAGTGAGAAGAGCGGGGAAATTCTCGATCCAGAAGCAGAAAATCTACGATATTATCTGGCGTCAGGTGGTGATGACGCTTGCGGTACATCTCGAAGGCACTGGCCGAGCGCAGCACCGCCGCCCATTGGATATCGTCGAACGGCGTGCCGACATCATCTGGCGAAGGCAGCAAAATGAAGTATTTCACGTCTAGAATGCGCGACGTCTTGTCCGCCCGCTCCAATAACCGACCCAAGCGACAGAAATGCCACCCTTCGCCATGCGACATAGTCGCGTTGGCCAGTCCCTCAAAAAGATGACTCGCCATTTTAATCTCACGGAAGAAATCGTAGGGTGCGTCGGAGACCCGCTCGCTCGCCCCAGGATCAGTGACCATCAAGTAAAAGGTATTCACCTGCTCCCACATCTCCGAGGAGATGATTTCGCGCACCGAGCGCGCACTTTCACGCGCTACCCGCAGGCACGAAATGATAGAATTAGAGTTCTCCTTATCAAAAGTCAGGAACTGCACCACGTTCTCGTGCGTGGCGGTACCATAGCGCTCGGCGAAGAGGTCGTCGTCGCCGGAAGTCACGACCAGCGGATGCCATTGCTCGGTCGCACCGGCAGGCAGGTCCAACAGCAATTGCAAATTGACATCGACGAACCGCGCCACGTTCTCTGCGCGTTCG